>DASXTQ010000094.1:0-3700 GCA_036505295.1 Candidatus Eiseniibacteriota bacterium
CAGCCTCTCGCCGGACGGAGAGTGGGCGCTCTCGAGCGTGGGCCTGACCCGGAGCCGGCTCGAGCTGGTGCCGTGCGGCGCCGGCGAGCCGCGCACGATCACGACCGGCGATCTCCAGATCGACCACGTCTCCTGGTTCCCCGACGGGCGCGCGGTCTGCTGCCTCGCGAGCGAGCCGGGGCACGCGCGGCGGCTCTACAAGCTGGACCTCGCGACCGGAACGCGGGAGCCCTTCTCCGAGGAGGGAATCACGTACTACGACACCCTCGTTTCTCCGGACGGGCGCTTCGCCGTCGCGCACGGGCCGGACCGGAGGCTCACGATCTACCCGGTCGACGGCGGCGCGTCGAAGCCTCTCGGGGGCGCGGTCGAGTTCGAACGCACGGTCTCGTGGTCCGAGAAGGGGGACGCGCTCTATGTGTTCACGCGGGGCGAGCTGCCGGTGAAGATCTGGCGGATCGATCTCGAGACCGGGGAGCGGAAGCTATTTCGCGAAATTTCTCCGCCCGACACGACCGGTGTCGAGGGGATCGCGATCGCGCGCATGACGCCGGATGGCCGGGCGCTCGCGTACAGCTACTACCAGCGCATGAGCCGGATGTACACGGTGGAGGGGCTGTTTTGATGGCGAACGATCGGGAGGGCGGAGTGGCAGTCGCGGCGACGCGCGAGCAGAAATACGAGGCGTTTCGGGCGCTTCATGCGCGGCCCGGGATCTTCGTGATCCCGAATCCCTGGAACGCCGGATCGGCGAGAATCCTGACGGCACTCGGTTTCGAGGCGCTCGCGACGACGAGCGCGGGTTTTGCGTTTTCGGCCGCGCGCCAGGACACGGACCTGACTCGCGAGGGGGTCCTGGCGAATGCGAAGGCCATCGTCGAGGCGACGCATCTGCCCGTGTCCGCCGACTTGCAAAACGGGTTCGGCCGGGAGCCTGAGGCGTGTGCCGAGACGATTCGGCTCGCCGCGGACCTCGGCCTGGCTGGGGGATCCATCGAGGATGCCTCGAACGATGAGAAGGAGCCCATCTATGAATTCGCGCTCTCGGTGGAGCGCGTCGCCGCGGCCGCGAAGGCCGCGCACGAGTGCCGGTTCCTCCTGACCGCTCGCGCCGAGAATTTCCTCCATGGCCGCGCGGACCTCGAGGATACGATCAAGCGATTGCGGGCGTTCGCGGAGGCCGGCGCCGATGTGTTGTACGCGCCGGGGCTCCCGAGCCTCGAGGCAATCACGCGGGTGTGTGCGGCGGTTTCGCCCAAGCCCGTCAACGTCCTCATGGGCTTGAGAGGCGCCACCTATTCCGTCGCCGAGCTGGCCGCCACCGGAGCCAAGCGGATCAGCGTGGGTGGAGCCTTGGCCCGCTCCGCGCTGGGAGCCTTCATGCGGGCCGCGCGCGAGATCAAGGAGAAGGGGACGTTCACCTTCGCGGCCGATGCGATTTCTCATGCCGAGGTGAGCGCCTACATGGCGAAGGGCGGGCGGGAGTGAGGGCGGCGCGGCGCGCCCGTCTCACCCTCCGATTCGATACAGAACCGCTCTCACCGTGCCGCCCGTCCGCTTCAAAGGGTTATGTCTCGCGGGGGGTGGGTTTGGTGACAGTGTTCATTTCAGGGTCCCTTGGCGAGCTCCCTAAGGGCGTTCCTGTAACGCTTCATGAACCTCTCTGCCACCTCGCGGACGCGGGTTTCTCCGGCTCGGCGGGCGTGCGCGGTCGTGTAAATCACAATATCGACGTCCTGCCCCAGAGCGTTCAGGAATCGGATTAGACGATCCGTCGAGAAGCCACTGAGCTTCCCACGAACCAAATCCGATACGTCTGCTTGATCCACACCGAGCTTCGCAGCCGCTGCCGCCTGCGTGAGACCCCGCCGCTGGATGGCGGAAGCGATCTGTACGGCGATGTCAGCCTTGGCGAGGGCTTCGTTGCTGTCGGGCACCTGAAGATCTGCGAAGACGTTGCCCGATCCTTCACGGACCAACGCTGCCCACGGGCCTTCTTCCTGCTAGGCCTCTTCCCAGCGCGCATAGTGATTCTCTGTTAGTGGCTTTCTCGGCAGCCCTGCTTCCATAGTATGGCATATTTACCATAATCGACACAAAATGAAGTCGACAGGATGCCCGCGGTGGTCAAGTACCCTCGGGGGAGTGTTAACACCTACTGTTAACACTGGCCATAGAGATAGACAGGCCCCGGAGGCTCGAATGAAGGACGCCCCGAGCGCCCTGACGCTGGAGCTGCTGAGTTGGATCTCGAGCCGCCCTCGAACTTACGCCGAGGCCATGGAGGCCTGGCGGAGCAATTGCCCCCGGCAGCCGGTATGGGACGATGCGGTAACGGAGGGGCTGGTTGCGGTCGCCCGTGCGGGCGGGGTGCCCGGTAGGGCGGAGGTGACGTTGACGACGCGGGGCCGTGCGCTCCTCGACGGGAGAGCCTGATCCGCTCTATTTCGCCCGCTGCTGCTCTTCGGAAGCCAGCCGCATCTCGGTGATGACCACGTGCCCGGCGTGGAAGACGGGCGAGAGCTCGTGGCGGCCGTGGCCTAGGTCCTGCTCGTCCGCCTCGGCGCCGAGCGTCCCGTCAAACGTCCGCACGTAGAACCGCACCCGCCCGGTTTGCGGGAGCGGTGTTTCCGCGACCGGCTGGAAGCCGGCGAGATGAGCCTCGGTCGCTGCGAGCAATCCCTCCGCGGCGGCGCGCACCGGCGGATGCTCCCCCGCTCCGATGATGCCCCCTCCCGTGCTGATGTAGAGGCTCGTGGTTCCCTCGCCGAGCACGACGAGCGTGGCGACCGCCTGCGGGTAGCCCAATTCCATGAGCACGCCCCAGACGTGCTGCCGTGCCTCGGTCGGCGAGAGGCCGAGCTCGTCGTGGCCAACGCTGAGCGCCTGCCCGCGTAGCTTGCGCGACATCTCGACCGGATCGGATTTCGGCCCACGACCGAACATTCCGAGGAGGGTAGACCCCCGCGGCAGTCTCGACAAACCAAACCAGAAGCCCATATTTGACAAACGCTCCCCCCGCGGGTAGCGTGGCCGGCCGCACTGTCATGCCCTGTCGCCTGGGGTCGGCTTTCTCTCGTAGCAGGAGGGATCCCATGCTGCACCTCGACACCGGCAATACTGGGTTCATGCTGCTGTGCAGCAGCCTGGTCATGCTCATGACGCCCGGGTTGGCCTTCTTCTATGGCGGGTTGGTGGGCCGGAAGAATGTCCTGGCGATCATGATCCAGAGCTTCGTATCGATGGGCTGGACCACCGTGCTCTGGTGGGTGTGCGGATTCTCGCTGTGCTTCAGCGGTGGCCCCGGCGGAATCATCGGCGACCTCCACATGGCGTTCTTACGCAACGTGAACCTCGACACGCCCTCGCCGAACGATACCATCCCCATGGTCGTGTTCTGCGCCTACCAGATGATGTTTGCCATCATCACCCCGGCGCTCATCACCGGAGCCTTCGCGAACCGCGTCACGTTCAAGGCCTACATGCTGTTCCTGACCGCCTGGCTCCTGTTCGTGTACTTCCCGTTCGTGCACATGATCTGGGGCGGCGGCATCCTCCAGAAGTGGGGCGTCCTCGATTTCGCCGGCGGCATCGTGGTGCACAACATCGCCGGGATGGCCGCGCTGGCGTCGGTGATCTACGTGGGCCGGCGGCGCACGCAGGATCACGGGCCGCACAGCATCCCTCTGGTGGCGCTCGG
>DASXTQ010000095.1:0-53630 GCA_036505295.1 Candidatus Eiseniibacteriota bacterium
GCCAACATCGTCGGAGTGTTCCAGGCCCGTGCGTTCACCGCGAGCGGGAACCGCAGCATCCGGTTGGGCTCGGGCAAGCCGCAGTGGTGCGGGAACATCGAACCCATCGGAGGGTCGTTCAGCCTCGTGACCGTGGACTTCACATCCATCGTGATGAAGTCTCTCAATACGGGTTCGGTCTCGGAGATCCATGCGATCGTGGACAGATCCGTGGTCATCGGCGACCAAGACGCGAACGGGGTGAACGAGATCACCGCCTGCTTCCGGAAGGATGACCTGCGCCTTCTCTTCAGCAGCCTCCACGGGAACACCCCGGTCACCATCACGTTCGAAGGGCGGCTCTTCACAGGCGGGGTCTTCCGCGCGCAAATGGACGTCCTTGTCATGGCAGGAGGCGGGAAGCTCGCCGCTCTGGTCTCCCCGAATCCGCTCAATCCGGAGGCGACGCTTACCTTCTTCACGACCGAGCCCGGCCCCGTGCGGGTTCGTCTCTTCGATTTGAACGGTCGCATGATCCGGTCGCTCCTCGATGAATCGAATGCGCCGGCGGGCTACCACGACGTGCGGATCGATGGGCGCGACGAGCATGGCGGGCGGCTGGCTTCCGGGCTCTACTTCTTCCGGATCGACGCCCATGAGGGAGAGGTTGTCGGAAAGGTTTCGGTCCTCAAATGAAACGGATTCGTGCCGGCGCGGCAGCCCTGCTCGTGCTCTTCGTCTCCACGGCTGCTCCGGCGACTACGTCCAACGCGCGTTCCACCTCGCCCGTCCGGCTACCGCACCGCGCGCCGGTGCTCATCGACAATACGACCCGAATGGACGCGAACAACCTCGACATGGCCGTCACGAATCACGGGTCCTTCGCGTACGACCTGACGACCGGAAACGCGGGGCTCGTCTATCCGAAGGGATCCACCAACACCGTCGTCTTCGCGGCAGGGCCCTGGGTGGGGGCTACTGTGGGAGGGAACCTCCGCGTCGCGGTGGGAGCGTACTCCCAGGAGTTCGTGCCGGGACCCATGCGGGACGGCACCTTCCTCCCGGACCAACCGCGCTTTCGGAACTTCAAGATCATCCGCGGAGACACGGCGAGCTTCGACTACCTGAACTGGCCCGTGGAGGACGGAGCGCCGGTGGACGGCGCCGGGAAGCCGGCGCTTCTCGGCGACGCCATGACGTGGTGCGTCTACAACGACGCGGACCCCGCCCGCCATACGGACTTCTCGGGCGGGACGGTGCCATTGGGAATCGAGGTCCAGCAGTCCACGTTCGCGTTCAACCGGGCTGGACCACTGGGGAACGTGATCTTCGTCAGGCTCAAGTACATCAACCGAGGTTCCGATCGGCTCGACGACACCTACCTGACTCTGTGGGCCGACCCGGAACTTGGCGGGTTTACGGACGATCTGGTCGGCTGCGACACGCTCCGGGACCTCGGCTTTTGCTACAACGCGACCAACGCGGATCAGCAGTACGGCTCACACCCGCCGGCCGTGGGGTTCGACCTTCTCCGCGGGCCCATTGTTCAACGTTTTCCGGGGGTCTACGACACGCTGGGAATGACCTCGTTCACCAAGTTCATCAACGGGACCGATCCGGGCACGGCGCTCGAGAGCTACAACTATATGCAGGGACTGAACCGGGACGGCTCCCCGGTGCACGTGAACGACGACACGCTCGATGCCGTCACCACCTTCCAGGTGACCGGAGATCCCGTCGCCGGCACGGGCTGGTTGGACACGAGTCCGGCCGACCGTAGGCTCATGATCTCCTCGGGTCCCTTCACGATGTCTCCAGGGGACTCTCAGGAAGTCCTGCTTGCGATCATCGTGGGGCAGGGGACGGACCGCCTGACCTCCATCTCGGACCTCAAGAGTCGGGACGACTTGGTGCAGTCCGCCTTCGACGCGGGTCTCCTGCGCTCGGGACCGGAGATCCAGGCTCCTGGGGTGGTCTCCGTCGACGAAGGGCAGCCTCTCGCGTTCCAGGTCACGGGCAGCTCCTCGAGCGGCGGGGCCGTGGCGCTCACCGCGTCGAACCTTCCTTTAGGCGCCACCTTCATCGACGCCGGGGACGGCTCCGGGGCATTTCAGTGGACCCCGGGATTCGACCAGGCCGGCGTGTATCCGGTCGGGTTCACGGCGACCGATCCGACCGGCTCTTCGGGAGCCACAACCGTGATCACGGTCCGGAACGTCAACCGAAAGCCCGTCGCGAATCCCGGTGGCCCTTACTCGGGCTTTGTGGGCGCGCCGGTCCACATGGATGGCGGAGCTTCCTCGGACCCCGACGGAGAGCTGCTCAGCTTCTGGTGGTTCTTTGGGGACGGTGGGGCTGGAGTGGGTCCGACTCCGGAGCACACCTACGATCAGAAGGGCGTCTACGGGGTCGCGCTAACCGTATCGGACGGCGTCTTGAGCGACGTCGCCACGACCTCCGCCGCGATCGTCGAGATCTTCTCCGCGCGGGCGTTCACGTCCGGCGGGAATAGCACGATCCACCTCTCTGCGGGAAAACCGAAGTGGTGCGTCCAGATCGAGCCCATCGGTCGCTCCTACGACAACTCGATGGTCGACCCGGCCAGCATCGTCATGAAGTCGTCCGGAACGGGCTCGGTCGATCGGATCCATGCCCTGGTCGACAGGACGGTGATCGGCTCGGATCGGGACGGAAACGGAATCGAGGAGATCACCGCCTGTTTTTCGAAGGACGATCTGCGGCTCCTCTTCAGCGACCTGAGAGGTAGAACCAGCGTACCGGTTGTGCTGGAGGGGGGCGTGGTCACCGGAGGTTTCTTCCGCGCCGCGCTCGACGTCGGTGTCCTCGCGGCGGGAAGCGCGCTGGCCGTCTCGGTATCGCCGAACCCGTTGAATCCGTCCGCGACCCTGAGCTTCGTCGCGCTCGAGGCCGGGCCGGTGCGGGTCTCCCTGTACGACGTCTCGGGGCGTCGCGTACGCGCGCTCCTTGAGGAGTCTGCCGCAACAGCCGGTTACCACAGCGTGGACATCGACGGACGAGACCAGGATGGCCGCGACCTAGGGTCGGGAATTTATTTCTATCGCATCGAGACGCGGGCAGGCGTCGCGACCGGGCGGCTGGCGATCCTTCGTTAGCGGCGCGCCGGCGCCCCGGGGCGCCGCATTTTTGGGTATTGGGCGGTGAAGGGCCAAGGCCGATGTGCCGATACACTCGGTATGAACGGCCGTCTGATCCTCGCCATTTTGGCAGCGGCCCTCGCGGGGGCGGTGCCGCCTGCGATCCGTGCGGCTGCGCCCCAGGCCGAGGAAGAGTCTGCGGAATTGGACCCCGCCGCGCTCACCTTCTTCGATGGGAGCGATTGGCTCCCTCTCGGCATGCACGGTGTCTCCCTCGAGGGTGCCGGCGCGACGGCTGCCGGGACCGCCACCATGAACCTCAAGGCGAACCTGGGCGGCCCGAGGACCTACGCGGTCCTCGCGGGGCCGACGAGCGAGGTCGTCCTCTCGGTCCCCCGGCCGCGGTTCCGCATTGCCTCCGATAAGTCAGGGGCGCTTCGGGTCCAGCTGGCCCAGTTCGAGGTGAAAGGCGAGAACCGCCGCACCACGATCGAGCGGGGCAAGGGCGCTACCGTCTACACGAAGGGAACCAGTCTCGACGTGACAAGGGTGGCGGAGGGCCTCTGGGAGCTCAAGCCCACCAAGTCGCTTCAGCCGGGGGAGTACGGGCTTGCCGTGGAGGGCACGGAGGCGATCGCCGACTTCACGATCGTCGAGCGCGGATACTAGGCGCGTCGCCGCGCCGCACGGCACCACCCCTCTTTTCAGTCCCGGAATCGAACCCGCGGATCTACAATTGTTGGGATGGGCCGTCTCACCGAGCTCCTCCCTGCAACCGCGATTGTCGCGCTGCTCTCCCTGCTGAGCGCCACGCCCGCCAACGCATCGCCTCCCGGCTACTTCGTCGATTCCACCCAGGCGGACGCGGAACGTTCCATCGACCGCGTCGAGGCGGACGGCGATTTCACCCTTTCCATTCACCGTCGGTACGAGGATCCGCTGGGCGCCCGCCTCCTTGGGATCGCCGAAGCGACGTATCCTCCAAGAGACAGCCTCGTGGTCATCGCGATCAAGAGGGGATTCGAGGTCGGATCCGACTCGGCGCGCGCTCCTCTCTGGTGGTGCGACGGGCTCGGCGTGACGCGGGTGCCCTACGCGATCACGGTGGGGGCGCTCGAGCACTACCTCAAGCTGACCGAGAGCTTTCGCTCGCACAATTTCCGCGGAGCGTGGGCGCGCAACCTATTCTGGACCGACCTGAGCTATCGCGCATCGATCGCGCCCCGAGACGAGTATTACTTTGAGGGAGGATCGGTCGCGAACGTGTACGTGGCCGAGATGAATCTCTCCTGGGGCTACGACGACGGCACGTTCGTCGAGGTGTCCGTCGCGCATCGGATCGTGGTGCTCGCGCGCGACGGGACGGTTCTCGACGTCGAGGGGGACGGCGAGACCAACGAGCAGGTGTACCTCTCCTCCCACCGTGGTCTCTTTCGGGTGGAACGAGTGATGCGCTGAGCGGCGCTTTCCCCCTCACTCCCTCCCAGCCAGCCACGCGTCGAACTGCCGGAAATCGTAATCGCGACCGAGAAAGTCGTGGACCATGTCCTTGGCGGCCCGGGTGCCTCCGGGCGCGAGCACGATGTCTCGGTAGCGCTTCGCCGCGATCGGGCTCAGGAGGTCCCTCTTGTCGAACGCGCTGAACATGTCCTTCGAGATCACGAGCGACCACATGTACGTGTAGTACACCGCCGAGTAGCCGTCGAGATGCCCGAACGAGGTCTGCATATGCGAGCCGGGCATCGGTGGAACCGGCGTGTAGCGAGGCTCGAGATCCGCCACGATGCTGTCGGTGACGACCTGGTCCGGGGGACGGTTATAGATATTGAGAGAGACGGCCGAGTAGAAAGCCTGGGTCGCCGTGGTGAGCGCCCGCCCGAACGCATCCGCGCGGCGCATCTTCTGGACGAGGTCCACGGGGATGGGATGACCGGTCTTGTAGTGCTTCGCGAACGTCCGTAATACCTTGGGATCCCAGATCCACTCCTCGAGCATCTGCGACGGGGCTTCGACGAAGTCTCGCTCGGTCGCTGTGCCCGCCACCGGCTCCCAGCGGCCTTGTCCTCCGAAGATGCTGTGCAGCAGGTGCCCGAACTCATGGAAGAAGGTCTGCACCTCCGTGTGCTCCATGAGCCCCGGGTCGCCGGGCTTTCCTCCCGGGAAATTGCAAATCAGCGCATGCTCGGGGAGCTGAAGCCCCCTCGCGCCCTGGCGGACCCCGAATTTCGCCGCATGGTTGAATTTGCCGGGACGCGGGTGTAGGTCGAAGTAGAAACGCCCGAGAAGCTTCGGGCCTTCCCACACCTCATACGCTTCCACCGACGCGTCCCACACCGGTGCGTTCCGGATGCGTTTGTAGGTGACGCCGAACATCTTCGACGTAGCTCCCAGAACGCCCTGCTTAACGCTCTCGAAGGGGAAGTAGGGGCGCACTTCCTGGGGGTCGAAATCGAAATCGCGCTTCCGGATGAGCCGGCCGTAGTAGGAGACCTCCCATCGATTGACCTGGGTGGCGGCAGGGTCGTCCTCCTGCTTCCGCTTGAGATAGACCGCGTACTCCTCCTGCGCCCGCTTGAACGTCGTGTCGTTGAGCCGCGCGATGAAGTCGGCGGCGTTCTTCGCGGTGCCGATCATCTTGTCCTCGGTGATGTAGTCGGCCCAGGTGTCGTAGCCCAGGATCCGCGCGACCCGGTAGCGCTTCGCGAGCAGGGAATCGAGCACGGCGATGTTCGGGGGGTAGCCCCGGTTCAACGCCTCGTGCATGAGATTCCGCCTCACGTCGCCGCTCTTGGCGTAGCGGACCACCGGGACGTAGTCCGGGGTTTCGATGCTGACGGTGACCTTTCCGTCGGGTCCCGGCGGGTGCGCCTTGATGAAGTCCTCGGGAAGGCCTTCCAGCTCGGCGGCGCTCGCCAGCTGAATCGTCCGCGAATCGGTGCGGATGTTTCGGTCGAAATCCTGGCCCGTTTTCACGAGCTCTTCATAGAGCGCCGCGATCTGCTTCCGCGTTGGCTCGTCCTTATCGACGCCCGCGCGCCGGAAATCGCGCAGCGTGCGCATCATGAAGTACTGGGTGCCCGGGTCCGCCTTCGAGACGTCCACGCTCGACAGGGCGTCGTAGACGGGGCGGTTCAGGCTCAGGTCGTCGAGGAACTTGTTCGCGGCCTGGGAAACTCCTTCGGCGGAGGCCCGGTAGGCCGAATCGGGATGGGTCGCCTCCAGGACATGGGATTGGTAGGCGACGTTTTCGCCGTGCGCCATCGCTTCGTTGTAGAGCGTAAGCGTGTTCTCGACGGTGCGGGTACCCTGGACCGCCAGCATCCGGTCGATTACGTCCTGTGCCTTCTTGAGCTCGGCCCCGGCGGATGCGCGGAACCGGGCCGCGTCCGGCCTCCCGGAGAAGAAGGGGGGCGGAACCAGGCGCTTGGCGCCGCGCGAGACCGCGGGCTTCGCGCCCGCGCCGCTTGGAGCTTGGGCCGCGGCAGTGGAGCCATGCGACGGAGCCGGGCTCAAGAGCAGGGCGGCAAAGGTGAGGCGCAAGAAAACGGACGGGCGGCCGGCTACGATCCTGACGGACACGAATCCTCCCTTCAACCTAGCGGCTTCTGGAATTTGTGCTGCGATTTGACGATGGTGTAGCCGAGGTCCTGGTAGAAGCGGTGCGCCTCGGTGCGGATCGTGTTCGACCGGAGCGTCAGCCGCGCATATCCCCGCTCGCGAGCCCAGGCTTCCGCGGCGGCCATGAGCGACCTTCCGATCCCGACGCCGCGGGCGCGTGAATCCACGATCAATCCGCCCACTTCGGCCTGCCCCTCGGACTCCATGAGGTGAAGCCCGAAGACGTGGACCCAACCCCATACGCGGCCGTCGGAGTCCGCGGCGACGAATACCCGCGAATCGTCATTCCCGTCGATTCCACGGAATCGCGCCTCGATTTGGGCACGGGTCGAGGGATACCCAAGCTCGCCGGCCAATGCGGCAACCTGCTCGGAATCTCCCAGCGTCATCGCGCGGACCGTCGTTGTTATACTGCCGCTCATGAGCCGCGCTCCATTACGATATTCAACCGCGCTCCTCGCCAGCGTGTTGGCGCTCGTTCTCACGGGGGCGTGCTCGCAGGATACGAGCCGGCTTACGCCCGAACAGGAGGCACGGTTCCAGAAGGAGGGGGTGCTGCGCCGTGCCGATAATATCGTCTTTCACTACACGCGCGCGTACGGATTCCGCCGCGAGGAAACCCGCGAGGACCGTTTGGCGTCCATCGTGGTCACGCCGCGGTCCGTTCTGATCCACAAGAATGGGAAGGTCGGGGTCGAGATCACCCCGTCGCGCCGCTTCTACGATGTGCACCGGCGTGGCACGCGTGTGCTCGTCCACGCCGGGAGCGGCCGTTCGACCGAGATTTGGTCCTTCGAGCCGCCCTCGGACGCAGAGGGCTGGACGAGGGACATCCGCTCGGTGATCCGGCGATCTCGGGACTAGAGAGACACCGAACATCACAGGAACGATCTGGGTCTTGAAATCGCTCCCTGGTCACTTCGTGGACGGTGGGACCAACATGTCGATCCGGCCCAGGAGCCAGCCCCAGTGGGTGAGCGCGAAATATCCGGTAATTCCCGCGAGGCAAATCACGACGAACGCGGTCCAGAGCAGGCGCTGCCGAACGCGTGTCGCCTGGTCCAGCTCGTAGAAGCGCCACAAGAGCTCGGCCTTCTCTTCGGGGCTGAGGATCCGGCGATGCAGGAGTTTTTGCACAACGCGGGGGAGGCGCTTGAGGTCGCCACCGTACTTGCCCCTCCATAGGGGGAGGGGCTGGTCGGGTCGGGTAGGGTCGATCTCGATTCCCTTTTCGTGTTTGTCCATCTTGTCATGGAAGGGTAGGAGCGCGAGCGGGGTCTCGCAAGCAGGAAACGGCGGCTTTTTAGCGGGCGGCCAGGCGGTTGACGGGGGGCGCCCACCCGGCCCAGAATGACCCTTCCGTAAACCTTAGGCCCCCCTGATCTATCCAAGCGTGGGTAAAGCCAGTCCGGTCGAGGAGAGGGGACTCATGCGTTTTGGTTCGTCCATCCTGGGACCTGGGAGTCGGGTGCTCCGTTGTGCTCTCCGCGCGTGCTTGGGCGCCGCGATATCGCTTGCTGCGGCCGGCTCCGCCGCCGCCTCGTTCAAGTCCTTCCTTCCCGGGGGGGACGGCGCGGCCTTCCCGAGCAGCGCCGACGGCAGGGCCACCGCCACCCCCTCCGTCAACGCCTACCATGTTGGGGACGGAGAGCACATCAAGCTGGACGGACATCTCGATGATCCAGCATGGGATAGAGCTGAGGCTGCAAGCGGTTTCAAGGTCTGGGAGCCGGACCGGGGAACGATTCCCAGCGAGGAGACGGTCTTCAAGGTCGTGTACGACGAAAGCGCGATCTATTTCGGCGTCGCCTGTCATGAGAAGGATCCGTCCAAGGTGACGGCACGGCTTTCAAGGCGGGATCGGTTCAGCAACTCCGACATCGTGAGCGTCTATATCGATCCCTACCTCGACCACACGACCGGGTACAACTTCAAGGTGAACCCGCTGGGCGTTCTTCTCGACGGCTACATGTACAACGACGGCGACCGCGACGACAATTGGGACGCGGTCTGGGACGCCCAGACCTACCGCGACCAGGACGGGTGGTACGTGGAAATGCGCATCCCGTTTTCCGCGATCCGCTATCGCACGGCGGAATCGATGACGTGGGGGCTCGAAGTCTACCGCTACATGCACGGCCGGGGCGAGGACACCGCCTGGGTCACCTGGGACCGAGCCGCGAAGGGGTTCGTCAGCCGGTGGGGGCAGCTCACCGGGATCCAGGGAGTGCCGGCGCCGCGCCAGCTCGAGATCATGCCCTATGTGGTCGGAAGGGCCACCGATCCTTCACAAATAGGAAACGAGAAGCTCGACAAGTTCGAAAACGTGGGGGCCGACCTCAAGTACGGCGTCACGGCCGACCTCGCCCTGAACGCGACGGTGCAGCCCGACTTCGGCCAGGTGGAAGCGGATCCGGCCGTGCTCAATCTTTCCCCCTTCGAGACCTTCTTCGAGGAGAAGCGTCCCTTCTTCATCGAGGGAAGCCGCCTCTTTCAGCATCCCGATTTCAACCTCTTCTACTCGCGCAGGATCGGCACGGGGGATCCCAACTCGCGCATCCGGTACGCGGGGAAGCTGACGGGAAAGGCGGCCGGCAACCTGACGATCGCGACGCTCATCGCCTCGAGCGACATCACCGGACGCGGCCAGGCGCACAACCTCTTGAAGAATGGAGATCGACTCTCCCGGTACTTCGTGAGCCGTTTGGGGAAGGAATTCAACGGCGGCCGTCAGCGGTTCAACATCATGCAGACCGCCGTCGTGAACACCGCGAATGTCGACAGCTTTGGGGAGTTCGCCTCCCGTGAGGCGTATACAAGCGGCGTCGATTTCGATCTGTTCTCGAAGGACCGTACCTACAACATCCAGGGATCGGTCGTCGGGTCGATCATCGACCCGGAGAGCTCCGCCGGGGATCCCACGGTCGACGGGGCCAGGCGCTACGGGACCGGCGGGTCGCTCGACATCCGCAAAGTCGGGGGCCGGTGGCGCACGGGCTGGAACGGCCGCTGGGAATCGGACAAGCTCGACATCAACGACATCGGCTTCCTCGAGTCCCCGGACGAGATGGGGATGAGCGGGTTCGTGACGCATATCTACAACCCAGAAGGCAAGAGCAAGACCTGGAACCAGGGGAACTATAACCTCAACTTCTGGAAAAACTTCCTCTACGCGGGGCGCAAGGGATACGACGTGAACACGGGCCAGGAGGTCTGGTCCTATGGCCGCGGGCACAAGCAGTGGATGGGCGCCGAAGTGAACAGTTGGATGCAGCTCCGCGACTATCGCGAATGGTGGTGGGGGACGAACTACCAGACCGAGGGGACGCGCCGGTACGAGACGCGCGGCGGGCCGCTCATGCGCGAGCCCGCGACGTACGGCGGCTGGATGGGCGTCAAGACCGACTCGCGGAAGGCCCTGGTCGTGAGCCTCGAGGGGAACCATTTCCGCGACACGTCGCTCAATCACGACACGAACGCGGACCTCGCGGTGCAGTGGAATCAGAGCAGCGCGATCAACCACAATCTGGAACTCGAGTTCCATAATCGTAAAGACGACACGCAGTACCTCGCGACGGTGGATGTGGCCTCGCATCCCGGGGCCCAAGGGATCGGCGGCCTGAGCTATCTCTTCGGGCGGATCCACCAGCAGACGGCGACCGTCACCCTGCGCACCAATCTGCTCTTCAGCAGGGACAAGTCGCTCGAGATCTACGCGCAACCGTTCATCACGGTCGGCGACTACGCTGAGGTCCGCGAGCTGATCCGGCCCGATACCTACGACTTCATCCATTTCATGGATCCCGCGATCAATCCGCATGACTTCGATTTCAGGTTCACGGCGGTGAACTGGAACGCGGTCTATCGCTGGGAGTATCGGCCCGGGAGCACGATCTATCTCGTCTGGACCCAGGGGCGCGAACAGTTCGACCGGCGGGATTTCCACCCCGCCTCGCCGGGAGCCTTCAACAACGATATCCGGCTCAGCAGCATGTTCGGGACCGAGGCCGAGAACAAGGTTCTCGCCAAGATCACGTACTGGTTCGCGATCTGACGCCCTGGCTCAAGCCCTGGCCCGCCGACCCGGGCGAGCGGGTCCGTTACGCCGAATCGATCTTTCGCCGGGTCGCGCCCCGCTATGACGTCCTGACGCGAGCCCTCTCCTTCGGCCAGGACGCCCGGTGGAAGAAGGGTCTCGTGGCGGACGCCAAGGGGCTCGGCGCACGCACGCGCGTTCTCGATCTCGCGACCGGAACGGCGGCGTTCCCGATCCTTCTCCGCCAGACAGGGTACGCGGGAGCGGTCGTCGGGCTTGACTTGAGCGCCGACATGCTCGCCAGGGCCCGGCGGAAATGCGCCGGCGCGAAAAAGATCTGGTTCCTGCGCGGGGATCTGAGCCGGCTCCCATTCGCCGACGGGTCCTTCGATGCGGTCACGATCGGCTACGGCCTGCGCTACCCGCCCGACCTCCGCGGCTTTCTGGCCGGAGTCTCACGCCTCCTTCGACCCGGGGGACGGTTCCTGAGCCTGGATTTCGGCCTCCCCGAGAACCGGGCGTACCGCTCGGTCGCGATGGCATACCTCCTCGTCCTCGGCTCCGCCTGGGGGCTTGCCCTCCACGGGCGGCCCGGGACCTACGCGCACATCGTGGAGTCGCTCCGCGCCTACCCCGGGCAGCGGAACCTCGTGGCGCTGATGAACGACCTCGGGTTTGCCGATACCGTCCTCGAGGAACATCTGGGCGGCATCGCGGTGACGATCCGGGCTCGCAAGCCCTGACCCAATTTCCGTATCCTTACTGTTACTGTTTGTTGCGGGCCGCGCCGTCTTAGGTTAGTTCTAGCCCCGCCCTAGGGAGGGATCTCCGAGTGACCGTCTTTGCCATCGTCTTGATCGTCCTGGTCGCATGGATCGCGATCTTTGCCGTGCCCGCGATTCGGCGGCTCCTCGTCACTCCTGCCATCATGAAGGCCATGGCCGGCGCGCTCCCCCGGATGGGCGACACCGAAAGGATCGCGCTCCTGGCGGGGACCGTCTGGTGGGACGGAGACCTTTTCTCGGGCCGTCCCGATTGGAAGAAGCTCCTCAATTTTCAGCGCAAGCCGCTGAGCGCGCGCGAGCGGGCGTTCCTCGATGGGCCGGTCGAGGAGCTTTGCGCCATGGTCGACGAGTGGACGGTCGAGAAGGAGCATGACCTTCCTCCGGAGGCTTGGCGCTTCATCAAGGAGAACAGGTTCTTCGGGATGATCATCCCGGAGGAGTACGGCGGCCTCGGCTTTTCCGCCCTGGCGAATTCGGCGGTGGTCACGAAGATTTCGAGCCGAAGCGTCGCCGCCGCCGTGACCGTCATGGTGCCCAACTCGCTCGGCCCCGCCGAGCTCCTGCTTCACTACGGCACGGACGAACAGAAGCGCCACTACCTGCCGCGGCTCGCTACGGCGGAAGAGATCCCCTGCTTCGCCCTCACCGGGCCGGAGGCGGGAAGCGACGCTGCTTCGACGAAAAGTAGAGGGGTCGTCTGCCGCGGGGAGTACCGCGGAAAGGAAGTCCTGGGCATGCGGCTCAACTGGCGGAAACGCTACATCACGCTCGCGCCCGTGACGACGCTCATCGGGCTCGCCTTCCGCCTCTACGATCCCGACCACCTCCTCGGCGACAAGGAAGACCTTGGCATCACCCTTGCGCTCATCCCGCGGGACCTCCCGGGCATCGAGATCGGAAAAAGGCACGATCCGCTCGGCGTGGCGTTCTTGAACGGGCCGACGTACGGGAGGGATGTCTTCGTTCCGCTCGACGCCATCATCGGCGGCAGGGCGCGCGTGGGACAGGGCTGGCAGATGCTCATGGCGAATCTCGCCGCGGGCCGCGGAATCTCGCTCCCGGGGCTCGCGACCGGTGCCGCGGAGCTGTCGGCGCGGGTAGGGGGCGCGTACGGCACCGTGCGGGAGCAGTTCGACCTCCCGATCGGCCGATTCGAGGGGATTGAGGAGCGGCTCGCGGAAATCGGGGGGATGACCTACATCATGTCGGGCGCGCGCGTCCTGACCGCTGGGGCGGTGGACGCCGGAGAGAAGCCCGCGGTGATCTCGGCGATCATGAAGGCGTACCTGACGGAAGGGATGCGCACGGTCGTGAACGCGGCGATGGACATCCAAGCCGGCGCCGGGATTTCGAGGGGACCCAGAAACGTGCTCGCCCACGCCTACATGGCGGTTCCGATCGGGATCACCGTGGAGGGTGCGAACATCCTCACCCGGTCGCTGATCATCTTCGGGCAGGGCGCGATCCGATGCCATCCTTACGTGCGCGCGGAAATGGAATCGGTAGCGTCCCGGGACCTGGCCCGGTTCGATCGCGCCTTCTTCGCCCACATGGGGTTTATCGCTTCGAACGCCGTGCGTTGCTTCGCCCATGCGCTTACGGGATCCCGCCTCGCGCGCCCCAGCGTCCCGGGTCCAGCCGGGGATTACCTCGCGCGTTTCACCCGCATGAGCGCGGCGTTCGCGCTCGTGTCCGACGCCGCGATGGCCACGCTGGGCGGGCAGCTCAAACGTCGGGAAAAGATCAGCGGGAGGCTCGCGGACGCGCTCGCCTGGCTCTACCTGGGATCGGCGGCCGTGAAGAAATACTGGGATGACGGAAGGATAGAGGCGGATCTGCCGTTTCTGCGCTGGGGATGCGAGAAAGCCCTGTTCGAGATCGAGACGGCGCTCGTGGGGGTATTGGAGAATATGCCGAACCGCGCGGCCGTCTGGGCGCTGGGCGCCGCGATCTTTCCGCTCGGGTCCCACCGGAAGCCTCCGAGCGATCGGGTAGGCGCCGAGGTAGCGCGTGCCCTCCTCGACGGCCGCGAGGAGCGCCTGCGCCTGACGCGAGATATCTACATCCCGCCTCCCGGCGATCCAGGGCTGGGAAGGCTCGAGGCGGCGCTCGGCAAGGTGGTCGCAGCGGCGCCGGCGCAGCAGAAGATCAAGTCGGCGATCCGCGCCCGGAAGCTCGAGCGTGACCCCGAGGAGACGCTCCTCGAGCGCGCGGTCGCGTCCGGCGTGATCGGTAAGGCGGAAGGATGCCTGATCCGTGAGGCGGAGGCCGCCCGCGACGACACGATCCAGGTGGACGAGTTCGATTCGAGGGTCTTGACCCCCGCGCCGCATTAGGCGCGCACGATTCCGGCTCGCGGCCCGCGTTCCGATGTGTTAGGTTCTCGGCTCGTGAGTCCCCGCGGTACCGCTCCGATCCTCGAACGGAGACCGAGAGCCCTCCTGGCACTCGAAGACGGGACTTTCTTCGAAGGCCGCTCCTTCGGCAGGCTGGGCGAAACCTCGGGGGAAGTGGTCTTCAACACCGCCCTCTGCGGTTACCAGGAAGTCCTCACGGATCCCTCCTACATGGGCCAGATCGTCACAATGACGTACCCCCACATCGGGAACTACGGCGTGAACCGCGAGGACGTTGAGTCCACGAGGCCGCAGGTCGCGGGCTTCGTTGTTAGGGAAATCTCCACGGTGGCCTCTTCCTGGCGCTCGAGCGGCGAGCTCCACCGCTATCTGGACGAAGCGGCTGTCGTCGGGATCAGCGAAATCGACACGCGGGCGCTGACGCGCCACCTGCGCATCCACGGTGCGAAGAGGGGCGTGATCTCCGCGCTGACGGGGAATCGAGACGAGCTCGTGGATCGAGCCCGGGCCTCCCGCGACATGACGGGGCTGGACCTCGCGCGGGAAGTCACCTGCGACAAGCCCTACCGGGTCGAAGCGAGCCCCGCAGGGGATGACGGGCCCCGTTCCGGACCCGAGGGTCGTACGTTCCACGTCGTGGCCTACGATTTCGGCATCAAGCGGAACATCCTTCGCATGCTTTCGGCGGCTGGATGCGACATCACGGTTGTGCCCGCCACGACCTCGGCCGAAGACGCGCTCGCGCTCGAGCCCGACGGAATCTTCCTCTCGAACGGTCCGGGTGATCCCGAGCCCTGCGTCTACGCGATCGAAGCGGCGCGGGAGCTGATCCTCGCCAGGCCGACGTTCGGAATCTGCCTGGGGCACCAGATCATGGGCTTGGCGTGCGGGGGACGAACCTTCAAGCTCAAGTTCGGCCACCGCGGCGCGAACCATCCGGTGAAGAACGTGGCTACCGGCCAGGTCGCGATCACGTCACAAAACCACGGCTTCGCCGTTCTGCCCAACCTCTTCGACGATCCCGACCTCGAGCTCACCCACGTCAACCTGAATGACGGCACGGTCGAAGGGTTCCGCCATCGCGACCTACCCGCCTTCTCGGTCCAGTACCACCCAGAAGCGAGCCCGGGGCCGCATGATAGCCACTATCTCTTCACGCAATTTCTGAAGCTGATGGATTCCGGCGAGCCGCCGCGTTCGCTCCCCAGAGCGCACGCCGCGGGAGTTCCGGCCGGGCTCTGACGCGATGCCGAAGGACAGCTCCCTCCGCTCCATCCTGGTCCTAGGGTCCGGGCCGATCGTGATCGGCCAGGCGTGCGAATTCGATTATTCGGGGACGCAAGCCATCAAGGCCCTGCGCCGCGAGGGCATCCGGGTCTCCCTGGTGAACTCGAACCCGGCGACGATCATGACCGACCCCGAGTACGCGGACCGGACCTACGTCGAGCCGCTCACGCCCGACATCGTGGAGAAAATCCTGATCCGCGAGCGGCCGGACGCCGTCCTCCCCACGGTTGGCGGACAGACGGCGCTCAATCTCGCCGTCGACCTGTCACGGCGGGGCGTGCTGGACCGCCTGGGAATCCGGCTGATCGGAGCGAGCCGGAGAGCGGTGGAGGTCGGGGAGGATCGGAGGCTCTTCAAGGAGGCCATGAGCCGAATCGGGTTAGACCTTCCGTGCAGCGGATTTGCGAGGAGCCTCGAAGAGGCCAAACGGGTGCTCGAGGTAACCGGCTTGCCCGCCGTGATCCGCCCTTCGTTCACGCTGGGGGGAAGCGGCGGTGGGATCGCCTACAACGGAGACGAGTTCGAGGCGGTCGTGAACCGCGGGCTCGATCTCTCGCCGGTGCATGAGATCCTGGTCGAGGAATCGGTGCTCGGCTGGAAGGAATACGAGCTGGAAGTCATGCGCGATCACGCGGACAACTTCGTCGTGATCTGCTCGATCGAGAATTTCGACCCCATGGGGATCCACACCGGCGATTCCGTCACCGTGGCGCCGGCGCAGACACTGACCGACCGCGAGTACCAGGCGATGCGAAACGCCGCGCGGCGGGTGATCCGCGAAGTCGGGGTGGAGACAGGCGGCTCGAACATCCAGTTTGCGGTGGATCCGAAGAGCGGGCGAATGGTGGTGATCGAGATGAATCCCCGCGTCTCGCGCTCCTCGGCGCTTGCGAGCAAGGCGACAGGGTTCCCGATCGCGAAGATCGCCGCGCTCCTCGCGATAGGCTATAGCCTCGATGAGATCAAGAACGACATTACCCGCGTCACACCCGCCTCGTTCGAGCCCGCCATCGATTACGTCGTGGTCAAGATCCCACGGTGGGCGTTCGAGAAGTTCCGCGATGCAAACCCCAGCTTGGGGACGCAGATGAAATCGGTGGGGGAGGTCATGGCGATCGGGCGCACGTTCAAGGAGGCGCTCCAGAAAGGCCTTCGCGGCCTTGAGATCGGAGCGAGCGGATTCTCCCGGGACGACCTCGACGACGGCCGCATCCAAGAGATGCTCCTGACACCAGACCCGGACCGGATCTTCTACGTGAAACGCGCGCTCGATCTCGGGTGGCCGCAGGAAAAAATCCACCAGATGACCGGGATCGATCCCTGGTTCCTGGACCAGATACAGCAGATCGTCGAGCTCGAGAAAACCATCGGACCGGGTATGGACCGGGAGACCCTGCGCGAGGCGAAGCGAATGGGGTTCTCCGACGCCCGGATCGCTACCCTGACGGGGGTCAACGAGGCCGAAGCTCGCGCGAGGCGCGAACGGGAGGCGATCCTCCCAGTCTACAAGCGCGTCGACACATGCGCGGCCGAATTCGAGTCCCACACGCCGTACCTCTACTCCACCTATGAGCAGGAATCGGAAGCCCTACCCACCGAACGGCGCAAGGTGATGATCCTGGGCAGCGGCCCCAATCGGATCGGACAGGGAATCGAGTTCGACTACTGCTGCTGCCACGGCTCCTTCGCCTTCCAGGAGGAGGGGTACGAGACCATCATGGTCAACTGCAACCCCGAGACGGTGTCGACCGACTACGACACCTCCGACCGGCTCTACTTCGAGCCGCTCACCTTCGAGGATGTGATGAACATCGTCGAGCTCGAGCGCCCCGAAGGGGTCGTGATCCAGTTCGGGGGCCAGACGCCGCTCAAGCTCGCGCTGCCGCTCCACCGCGCCGGCGTGCGCATCCTGGGAACGAGCCCCGACGCGATCGATCTTGCCGAAGACCGCAAGCGTTTCAGCGCGCTCCTCTCCGCGCTCGACATCCCGCAGCCGAGGAGCGGCACGGCGGCTTCGCTCCAGGAAGCCAAGGAGGTCGCCGCGCGCATCGGGTATCCGGTGCTCGTCCGCCCTTCCTACGTGCTCGGCGGCCGGGCGATGGCGATCGTCTACGACGAAGCGCATCTCGAGGGATATGTCCGTGAGGCGGTCAGCGCTTCACCGGAGCACCCCGTGCTCGTGGACTGCTTCCTCGAGGACGCCTATGAGGTCGACGTCGACGCGCTGGGGGACGGAGACAGAGTCGTGATCGGTGGAATCATGGAGCACATCGAGGAGGCGGGGATCCACAGCGGCGACTCCTCCGCGGTGCTCCCCCCGTACAAGATCCCGCCCCGGCACCTGGACACGATCCGAGACATGACACGGCGGCTGGGGCTGGCCCTCAAGGTGCGGGGCCTGATGAACGTCCAATTCGCGATCAAAGGGGAGACGGTCTACGTGCTTGAGGTGAACCCCCGTGCGTCGCGCACGGTACCGTTCGTGAGCAAGGCGACGGGTGTGCCGCTCGCGAAGGTCGCGGCGCGGATCATGGCCGGGCGCACCCTTCAGGAGCAGGGAGTGACGGAGGATCTGGGCGTGAGCCGCTTTTTCATCAAGACGCCGGTCTTCCCGTTCATGAAATTCCCCGGCAGCGATATCCTCCTGGGTCCGGAGATGAAATCAACCGGCGAGGTCATGGGGATCTCGGAGGATTTTGGAATCGCCTTCGCGAAAGCACAGGCCGCCGCCGGCAACATGGTTCCCACGGAGGGCACGGCCTTTATCAGCGTGAACGATTACGACAAGGGGGGCGTGCTGCCCCACGCGCGCGCGCTCCATGAGATCGGCTTCCGAATCATCGCGACGCGGGGCACCGCCGAGTTCTTGAACGCCCAGGACGTCCCGGCGGAGCTGGTGTTCAAGGTGAACGAAGGACGCCCGAACGTGGTCGATCGAATCAAGAGCGGCGGAATTCACCTCATCATCAACACACCCCTCGGCCGCGAGTCCTTCTACGACGACGGCGCGATCCGCACGAACGCGATCCTCCACGGCGTGCTCTGCGTCACGACACTGACCGCCGCCGCCGCGACGGTCCAGGCGATCCGCGCGCTGCGGAAGCACGCGGTGACGGTGTCGACGCTCCAGGAGATTCACCAGCCGGCCGAGCGGGTCGAGCCTCTGGCGGCGGCCCCGGTGTGAACGTCCTGCTCGTGGGCGGGACCGGGTTCATCGGCTCCGCTCTCACACAGCATCTGCGGTGGCGGGGGCATCGAGTCTCGCTCTTGAGCCGCCGCCCCTCGTCGCGGACGGACCCCACGCCCGTCTTCCATTGGGACCCCGAGCGGGCGGAATTCGACCGCGGATCGCTCGATGGAATTACCGCGGTCGTAAACCTCGCGGGGGAAAACCTCGCGGGAGGAAGGTGGACCCCGGAATTGAAACGACGCCTCGCCTTGAGCCGCGTCGCGAGCACACAATTCCTCGTGAAGCAGATGCGGGAAGGAGCGCCTCCGCCGAGCGTGCTCGTGAGCGTTTCGGGGGTTGGGATCTATGGGAATCGCGGCGACGAGGTCCTCACCGAGGCGAGCTCACCGGGAAGGGGCTTCCTTGCGGAGCTATGCCTGGCCTGGGAGGATGCCGCGCTTTCGGCGAGGACGACGGGAACGCGGGTCGCCGTGCTCCGCCTGGGCGTCGTGCTCGACGCGAGGGGGGGCGCGCTCGCGAGGATGCTCCCGATCTTCCGGCTTGGGATCGGGGGCCCGCTCGGAAACGGCAGGCAGTGGATGAGCTGGATCGCGATGCCGGACTTGCTCGGCGTGATCGGCCTGGCCCTCGATCGCGAGGACGTAGAGGGTCCCATGAACGTGGTCGCGCCCGGGCCGGTGCGGAACCGCGACTTCGCGCGCGCCTTGGGACTGGTGCTCGGGCGCCCGGCGTGGATTCCCGCGCCCGCTCCGGCGCTCAAGCTCCTTTTCGGGGAAATGGCCGACGAAGCGCTCCTCTCGGGCGCTAGGGCCGAGCCGGCGAGGCTTACGGCGCTGGGGTACGACTTTGGCTTCCGGGATATCGAGGGTGCGCTGCGGCACGCGGTGAAGGCCGCCGAGAAGGTGTCCTGATGGCTGGATCCCAACGGAAGAGGCTGATCCTCATGCTGTCGGCTGCGGTGATCGGCTCGGGGTTTCTTCCGCCGCAGACCTCCGCGGCGGGAGAATCAGGGGCGCCGAGCGGTCCGAGGATTCTTTACGCGGACTCTCTTCTGATCATGGCGCCGGTTCCCCTGCAGGCGAGGCTCACGGTCCAGTCATCGGACACCCTGGTACCGGTTCGCCGCACCCATATCTACAAGTATTCCGTTACGAACGAACGGAGTGCCAGGGTGGGAGTGTGCCGCTTCGCGCTCGCGCCGGTGGCCGTGCCGGACAGCGTGATCGTCCCGCCTGGGTGGACCGCGTCCTTCGAGCAAGACGAAGAGGGCGGCACCGTCGTCTGGGCCGTCGCGGATACCCTCACGCCGCCTCCCGGTTGGGAGGAGAGCGCCGCGTGGCCGAACCCCTTCGAAATACAGCCCGGCCAGACCAAGGTCTTCGGCCTGTTTTGCCGCAGGCCCCCCGGGCCGCTGGTCTCGTTCCATGCCCAGGTATTCGACACGGTGTCCAATATCTACCCGGACGACGGGCCAAACCGGGATGGCGCCGACGCGCTACCCGCCACCGGGGTGCGTGGGGGCGCCGTCGGGCCCGCCGGAGCGGGCGCGGAGGGAGGGGAAGCGAACGCGGAGCAGGCAGGGTCACCTCCCGAGCCTCCTCCTCCGCATGGCCCGCCGAGCATGGCCACGATCTCCTTCTTTCTGCCGAGGCGGGCGGAGGTCAGGCTGAGCGTCCACGATTCCCGCGGGCGCCCGGTGAAAGGTCTCATCCAGGGATCGCTGGCCGCGGGATTTCATTCGATGACGTGGAACGGGACAGACTCGAAGGGAATCGCCGCTGCGGGTGGTTACTCCTTCCGCCTGTTCGTGGACGGAATGCGGGCAGGGCAACGAAGGGTCGCCTTAAGACACGGACCTTGAACGCGCCTCGGCCCGACCGTCACCGACCTGGTTCCAGTCCCAGCACGATGATCGCGATCGCTCCCGCCACAAACCCTGTACCCAGGATGGTCAGGACACCCGCCCTGAATCCGCGTCCGCCCCGCCAGGCGGCGTACGACGCCTTGGCCGCCGTGTTCGCGAGGACCGCGATCGCGATCCCGCCCGCCGCGGTTTCGGGGGGGAGACCGCGGGCGCTCACGCTCGAAAGACTGAGCGTGATCGCATCCACGTCCACGAGGCCGGCCAGCGCCGAAGCGGCGATGATCCCCCAGCTCCCCGCGTAGCGACGCGCCGCCTCGACCACGAGGAGCACGAGACCGAAGATCACGGCGAAACGGATCGCTTCCCGGAGCTGGAAGGGGTTGGTGAGTCCGGTCTCCTGCTGCGCGGATTGGGCGGACCGCCGCATCCAGAAAGCGATCGCGATGATGCTGCCCGCCGCTACGGCTCCCAGGAACGGTCCGAGGCGGGCCAGGACCGCCGGATTGACGACCGCCGTCAAGACCGCGACCCGCACGAGCATGACGGTCGAAGCCAGCCCCGCTCCGATCGACAGACGCTCGCCGCCGCCCGCCATGGCGCGCGACTGGGACGCGAGGGAAACCGTGACCGCGGTGCTCGATGCGAGCCCCCCCAGAATGCCGCTCACGAAGACTCCCCGCTGGGCGCCCCAAAAGCGGATCGCGAGGAACGCCGCAAAGGAAAGTCCGCAGACCAACACCACCACGAACCAGAGACTTCGCGGATTCCAAACGCCCCAAGGACCGTAACCCGTATCCGGAAGGAGCGGCAGAATCACGGCCGCGATCACCGCGAGGGTAAGCGTGGCCCGCAGCTCTTCGCGGCTCATCGCCTGCGGAAAGGCTTCGAGCCGTTCCTTGGAGGCGAGGAGCACGGCGATCGTGATCCCGAGTGCCGCGGCCAGAACGAGCGCGCCCGAGCCGGCGATCGCGCCGATCCAGTACGTGGCGAGGGCGGCGCTCTCCGTCGTGGTCCCGACTTCATTGTGTTCGCTCGTCCGCCAGTAGGCGACCACCGCGAGCGCCGCCACGGCGAGGAAGCCGGCGACGACCGCCGTGCCAATCTCGCCTGTGACCACGGTGAGGCTCGCCCCCAAGAGCGCGAAGAGAGGAAAGGTCCGCACGCCGGCGAACATCCGCTCTCCGTTGGCGTGCGCGGCGCGCTCGCGCTCCATCCCGATCAATCCGCCGAGGAGTCCAGCGACGAGAAGTCTCAGGAGGGCGGCATCGGGGTGGGCGATGAAGTCGATCGTATGGCTCATGGTGTCCCCATGGCGCGCGAAGCATACCACGTAGTAGGCTTGGGTCCGGTTTCAGGGTGCGTGGCTGCTCCGAGGTCGCGCGGCACCCGTCGTCACGTCTTGCGGGGAGGAGGAATCACGATGCGGCGTTGGAATCAGATTCACGCGCTGGGCATCTGCCTGGCGTTCCTGAGCGCTTCGGGTACGGCTGGGGCCGAGATGAAGCAGATCCAGACCGCGCGGCTCCATTCCCAGGTCCATATCGATGCCTCCCAGGCAGCGACATGGTCCTATATGACCCGGGGCGCAAACTTCGTGAACTGGATGCCGATGTGGAGTCGCCCAAGAAATGCCAAGGTCAATCTGCTTCGGGTGGGGGATTGGCTGGACTTCGTCGATGAGTGGAACAACCGCGGTCGCTCGGTGGTGACGTTCGTGGCCCGCAACAAGGAAATCCGTCTTGCGAACGAGCCTCTGGACGGCTCCTTCATGTGTCAGGTCAAGATGATGCTCGAGCCCGAGGCACGGGGCACGCTGGTTCACCTCTACGAGCAGTACACCGACGAGAGCCCCGCGACGGACTTCAACGCGACGGCACAGAAAGTCCAGGCCGCGATGGACCGCGCGCTGCAGTCGCTCAAGACCGAGGTCGAGGCGAGGAAGAGGTCGTAAGCAGGCGGCGAAGAACGAACGGTAGGATGCCGCCGTTTTCGTAGTACCGGGCCTCTTGCGGCGTGTCGAGGCGCACCTTGGCCCGGAAGGAATCGGGTCCGGCTGCCGGGCCCGACCGGTGCACGCGGACCGTGAGCTCGGTGGCGCGGGTCGCGTCATTTCGCAGCGCCGCGGCGACGTCTTCGATATCGTACGTCTCGGTCCCGGTGAGACCCAGCGTTTCCGCGGTTTGACCTTCCAGAAATTGAAGCGGCAGCAGGCCCATGCCGATCAGGTTGCTCCGATGGATCCGCTCGAAGCTCTCGGCCACGACGGCCCGCACGCCGAGTAGCTTGGGTCCCTTCGCGGCCCAGTCGCGCGAGGATCCCGACCCGTACTCCTTTCCGGCAATCACGATCGTCGGTACCCCTTCCTTACCGTATCGCATCGCGGCGTCGTAGATCGGCACCTGTTCTCCGCTCGGAAGGTGGATCGTGATCCCCCCCTCCACGCCCGGGACCATCCTGTTCCGGATGCGTGTGTTCGCGAACGTGCCCCGCACCATCACTTCGTGGTTTCCGCGCCGCGAGCCGTAGGAGTTGAAATCGAGAGGCTGGATCCCGTGCCCGATCAAATAGCGCCCCGCGGGGCTGTCCTTCTTGATCGAGCCCGCGGGTGAAATGTGATCGGTGGTGACGCTGTCGCCCAGCAGCGCGAGCACCCGCGCGCCGCGGACGTCCTCCACCGCCGGGGGAGCGGGCGGCATGTCGTCGAAGTATGGCGGGCATTTGACGTAGGTCGATTCGGGCTCCCAGGCGTACCGGTCCCCCTCGGGCACGGGCAAGGCCCGCCATGTCTCATCTCCGGTGTACACGTCGCGATAGGTCTCACGAAACGTCTCCGAGCGCAGCGCCGCGTGGATCGTCTCGTCGATTTCCTTCTGGGTCGGCCAGAGGTCGCGGAGATAGACCGGCTTGCCGTCCGACCCTTCGCCCAGAGGCTCCGAGGTGATGTCGACGTCCATCCTTCCGACGAGCGCGTACGCCACCACCAGCGGCGGGGAGGCAAGATAGTTCGCGCGCACCTCGGGGTGGATGCGGCCCTCGAAGTTCCGGTTTCCGCTGAGGACAGCGGCCACGACCAAATCCTCGTCCTCGATCGCCTTCGAGATCGGCGGGGGGAGCGGTCCGCTGTTCCCGATGCACGTCGTGCACCCGTAGCCCACGGTGTAGAACCCGAGCCTCTCGAGATGCTCCGTGAGGCCTGCCCGTTTCAAATACTCGGTCACCGCCTTGGAGCCGGGCGCCAGGCTCGTCTTGACCCAGGGTTTCGTTCGCAGCCCGCGCTCGACTGCCCGTTTCGCGACAAGCCCGGCGCCGACCATCACCGACGGATTGGAGGTATTGGTGCAGCTCGTGATCGCGGCAATCACGACCGCGCCGTCGCTGAGCGGGAAGGACTCGCCTCCCATCGTGACTTGGGGAAGCGTCGCCGTTGCGTGCCCGGTCGCGCCGTCGCCTCCTTCTTCTTCCCATCGCTCGAGCGGGCGGCCGGCGGCGGCCGGTGAGACTTTCGCGACCCGCATCGTGGGGAGCGCCTCCGCGAAATTCCGCTTCGCGTCGCGAAGCCGGACGCGGTCTTGAGGCCGGCGCGGCCCTGCGACGCTCGGCTCGACGCTCGCGAGATCCAAGGAGAGGCTGTCGGAGTAGGTCGCCTCGGGGGTAGCCGGGTTGTGAAAGAGCCCTTGCTCCTTGGCGTAGGCTTCGATCAGTTGCACCTGCTCCGGGACGCGGCCGGTGAATTCAAGATAACGCAGCGTTTCCGCGTCGATGGGGAACATGCCGCAGGTGGCCCCGTACTCGGGCGACATGTTCGCGATCGTGGCGCGATCGGCGACCGGGAGCGAGGCCAGTCCAGGTCCGAAGAATTCGACGAACTTCCCGACCACGCCCTTCTTGCGGAGCATCTCGGTGACGGTGAGCACAAGATCGGTCGCCGTTGCTCCCTCCGGGAGGGAACCGGTCAGGCGGAACCCGACCACCTGGGGCAGGAGCATGGACACGGGCTGCCCGAGCATCGCGGCTTCCGCTTCGATACCGCCGACCCCCCAACCCAGAACGCCCAGGCCGTTGATCATCGTCGTGTGCGAGTCGGTGCCGATGAGCGTGTCGGGGTATGCCTGGGGCCGATCGCCGCCGGTCGAAAACACGACCCGTGCGAGGTACTCCAGATTGACCTGATGCACGATCCCCGTCGCGGGCGGGACGACGCGGAAGTTCTGAAACGCCCGCTGCCCCCAGCGGAGAAAGAGATATCGCTCGCGATTCCGCTCGAACTCCTTCTTCGCGTTGAAGAGGAGCGCCGCGCGGGAGCCGTATTCGTCCACTTGCACCGAATGATCGATGACCAGCTCCGCGGGCTGGAGCGGATTGATCCGCTTGGGATCGCCACCCAGTGCCGCCATCGCGTCGCGCATCGCGGCCAGGTCCACGACCGCGGGGACGCCGGTGAAGTCCTGGAGGAGCACGCGGCTTGGGGTGAACGCGATCTCGCGGCTCGGTTCTGTCGCGGGATCCCACCGTGCCACCGCTTCAACGTCCTCGGCTCGCACGACGCGGCCGTCCATGGTGCGGAGAAGGTTCTCGAGAAGAACCTTTATGGAGTAGGGGAGCCGCTCCACCGGGAGGCCCGCCTTGGCGAGCGTCTCCAATCGGAAAATTTCGTAGCGCCGTTCCCCGACCTTGAGCATCGAGCGTGCCCCGAAGGGATCATCCATGTGGTTCGCTCCGTTTGGAGTCGCCGGCACGTGGCCGGCGGAATGAAATGCACCGCGTGGAAACGGAATGAGAATACCCGATCGCGGCGGTCTCTTGGGAGCCAACCGCAAGTGTCGTTTGTCGGCGCGCTCGGTCAAACTCCGCTTCTGGATCGGGACACGCTCGCTTACATTCTGCGGCCATGTCCCGCGAGCAAGCCTCCCCCCGGTTCCGATGGACCCATGCGATCGCGATTGCCGCGATCGTGGCCGTGCTCGTTTGGATCGGGATCGAAGCTGCGCCCGTCTTCACGCGGTCGCGTTTGGAAGCGTTCGTCCGCGGCGCTGGGCCTTGGGGCCCGTTCATCCTGCTCGGGCTCCAGATCGCTCAGATCCTCGTGGCGCCGATCCCGGGCGTCTTCATGCCGCTTCTGGCGGGGGCCCTCTACGGTCCGGTGGTGGGCGTGCTCATTGTCTCCGTCGGAACCGTCCTTGGGTCGTGCGCCGCGTACGCCATCGGGGGTCGAGCCGGCTTGCCCCTCCTCAAGCGATGGGTAGGGGAGGAGAACGTCGCCAAGGCGCAGGGCATCGTCGGGGGGAAGCGGTGGCTCGCGCTCGTACTGATATTTCTTGTGCCCTTCTCGCCCTCCGACGCGATCTGTTTTGTCGCCGGGATGATCGGCATCAAACCGGACCGGTTCTTTCTGGCGGTCCTCATCGGGCGGGTGCCGAAAGACTGCGCGCTCGCCCTGGCCGGGGCGGGTCTGATCCGCCTCGGGGGGTTGCTGTCGGCCTCAGGCTAGGGATGCCGCCCCTTGCGGATGATCTTGATGGGCGTGCCCGCGGGAACGATTGCCGTCGCCCGCATGTTGTTCAAGATCGCGGTCTCCTCGAGGCTCAGGGCCTGCGGCCCCAGACCACCCACGACGTCGGCGAACGTTCCCTGCCGGTTGGTGGTGACGATCGCTACGCGGTCCGACGTCACGTTCAGCATGGTTGGGTCCCGGAGCGCCGCGATGCTACGGATCGACGCGAGGATTTGTTCGGCGGCGACATCGCTCGGGGAACGCGTCAGCCCCAGGACTTGTAGGAACTGCCCGGGACGATAGCGCACGAACCCCGCGATGAGGCTCTGCCTCCCGCCCTGTCCGTTCACCAGCAGCTGCCCGATCCACGCCGGGTAGTCGCGGAAGGTCTCTGATTTGCCCGATGCGTCCAGAATCTTCTTCTCGTCGATGAGCGACTGGACGTACTGCTGCGGGGTTGCCGTGGAATCCTTGGTCCGCTGGAGCGTGAACTCCATCGCTCCTCCCAGGGACTGATTCGTCGCTTGGACCGAGCTCGGCTGATTCTGAAATTGCCAGCCGTCCGGGAAGATCACCTGGATCCCGAGATCGGGGTGATAGAAACGGTTCCCGACGAAGAAGCCGGCGCGTGGATCGTCTCCGAAAATGAGCCCATCCATCCGGGCGCGGTACTTGGGCGCGTTGATCGCGAGGTCCCTCCGCCCGCCCGCCACCGCCGCTTGCGCGAGCTGCGACGTACGGATCTCGCGATCGCCGGGGTCGGGGTGCGTGGACAGGAAACCGGGAAGCTGATCTCCTTGGCGCTCCGCGACGCGCTTCAGCATGGAGTACGTACTGGGTATCTCGCGCGGGTCATAGCCCGCTTTCGTCGCGTATCCCACGCCCAGCTCGTCCGCCTGCGTTTCGTTGTCGCGGCTGTATTTCAAGAAGAGGAGTCCGAGCCCCTGCTGCGCCAGGCCGCTGTACGGCCGGAGGGCGCCGACGAAGACCGTTCCGACGATCAACCCGACGCCTGCGATCTGCGAGCGTGTGATCTGCTGGGCGCTGTGCCGCGCGGTGACGTGGCCGATTTCGTGGCCCAGTACGCCCGCCAGCTGTGCTTCCGAATTCAGATAAGCCAGGATGCCGCGGGTGATATAGATGTAGCCCCCCGGAATCGCGAATGCGTTGACGACCGGACTGTCGAGCACGCGGAAGTGCCAGCCGAGCGTGGGCAGGTGGGACGCCGCCCCGAGCTTTTGCCCGATCGAATCGACGTAGTGCTGGATGGTGGAGTCGCCGTAGAGACCGTATTCCGCCTGGACGGCCGGGTCGGCCTCGCGCCCCATCTCCAGCTCCTTGCTCGTGCTGACGAGCGATATCTGACGTTTGCCCGTGGCCGGATTGGTCGCGCAACCGCCGATCGCGATCAGGAGCACGGGCAACAAAACCGCCGGCGCGAAACGGCTGAGCGCGCGGCACGAACATCGCGGCATGTCTCTCTCCCATGGCCTGGGTGGTAGCGACGAATCCCTGTCGCGGTTTATAGTAACACCCGATCGCGTACCCGCTCTGGAAATTAGGCGAATCGAGGAGACCCATGCCCGCCACTTCCGTCGATCAGGCCCAGCTGTGCGTCAATACGATCAAATTCTTGTCCGCCGACGCCGTCGAGAAGGCGAAATCGGGACACCCCGGCGCTCCCATGGGCGCCGCGGACATGGCGTACGTGCTCTGGGCGAAATACATGAGATTCGATCCGCGCGACCCTCTGTGGCCCAATCGCGACCGGTTCGTGCTCTCCGCCGGGCACGCGTCCATGCTGCTCTACTCGCTCCTCCACCTTTTCGAATTCGACCTCTCGATGGAGGAATTGCAGCGGTTCCGCCAGTGGGGTTCGAAGACCGCCGGACATCCGGAGTACGGCCTGGTGCCGGGCGTCGAGGCCACGACCGGTCCGCTCGGCCAGGGGTTTGCGAACGGCGTCGGCATGGCGCTCGCGCAACGGATGATGCAGGCCAGGCTCAAGCGCCACGCCGACCTCCTGAATCACCGGGTTTTCGGGATCGTGAGCGACGGAGATCTCATGGAAGGGATCTCCTCCGAGGCAGCCTCGCTCGCGGGACACTGGGGTCTCGGGAACCTGAACTATCTCTACGACGACAATCGCGTCTCGATCGAGGGGCCGACCCCCCTCGCCTTCTGCGAGGACGTGGGGAGGCGGTTCGAAGCGTACGGCTGGCACGTCGAGGTTGTCGACGGGCACGACCGCGACCACGTGGACCAGGCGTTATTCCGGGCGGTGGCCGATGAGATGCGGCCGTCACTCATCGTGGCACGCACGGTCATCGCCAGGGGGGCGCCCACGAAGCAGGGGACCGCGAAGGCGCACGGCGAGCCGCTGGGCCAGGAGGAGCTGAACCGCGCGAAGGAGGCATCGGGCTGGCCCCTCTCGCCCGCGTTCTACATCCCGGACGAAGTGCGCGCGCATTTCCACGCGCTCGTGGAAGAGAAGAGGAAGGAGAGGGCCGAGTGGGATCGGCGCTACGACGCATTTCGACGCGAAGACGCGGCGGGCGCAGCGACATGGGACGTCCACATGAAGCGCACCGTCCCTCAAACGATCGGCGGGCTTCTCGCCGCCGCGGCACCGCTCGAGGAAGCCGCGACGAGGACCCATTCGGGGAACGTAATCCAGGCGGCCGCCAAGGTGATCCCGTCCCTGGTGGGAGGCTCCGCCGATCTCGAGCCCTCCACCATGATCGCCATCAAGGGGGGCGGAGATGTTTCTCCCGCCGGGCTCACATGCGGCGCGCCGGTGAATTACGCGGGCCGCGTCCTCCACTTCGGCGTGCGCGAGCACGCGATGGGAGGGATCGGGAACGGGATGTCGCTCTACGGATCCTTCATTCCCTACCTCGGCACGTTCCTCATTTTCTCCGACTACATGCGGCCTTCGATCCGTCTCGCGGCCCTGATGAAGCTCCGCGTGATTTATGTGTTCACCCACGACAGCGTGTTCTTGGGGGAGGACGGACCGACCCACCAGCCGATCGAGCAGCTCCCGTCGCTGCGACTGATCCCGGGGCTCGAAGTATGGCGGCCCGCGGACGCCCTGGAGACCGCGATGGCCTGGGCGCGCGCGATCGGACGGGAGAAGGCCCCGACCGCGCTCCTGCTCACGCGCCAGAAACTGAAGCCGCTCTCGAGACGGGACGGATTGGACGGCCGGGACGTCTTGCGCGGCGGGTACGTTCTGGAGGACGCGAAAGGCGGATCGCCGGAACTCGTGATCGTTGCAACCGGATCCGAAGTGCCCCTCGCCCAGGAAGCTCGAAGGCGCCTCGAGTCGAAAGGATCCAGCGCGCGGGTCGTCTCCATGCCGTGCGTCGAAGCCTTTCGCGCCGAACCGGAACCCTATCGGGAGTCGGTGATCCCGAGCGGCGCGCGCCGCGTCGTGATCGAGGCGGCCCGTACCGAACCATGGTGTGAGCTTCTGGGCATGGACTGCCTCCGAATCGGTCTGAATCGATTCGGCGCTTCCGCGCCCGCGTCCGCGATCGCCGAGCACCTGGGATTCACGCCCGAATCCGTCGTGGAGACGATCGAACGCTGGCTAGGACGTTCATGAGCGTTTCGTGAACGCGCGCTCGCGCGCGCTCCTGGCTCTGCTCCTCGTGGCCGCGGCGGCCTCGCTGGCGCCCTTCATCGGTTACCTGACCGACGATTCGTTCATCCACCTCCAGTTCGCGAAACATCTGGTACAGGGGAAAGGTTTCTCGTTCAACGCGGGCGAGCCCACCTACGGAGCGACCAGCCCGCTCTGGGTGTTCCTCCTCGCGCTGGCGGGGAAGATCCTGCCGATCGAGGTTGCCGCTCCGCGCGACGCGTGGTCGATGCCGGCGCTCGCGTGGGCGGCGAAGGCGTACGGCGCGATCTTTCATCTGCTCACGATCTGGTTCCTGGTGCGGATCGGAAGAAGACTCGGATGGGATGCTTGGACCACGCTCGGGCTCGGTCTTCTCATGGCGGTGCACGCGTGGGCCGTGCGGTGGGCCATCTCCGGGATGGAATCGCCCCTCGCGACCGCGTGCGTCGCGCTCGCGCTCTATGAGCTGGCGGGCGTTCTGATCCAGGGCCGGTCGGCGTGGGGGACCGGGATCGCTCTCGCGCTCGCGGCGCTCGCCCGACCCGAATGCTACCTCCTCGCGGCGCTCGCGCTCCTGGCCGTTGGGGTGGGAGCGGAGCGCCGGGCCCGCCGCTCGCTCGAGCTCTTCGGCGGAGTCTCGGTCCTTCTCCTACCCTGGCTGATCACCGCGTGGCGATGGTTTCATACCGTGCTCCCCAACACGGTGGCCGCCAAGGCCGGGGCTCTGGCCAATCCCGGGCTGGCGGTCGCCGCGATCCACTCCGTGGTCCAGATCGAGCTTGCGACCGACGCGCTCCCGCTCGCGCTCTTCGTCTTGGTGCTCGTGTTCGGTAGCCGTTCGACCGCGCTCCCCGCGGCGCGCGGGCGCCGCGTCTTCTGGAGCGTCTGCGCCGCATGGCCCTTGCTCTTGATCCTGTCCTTCGCGCTCGGCGGCGTGCAGGTCGTGTCGCGGTACCTCCTCCCCGCGATCCCGTGCGTGCTGCTCCTGGGTATGGCCTCGCTGAGATGGGTGATCGCCACCACCCTTCCGGGGCGATACGCGCTGGCCCTTTCTGTCTTTCTAGGCGCGTTCGCGCTTCAGAACGTGCTCTCCACGGCGCTCGTGACCGTGCCGAGCGAGCGGGAGCACACGCGCGGATTGCGGGCGTCCCTTGTCGCGCTTGGGATATGGGCGCGGGACCGGACACCGCCCGGCGCCTCCTTCGCGATTCCCGACATCGGCGCATTCGGGTTTTACTCGGATCGCCGTGTCCTGGATTTGTACGGACTGGTCACACCGGAAATCGCCCCGGTCGTCGTGCGCGAGGGCTACGACGCGGTCGTGAAGCGGCTCCTGTTCGAGCGTGCCGGAAGGCCCGAATACCTCATCGACCGGCACCCGGTGAGGGCGAGGCTTGCCGAGAGCGGCGATGAAACCAACCCCTTCCGGTTCCTCTTCGCGCGGGAGATCCCGAACCTCGGGATCACGCGCGCGAGGACCTACTATTACTCGGTCTACACCATCGATTGGAAGGTCGTGGAGCAGACACGGGTGCGGATCGCCCGGCGTCCTGCCTCGTGGAGCAACGCGGCCTCGTTGCCCGGCGGGGGCTAGAGGCGTATAATCTGTTGTAGCCACCCACCTTCGCGATCTGTTGAGGCGACAAACGTCGGACGTCCAATGAGTTCCACTCATGGGCTCAAGCTCTGTCGTAGGCTTGGCTCCCGTGGGCACCGAGTTCCCCGGCTCGGTTGTCTCCTCACGCACCGGGCCCCGCTCGCCCTCTGCTTGATGCTCGCCGTGGCGTCGGCGGCGCAGGCACAGCTTCCCCCGAGGGCGCCGCGCGCGGCGCCGAACCCACTCCGAGCGGCGCCGTTTCTTCCCACGACCCAACCATCCGGTCTCGGCTCTCCCGTCGACTGCGTGATCGTCGCCCCGGACTCGCTTGCGGACATCTACCAGAAGCTCGCGGACTATCAGACCCGGATCGGCATCGCGAGCGTGGTCCGTAACCTTTCCACCGTGCGCGCCGCGGACCCCCGCTCGAACGACCTCGCCCAAGCCGTCCGAAGCTTCATCAAGGCGGCTCGGGATCTCTGGGGCGCCCGCTGGGCCATCCTGGCCGCGGACCACGACGCGATTCCGATGCGGTACGCACGGGTCAATTTCGCCGAAACGACCGACATCCCGAGCGACTCCTACTATGCGGATCTGGACGGCACCTGGGACGGAAACGGAAACGGGATTTACGGGGAAGTGGCCGACAGCCTGGACATGAACCCCGACATCGCGGTGGGCAGACTTTCGGCGTCGACGCGGGCGGAGGCGCAGGTCCTAATCTCGAAAGCGCTCCGCTACGCGACGAATCCGCTCGCGGCGCCGCTCTCGAAGCATCTCATCCTGGCCGAGGTGCTCTCGCCGACGAGTTGGCAGCCGGGGCAGCTCATCTCCGTGGACGGTGCCGTCGATGGGGAATCGCTCAAGGTGCGGGCCCCGGCCTGCGCCACCGTCGATCGCTACTATGAAAACGCAACCGCCTTTCCGGGAGCGTTGCAGCTGACGAAAGCCGCCGCTCTGGCCGCGCTCGGCCGAGGGTACGGCATCGTGACCCACATCGGGCACGGCGCCCGCTCGCAGCTCTCGATTGGAAGCGAGATCATCACGATGCCCGACCTGGCGACGCTCGCGAACGGCGACTCGCTGGCGCTCTGGATTGCCTCGAACTGCGCCTCAGCCGCGGTGGATTACGAGTGTGTGGCTGAGGAAGTGGTGCGAAATCCTTCCGGGGGCGCGCTCGCGTACTTGGGTGCGACCCGAGAGGATTGGCCGGGCGTGAGCGCGACGATCTCGACGAAGCTCCTCGATCTTCTCGAAAAGGGTGCGCCCACGACTCTCGGCGAGGCGGTCGAGAACGCGCGAGCGGCGCTCCTGCCCCAGGCCCGAGGCGAGAGCCAGGAGCGGTGGGGTTATTTCGAGACGGTTCTCCTGGGCGATCCCGCGATCCCTCTTTGGCGCTGCCCCCCGACCGCCCTCGCGGTGACGCGGCCCACGACCGTGGCATTGAGCGCGGGCAGCTTCACCGTCACGGTGCTCGCCTCCGGCGCTCCCGTCGAGTCGGCGCTGGTGGTGGCCTGGAAACAGGCGGAGGATTATCGATCGACCTTCACGGACGCCGCGGGTCACGCGACCGTCCTGTTTCACCCAGGGACGACGGGCAAATTCTCGTTCGCCGTAACCGCCGCGGGCCGGCTTCCCTTTCTCGACTCGCTCACCGTTGCCGCGGACGCTCCGGCGCATTTTGCTCTCCTGAACGCCGGGGTCCGGGATTCGATTGGAGGAGACGGCGACGGCTGCGCGGATGCCGGCGAGGCGTTCGCGATCCGGGGCAGCGTGAAGAACGTGGGAACCGGAGCCGCGGCCGGACCGGTCACGATCGCGCTCTCCGCGCTGACGAGCGGTCTCACGGTGCTCCAAGGTGCCGCCTCACTCTCCGCGCTCGGGACCGGGGCCCAAGCACCGCTCCCCGACAGCCTCCGTGTCCGCGCGCTCGCGATCCCGGAAACTCCGCGTGGGGAGCGGCTCCGCGTGATCGTGACCGACGGCGCGCGATCCGATACGACCGATATGCCGATCGCCGTGGGCGCAGCGTCGCTCCTCCTCGCGACCAATGGATTCGACGACAGCCCCGCGGCAGGCGGGAATGGGAACGGCGTCGTCGATCCGAACGAAACCGTGGTCTATCGCTTCACGATCGCGAACGAGGGAAGCGGCCGGGGACGGGGCGTCTCGGTTCACGCGAGAAATCCGGCCGCGGGGGTCGCCATTCTCGATTCGGTCGCGGGTTCGGGGGATGTTCTTCCCGGGGGTACCGGGGCGAGCGCCTTCGTGCGAATCCACACCGGAGGGGTCGTGCCCGTGGGACGGCTGTTCGATCTCCGCGTCGATGACGCGTACTTTCACTCTCGAAGCTTCGCGATCGACCACACGGCCCCCGCCTCTCCCTCGGGTCTCAGGACCGAGATTCCCGGATCGGACCGGATCAGGATCACGTGGGACCCGGCGGCGGCCAGCGACGGATCGGGCTACCGGCTCTATCGCGCCCTGGACAATGGGAGCCCGCTCGCGCTTCTGACGGCGGTCCCGGTCCGCCGCGTCTCCTCGTACGAGGACCAGGGGCTGCCGCCACTCACGCGGTATCGCTACGCGGTCACCGCGGTGGACTCGGGAGGGAACGAGGGCGCGGCATCCGCGCCGCTCATCGTCAGCACGAACCCCCCCGCGCTCACGGGCTGGCCCGAAATCATGGCCGAGGCGACGTCCTCCTCCGTTTGCCTCGCCGACCTGGACGGGGACTTGCGTCCCGAGATTCTGGTCGGCGCGGAATACCTGTACGTGTTCCGGCCCGACGGCACCGGCTGGTACGACGGCGATTCGAACCCTGTCACGACCGGCATATTCAGCACGGCGCTCCACCACATCGCCTCCTCGCCCGCCGCGGCCGACCTGGACTTCGATGGGATTCCGGAAATCATCGCGGCCTCCTGGAACGATTCGAGCGTGGCGGTTTGGCACGCCAACGGAGCCATGGTTCCGGGCTGGCCGAGGAAGGGGGCCGCGCCCTTCTGGTCGACCCCCGCGGTGGGGGACATCGACGGGGACGGCATGCCCGAGATCGTGATCGGCTCGAACACGAACAAGGTCTATGCGTGGCACGCGAACGGAAGTCCGGTTCGCGGGACGAGCGGCGTTCTCTACACGCCGGCAGGGACCGTCATCTCGTCTCCCGCGATCGCGGATCTGGGGGGTGACGGCGTGCGCGAGATCATCTTCGGTACCTCGACGGGGCACGTCTACGCGATCCATGCCGATTCCTCCACCGTGTGGGACGTGGCGCTCAGCGGTACGACAAGCTCCTCGCCGGCAATCGGAGACGTGATTCCAGGCGGCGGCCTGGAAGTCGTGTTTGGTTGTGCCAATGACAGCGTCTACGTGCTCACCGCGTCGGGGCAGCGGGCGCCTGGGTGGCCCCGTCCCCTCGAGCTGACGCCGGGAAATGGACGCGTCCCGTCGCCGGCTTTAGCACCGCTCCTCAAGCCGCTCGGGGATTCGCGTCTGGACGTCGTGATGTGCGGTACCGACGGCCGCGTGATGGCGTGGGATCCCCAGGGCAACACGCTGCCCGGATTCTCCAACGTGACGCTCGGCGCCGCGACGGAAGCATCCCCCGCGGTGGCCAACCTCGACGGCGATGGGACGCTGGAGATTCTGATCGGTGCGGAGGATCGGAGGCTCTACGCGTTTCACGCGGGTGGCACCCCGGTGAGCGGGTTTCCGATCGAGATCGGCGCCGAAGCACGAAGCACTCCCGCCGTGTGGGATGTGGATCGCGACGGCGCCACCGACATCGTGTACGCCGGGTGGGACCGCGCCATCCACGCGTGGCGTTACCCCGGGACGTTCCTCTCGAGCGGCATGGCATGGCCGATGTTCCACCACGACAACTGGAGAACGGGATACGCCACATTCCCGGTGCTCACCGCCGTCGATTCGATGCCGCCCAGTGAGGGTCCCGACACGCCGCCGCTCACCCCAAGGCGCTCCTCGCTTGGCCAGAACCGGCCGAACCCCTTCAATCCGACCACGTCGATCGAATTCGGCGTCGCCGGGCCCGGACCCCAGCGCGTGGCCATCCAGATCTTCGACGTGCAAGGACGGTTGGTAGCGACCCCGGTTTCCCGGCCGTTCGATCCCGGCTATCATGAGTTTCGCTGGGATGGGCGCGACGATCACGGGCGGCCTGTCTCCTCCGGCGTTTATTTCTACCGCGCCGCGATCGGAACGACTACGTTTCAAAGGAAAATGGCGCTGTTGCGCTGAGCGGCGCGTCGCTGCCGACCGATTCCACCTCGAGACGGAAAGGATCCACCGATGGCTTCCCCGGTACGCGTGCGTTTCGCCCCGAGCCCAACTGGATTTCTCCACGTCGGTGGGGCGCGGACCGCGCTCTTTAATTATCTCTTCGCGCGCCGGCATCGCGGGACCTTCGTGCTCCGGATCGAGGATACCGATCAGGGCCGGAACGTCGAGGCGGCGCTGGGCGGAATCCTGGACGGCCTCAAGTGGCTCGGGCTCCCGTGGGATGAGGGCCCCGAGGTCGGTGGCCCCTTCGGTCCCTACTTCCAGAGCGAGAGGCTTCCACGCTACGCGGAGGCCGCGGCGCGCCTGCTCGCCGCGGACAAGGTCTATCGGTGCTTTTGCGATCCCGAGGAGTTGAAACGGAAACGCGAGGAGGCCCTCGCGCGCGGGGAGCCGCCCAAGTACGACCGCACCTGCCTCCGGCTGTCCCGAGAAGTGTCCGACGCACGTGCCGCCAAGGGAGAGCCTTTTGCCCTCCGATTTCTCATGCCCGAGGGGGAGACGTCCTGGGAGGACGAGGTGCGCGGCACCGTCACGTTCCAGAACGCCATCCTGGATGACCTCGTGATCTTGCGGACGGATCAGCATCCGACGTACAACTTCGCGGCGGTCGTGGACGACGCCGCGATGGAGATCACGCACGTGCTGCGCGGCGACGACCACATCTCGAACACGCCGCGGCAGATTCAGCTCTACGCGGCGCTCGGCGCATCCCCTCCGCGGTTCGGGCATCTTCCCATGATCTTGGGTCCGGACGGCACCCGCCTCTCCAAGCGTCACGGCGCCGTCTCGGTCACCGCCTTCCGGGACGACGGAATCCTGCCCGCCGGCATGGTGAACTTCCTCTCCCTCTTGGGTTGGGCGTTCGACGGAGAGCGCGAGATGTTTACCATGGACGAGCTGGTCGACGCGTTCACGCTGGATCGCGTCTCGAAGAACCCCGCGATCTTCAACTACGAGAAGCTGGACTGGATGAACGGAGAGTATTTCCGCGCGCTCCCGCTCTCGACCCGCGCGGACATGGTGGCCTCGTATCTCAAGGAGACCGGCGCTCTGCCCGAGTCGGCGTTCGCCGACCGGGGATCTCTCGAGCGCGCGGTGGCCGCGGTGGGAGACCGCATGAAGCGCCCGCGGCAGTTTCTCGAGTACGCCGGGTATCTCTACGTGGACCGGGTCGAGCCCGAGCCCCAGCCCTGGGCGGAGCTCGTGGCAAACCCGCACGCGGCCGCGCGGCTCCGGAAGCTCGCAACCGTGCTCGCCGAGGTGGAGCCCTTCGAGCACGATCCGATCGAGAAGGCGATGCGCGGTCTCGCGTCATCCGAGGGCGTGAAGGCGGGAGATGTGATCATGCCTGCCCGGATCGCGCTGACGGGGAAGAAAGTGAGCCCCGGAATCTTCGACGTGATTCTGCTCCTCGGCAGGGAGCGCACCGTGAAGCGTCTGCGCGACGCGGCCGATCGCCTCGAGGCCCAGTCCCCGGCACCCACGGCGTGACCGAGCGGACCGCGGCACCGGCGTCCGTCCCCCTCGACTCGCTGCGGGTCGCGCTCGTCCACGATTGGCTGACCGGGATGCGCGGCGGGGAGAAGTGCCTCGAAGTTCTCTGCGAGATGTTCCCGCGGGCGCCTGTCTACACGCTCGTCCACTGGAAGGGGCGCCTCTCGCGGACGATCGAGTCCCATCCGATTCATGAATCCTGGCTCGCGAGGGTTCCCCTGGGGCGGAGCCGCTACCGCTGGTTCGTTCCGGCATACCCCAAGGCGATCGAATCCTTCGACCTGAGCGGCTACGATCTTGTCGTCTCGATCAGCCACTGCGCGGCGAAGGGCGTGATCACGCGCGCCGACACGCTTCACGTGTGCTACTGCAATACCCCGGTCCGGTACTTCTGGGACCTTGCCTCCGAGTACTTCGCGCCCGGCCGTGCGGGCGCGCTCGAGCGGTTCCTCGGTCCCATGATCGCGCATCGATTCCGATTGTGGGACCGGCTGAGCTCCGATCGCGTCGATCTATTCGTCGGAAACTCGCTCAACATCCGCGACCGGATCCGGAAGCACTACCGTCGGCCCGCCCTCGTCGTCTACCCGCCGGTCGACACGGAATTCTTCACCCCCGGCGGCGAGACTTCCGGGGAGGACGCGCCCTTTCTCACGGTCTCCGCTCTCGTTCCCTATAAAGGGGTCGATCTCACGATCCGCGCGGCGAATCGGCTGGGCGCGAAGCTGCGCGTGATCGGCTCGGGCCCGGACTTGGGGAGGCTCCGCTCGATCGCGGGTCCAACCGTGAGGTTCGACGAGTGGGTCTCGATGGAGGCTCTCCGGGACGCGTATCGCTCCTGTCGCGCGCTGGTCCAGGCCCATGAGGAGGATTTCGGCATCGCACCGCTGGAGGCGCTCGCGTGCGGCCGCCCGGCGATCGCGCTCGCGAGGGGAGGGGCGCTCGAAACGGTGACCGAGGAGACGGGCATTCTCTTCCACGAGCCGAGCGAGGCGTCGCTCGAAAGCGCGATGCGGGAGGTGGCGCGGCGTCCTTTCGATCCGGCGGCGCTGCGCCGTCAGGCGGTTCGGTTCAGCCGCGAGCGCTACCGGTCTGGGATGCGCGCGCTGCTCGAGGAGGCGTACGCCGCGCATCGGAGACGGCACGAGGACCAGGGAGCGGTGGAACGCCCAGCCAGGGATTGCGCGCGCCAGCAAGGCGTCTAGGTCAGGGTGCTCCGCCCTACTCCGGGAACTTCTCGAGATCCCCCGCGACGATGATGCTGAGCTTCGCGGGATCGAGATGTGCGCGGATCGCCGCGTTCACCTCTTCGCGCGTGACGCGCCCCACGCGTTCCGGGAACTCATCGAGGTACGAGGGACCGTAACCGAACTTCTCCGCGAGCGCGAGCGCCTGCGCGGTGCCGGCGTTGGTCGCGAGCTGGACCCGGTAGTTCCCCGCGAAAAAGCTCTTTTGCGTGGCGACCTCTTCTTCGGTGATCCCTTCCCTGCAGTAGCTTTCGATGACCTCGCGCGTCGACTTCATGGCCTTGCCGAGATTGGCCGGCGCGACCGCGACATCGGCGAGCCACACGCCGTCCAGGAAATCGGTCATCGTAAAGCGTGAATAGATGCTGTACGTGAGCCCCTCCATATCCCGCACGCGCTTTCCAAGACGGGAAGAGAGCGAGCTCTGTCCGAGCGCCGCGTTCGCGACGAGGCTCGCTTCGTAATCGGGATCCCTGCGTCTCAGGCCGCTGGCCGCTCCGAACATGAGCTCCATGTTGGCCTTTCCCGGGAGTGCGACCGCCTCGTGCGCCGGCTGCGCGCGGGTGGCGCGGGGCAGGTCTAAGTCCGGTCTCGATCCCCGCGGCAGATCGCCGAGAAGGGAGTCCACGAGAGCGGCTACGCGTGCCGGATCCACGTCCCCTACGATCGCGAGGTAGGTCGAGGCGCCGACGTAGCGGTCCTTGTGGAACGCGCGGAGGTCGACCGGACGTGCGGCTGCGATGCTTGCGAGCATCTCGTCTTTGGACCGAGCGTGGTACGGATGCTCGGCCGGGAAGGCGATTTGGCTGAGCCGATCGAACGCGCGCTGACGCGTGTCGTCGAACGCGCGGAGCACTTCGGTCTTCATCTCGGACTTGGCTTTCGTGAGCTCCGAGTCTGAGAAGGCGGGGCGCTTCATCTCGTCCGAAAGGACGGAAAGCAGAAGCTTCGTATCACGCGACAGGGAGGAGCCCTGGATGGTCGCCCCGTACATGTCGGCCGTGACATGGAGCCGGGCTCCCACTCCGTCGAGGAGCGCCGCGATCGCACGCTTGTCGAGCGTTTTTGTCCCACGCTCCAGCATCATCGCGGTGAGCTGCCCCAGAGCGGGCTTTTCCCGCGGTGCGTGCATCCGGCCGGCCAGCACGATTCCGTGCACGGCCACGGTGGGGACGGCGTGATTCGCGAGGACGTCGAGGGTGATCCCGTTGGCCAGTACGCGATGAAGCGTTCTCTGCGCGAAGGTGGCGCGGGCCGGCTCGCTGGCGCTCCGTCCGCTCGAGGCGGACGATTCCGTCGACCCGCCGGCGCCCGCGGCTTTCTGGGGTTTCTTGCCGTCGGCCTTCGCGGGGACGAACCACCCGACGGTGGCGTGGTCCGGGGTCAGGTACGTCGCCGCGACGCGCCGAACGTCCGCCGCGGTAACGCGCTTCATCGTGTCCACGTATTGCACGAACCACTTCCAGTTCGCGGACGCCACGGCTTCGCCGAGGCTCGCGGCCAGCTCGTAGGTGCCGTCTCGGCCTCGGATCACGGAGACTTCGAGCTGGCTCTTCGCGCGCGCGAGCTCCGTTGGGGTGACGCCCTCGCGCCCGACCGCGTAGAGGGCGGCTTTCATCGCGTCCTCCACCTTCTGGTGGCTCACGCCCTGGGCGACGGTCGCGTCGATCAGAATCGGGAAGGGATCGCGGAGCGTGTAGTTGCTCGCGTTCACATCCGTCGCGAGACCCTTCTCGACGAGCGCCTGGTACAACCTCGAGTTGACGCCCCAGCCCAGGATCGTGGAGAGCACGTCGAGCGCGATGAAGTCGGGATGGAGCGACTTCGGGCGCATGTATCCGATTTCCACCAGCCCCACCTGGCCCGGCCGGCGGACGATTACCCGCCGTTCGCCTTCCTGCGGTGGTTCCACGGTGATCACGGAGGGGATCGGCTTTGGAGACCGGGGGAAGGAGCCAAACTCGCGGTCGAACATCCGCAACGCCGTGACCGTGTCGAAGTCTCCGACCAGAATCGCCTCGGCGTTATCCGGCCAGAAGAAGTCCTTGTAATGCTGGCGCAACGTCTCGGTTGAAACCCCTTCGATGTCCGACCGGTATCCGATCGTATCCCAATGATAGGGATGAGCCACGATCGCCGCGCCGACCACGGCCTTGTTGAGGGCCTGCGAGGGATCGTTCTCCCCGATCTCGTATTCGTTCCGCACCACGGTCATTTCCGGCTGGCGTTCGGAGTCCAGGATCAGGGCGCGCCCCAGTCGGTCGGCTTCGATTCTCATCGCGAGCTCGAGTTTGTCCGCGGGAAGCGTCGAGTAGCCGGTCATCCGGTCGTACCAGGTGGTCATGTTCGTCGACGAATAGTCGCACCCGGCCTTGAACAGGACCTCCTGAAACGTCTGGTGCCCACGGGCCCGGCCGAAATTCTTGGTGCTCTTGTTGAAGAGGAGATGCTCGAGAAGGTGCGCCGAGCCGGTGTTGCCGGGGGCCTCGTTGCGCGATCCGACGTGATACACGACCTCGAACGTGATGACCGGCGCCGCGTCGTTCCGCGACAGGAGGATCGTCATCCCGTTCGACTTGAGCCGGTACTGGGTGATCCCGCCGAGCGAATCGAGCCGCTCCACGTTCCGGGGCAGCGCCCCGGCCGCCTCCCGGGGCTGGGTGGCGCGCCCCTGATCGCGCGGCTGCGCGGCGGCGGAGCTCGGCGTGGAGGCGAGGAGCGTGAGACCGAGCCATAGGGCCCCGATCGGGACAGCCGGCTCAAGCGAATGGCGGCGCGGGGGTCGTCGAGACCGCATACCGAGGGCTCCTTTCATGAGACCCGGCGGGGGGAAGCTCCGGCACGAAAGAGATGGTAGCGCTACGGGGATTCGAACCCCGGTTTGATGGCTGAGAACCACCCGTCCTAACCCCTAGACGATAGCGCCGCAACCAGCCGACGGAAGTTGCTTTAAGTCTGAAGTGGCTGGGGGAAGAGGATTCGAACCCCTGTACCGTGGTCCAGAGCCACGTGTCCTACCACTGGACGATCCCCCAGAAGGGAGAAAAGACTAGCATCGGCGCCGGAAACCGTCAACGCGGCGCCGACTTGAAGTGCGAACGCAGCCAGAACAGGAACAGAGCCAGGAGCACAATGAGGACCGCGATGTCGAACCCACGCCAGACCTCGTGGATCGATTCCCAGTGCTCACCGAATTTCGCTCCGACCCACGCGAGGATGAAGGACCAGATGTAGGACCCGACAAACGTGTACATCGTGAAGCGCGCGATCGGAACCCGCGCCGCGCCGGCCGGGAAGGAGACGAAGGTCCGCACAATGGGAACGAGGCGGGTCCAGAACGCGACCTGCAACCCGTGGCGTCGGAGCCAACGATCGGCGCGATCGTATTCTTCCACGCGCACAACATGCCATCGGGAGAGGCGCTCCGCGAGAGGTCTCCCGCCCACCGATCCCAGCCAGTACCCGATCCAGGAGCCGAGTACGTTTCCGGTCGCACCGGCGAGCGCCACTCCCCAGAGCGTGAACCGTCCGGTCGTCACGAGATAACCCGAGAAGGGCATGATGACCTCGCTGGGGAGAGGAATGCATGCGCTCTCGATGGTCATGCAGACGACGATGCCCGCGTATCCCCAAGTCGAGATGACGGAGAGGACGAACGAGGTGATCGGCTTCAGGATGGTTTCGAGCACGAGCTAGGGAGCGAAGTGCGCGGTCAGCTGGAAGGTCGCGGCGGCCACCGCGGCGGCGGCGGGGATCGTGAGCACCCACGCCCACACAATGCGTCCGGCGACGCCCCAACGAACCGCCGAAAGCCTCCGTGTCGCGCCCACGCCTACGATCGCGCCCGTGATCGTGTGCGTGGTCGACACCGGGATGCCCAGGTGGGTCGCCGTGAAGAGGCTTATGGCCCCCGCGGTCTCGGCGCAAAACCCCCCAACGGGTCGAAGCGTGGTCACGCGGGCGCCGAGCGTGTGCACGATTCGCCATCCGCCGGAAAGGGTCCCGAGCGCCATGGCGGACCCGCAGGCGAACACGACCCATGCCGGTACATAGAAATGATCGATCTGGTGCGCCGTTACGAGCAGGATGGTGATGATTCCCATCGTCTTTTGCGCGTCATTGGCCCCGTGCCCCAGCGAGTAGAGGGCCGCGGAAACGATTTGAAGTCTGCGGAACAGTTGGTCGACGCGGCTCGGCGCCGTTTTTCGGAAGATCCAGGAGACCGCGACCATGTTCGCGTAGCCCAGGAAAAGCCCCGCGAAGGGGGAGATGAAGATGAACAGGACGGTCTTCTGGACCCCACTGGCCACGATGGCGCCTGGGCCGGCATGGCAGAGGGCGGCGCCTACGAGCCCGCCCACGAGCGCGTGGGACGAGGATGTCGGAAGACCGAGCCTCCATGTGAGGAGATTCCAGAGCGTGGCTCCCGTCAACGCGGAGACGATGACGTGGTTGTTGACCGCTCCAGGTGTGACGATGCCCTTGCCGACTGTGGCGGCGACCGCGAGCCCCAGGATATAGACCGCGAGGAAGTTGAATACCGCCGCCCAGATCACCGCGATCCCCGGGGTCAGGACGCGCGTCGAGACGACGGTGGCAATCGAGTTGGCGGCGTCGTGGAACCCGTTCAGAAAATCGAACAGGAGAGCGAGCACGATGATGACGACAACATAAGTCGTCATGGAGCCGTCACGAGGGGGTGGCGTGCAGCACGAGGCGCGTCAGTTGTTCTTGACGACAATCCCCTCCAGGATGTTCGCAACGTCCTCGCAGTCATCGGTGGTCGCTTCAAGGCGTCCATACAGCTCCTTCCACTTGATCAGTTCGCGGAAATCGCTCGCCTGTTCAAAGAGCTGCGCGGTCGTGTTCCTGGAGATGAAATCAGCCTCGTTCTCGAGGTCGTTGATCCGGATCAGATAGGTGGAAATGCCCTTCAGGTCGCGCAAATGGCTCATCGCGGTTTGGATGGCCGCGCAGGAGCGTTCGACGACGGAGACAAGCTCGATCGCCTCCGGCGTGACCGAGCGCACGCGGAACAGCACCAGTCTGCTTGCAACCCCTTCGATGTTGTCCAGCACGTTGTCCAGCCCGGAGGCAAGCGCATGAATGTCCTCCCGGTCGAAAGGCGTGATGAACGTCCGGTTCAGTTTGTCGATGATGGAGTGGGTGATGTTGTCGCCGTCGCTCTCGAGCTGCTTGATGTGACGGGCTTTCTCATCGACGTTTTCGTAATGCTCGACCATTTCCTTGAGCGCTTGGGCCGCCTCGAGAACCTTGTTGGCCTGGTCCTCGAAAAGGTCGAAGAAGCGAGGCTGGGTCGGCAGGAGGCGGAACATTTCGTGGACAGTCTATACCATGGCGCAAATTGACGCGGCAAGCGGAAACAACGCCCCTTGAGGCGGTTCCACGGGGCGTGGTAGCGTCGAGCCAGATGACCCCATCTTCGCGACCGTCGCCCATTCCCGTCCTCGCCATTCTCGTCGGTTGCCTCCTCGCCGCGCCGCTCCACGGCGCACGCGCCGCGAGCGAGATCATCGCGACACGCCTCACGCCATCCTCCGTATCCGCGCGATACGGCGCGGCGGTCCCCGTATCCGTGGGCGCCTCCGGGGGGACCTATGTGGTTCCCACGCGGACCGGAATCGAGTTCCGCGGAGCCGCCGCGGGGGACGTGCTGTTCGGGACGTTCCGGACGGCAGGACTGGTGGACGAGGTCGCCTGGACCGGTCGCACGGCGTATCTCTTCGCGGGAGACCGCGGCATCGTGGCCGTCGACGCGACCGACTCCACGAACCTGGTCGCGATCGGGGGGCACGATCACCTGGGCGCGCTCGAGCACGGCGCGTTCGCGCGTGGGAGCGCGACCCTGGCGGCCGCGAGCGAATCCACGCTGTACCTCTTCCGGGAAACGTCGCCGGGGGCCCTTTCGCTCCTCGACGCCCGCACGTATCGGGATGGGCGGGGAATCGTGCGGGTTCAGGCCCGCAGCGATTCATTCCTCGTGTTGAGCGTGCGCAGCAGCCCGACGCTCGGCATGTTCCTCACGCTGTACCGCGCGCGGACCGGGGCCGCGCCCGAGTCGCTCTGGGAATTCGCGGCGAATGGGTACCTGGCACGAGACCTCGCGTGGCCGGACGCGATGGCCTTCGTCGCGGTGGGGGACAAGGGCATCCTTCCTTTCGATACCGAAACCCGACTTCCGGGAACGGCGGTGGTCGTGGGCTCGAACCGATTGGTTCGGGATATCGATGCCGATCCCGGCTCGGTCGTCGCGATCGGCGAATCACGCACCTATGCCCAGTTCACGCGCGGCGGCCCCAAAGGGGAACTCCTGGCATCGGAGGTGGACCGCCTGACCGCGATCGAGCCGTTCCACGTGTCGATCGTTGGCGGATTGGCGGTGGTTTCGGAGGATGACCAAACCCAGACCTCGGAGCCGGACGAGGTGGGGCAGAGCCTGCTCGAGATCTTCGACGTCACACAGCCGGCCCAGCCCCCGCGCACCACGACCACCGGAGCCGGCCGAGCCCGGCGCGTCGTGTTGGACGATAGTCTCGCCTACCTGGCCGACTACACGGGCGGGCTCCGCATCTACCGCGCGGGGTCGGCCGACACATCGCTCGTCGGCGTCCTGGCGCCGTCCGGCAACGCGCGCGTGTACGACATCTCCCTGGACCGCGTCCGGCATGTCGCCTATCTCGCGTCAGGCACCGGTGGCCTCATCGTCGTGGATGTTACCGACCCGGCCTCGCCGGTACCCCTCGCGTCGCTCACCGCGCCCACGCTCCCTGGGATCACGGTGGCCGTTTCGGTGATCGACACAGGGCTCGTTGTCGTCGCTCGGCGAGGAGGCACCCAGGCGGGCGTCACGTTCGTGGACGTGACCACCCCCGCCTCGCCCATTCCTCGCGGCAGCGTGAACTATCCTTCCGTTCTGGACCCGCGCGCGTTCGCGGTGAAAGACACCATTGCCTTCGTCGCGGACGAGTTCCTGGGCGTCCTCTCCATCCGCTTCGGAAATCCGGACGCACCCGCTACGCTCGGGCCGCCGTCGGGGAACGCGGCGCGAGACCTCGATATCTCGGGCACGCGGCTGATCGTGGGAACCGCCGGAGGGGACGTGCAGGTGGTCGACGTATTCAATACGACCTCACCCGTCCTGCTCGCGACCGTCCCCGCACCTGCCTGCTTCGGGGTGGCCCAGCTTGGAGAGACCGCGCTGGCGCTCCTCGGGGACAGCGGCGCGCTCGCGATCGATCTGCGAAATCCCTCGGCGCCTCGCGCACGTGGGGTGATCACGATCCCCGGCTTCTCGCGCGATGCGGTCTGGGTGGGAGACACCCTGCTCATTGCCGGGAGCTTTGGGCTCGAGCGCTTTCGTGCGAGCGCCGTGGTCGTCTCCGACCCCGCCTTGAGCCTCGAGATCGACCGGACTGCCGTGCGTCCCCGCGTGCGGATTTCCTGGACCGCTCCGCCGCCGGCGGGCATGGTCGGCTGGAACGTGTACCGCGATCTGGGGACCGCGACCGAGGGGCTCGCCTTCAGCTCGTGGGGCGTCCGCGTGAACGATTCCCTGCTGAGTCCGGGGGCCAGCTCCACGCTCGACGACGCCGTCCAGGCGGGCACCCACTACCGGTATCGGCTGGAGGCGTTCTTTCCGGACGGCTCCTCGCGAAAGGCGGCCGACGGCGCGATTTACGTGCCTTCCAACTCGGCCCTGGGTCGCGTCTATCCAAACCCGTATAGGCCAAGAAACGGGCAGACGCTCACCGTTCCTTATCGCGTGCTCTCCTCCGATGGAGGAAAATCAATCGAGCTCCGCGTTTTCGATCCGGCCGGGAGGCTGGTGCGCCGGATCGTGAGCACCATCGCTGCGGGCGGAGGATTCGGCTCGGTCACGTGGGACGGACGTGACGAACGCGGGCGCCCCGCCGTGGACGGCGTCTACTTTATCCAGCTGGATGGACCTGGTATCGACGATGCCCGACAACTCATCCTCCTGCGTTAGGACGCGAGCCCTGCGGGGGCTCATGCTGCTCTGTGCGGCATGCCTCTGGGGCGGCACGGCATCGGCGCAATACCAAAACCCGGGTCCGCCGTCCCAGTCGGACGCGCCGTCACCCGGAACGAGTGCGACCCGCCCCCGCTTTTCGGTCGATGCCACCCTTCAGTTGGGAGAATCGGGCAAGCCGACGGTGCGGCTCGACTACCGCCTGAGCCGCAGCGAGCTCCTGTTCGAACGCACCCCTCCGGCCGGATACCGCGCCGCGTACGAGGTGCGCGTGATCTTCTTCAGGCAGAAGGGTGGAAGGCAAATCACCGGGGACACGTATACGCGGGAGCTTCGCGCATCGACCTATTCCGAAACGCGCAAGCGGGGCGAGGACATCACGGACCATCTCGATTTCCAGGTCCCGCCCGGCAAATACCGGATCGAGGTGGCGATCACGGATCTCGTCGCCGAGCGGACGTCTGGAACCGCGATCGAGTTCGAAGTTCCTTCCTCGCCGCCTGGGCTCGTGTGGTTCTCTGATCTTTCCCTCGGCACGGCCGAGCCCGGCCCGGGGGGATCCCCCAGGTTCGTTCCCAATCCTTCCCGGCATTACGGCGACAACATCGACCAATTCGCGGCCGCCGGGGAGATCTTCGACCAGAGGAACGACGCGGGATCGGACTCTCTCTTCCGCCTCGCGTACAAGGTGGTCAGCGAGAGCGGGGAGCAGGTCATCCTCGGCGACACAACATTCACGCGCCGGCCCGGCCGGACACTGTTTCTCATCCGCCCGAGGCTGGTCAGCCTGGGCCCGGGATCCTATCGGTTCGTCGTCGCGATGAACGTTCCACCCACGCCCGGTTCGAAGGAGCGCAAGACCTCCGCGATCCGCCGGGACAAGAGCTTCGATGTGGACCAATCGCGCGCGACGATGGGATTCGCTTCCGCGCAGTCGTTGGATGTCCTCCGGTATATCGCGACGCAGCAAGAGATCGATGAGATCGGAAAGCTACAGGGGGAGGAAGCGCGAAAAGCCTACTGGGAAGCGTTCTGGAAGCGACGCGATCCGACCCCGGAGACGCCTGAAAACGAGGCCCGGGACGAGTTTTATCAGCGGGTCCAGTACGCGAACCAGCATTTCTCGACGGGCAGCCCAGGGTGGAAGACCGACATGGGCCGCATCTACATCCTATACGGGCCGCCCGACGAGGTAGTTCGCAATCCGTTCAACTTCGATCGCCCCCCCGAGGAGATCTGGTACTACTACCGGGAGCGACGGACGTTTGTGTTCGTGGATCGCGATGGATTCGGGCGATATGAGCTTGTCTCTTCCCCCAGCAGCCCCTAGCGTCGCGGATTCCAGACTTCGCGAAGTGTTTCGGCGGGCTGTGATTCGATCCCGTAAGTATCAGCGCGGCAACCAGTTGCCATCAAAAGACTCAAATTTCGATTGACAGGGTTGGGCCTGGAAGCCTACGGTGCGCCGAAATTTTTGGTGCCCCTTTGAGTTCTGGGGGGCTGGGAAGGGATTTGGTTGGTCAGGCACGTATTTGAAGACCAGACCGAAAGGGGGTGGGGCAGCGACGACTCACGCTTCGCGTTAACGCTCTCCATGCACCGGACTTGATTCCCGTCTCTTCTAGTGAGTTCGGGCAAGAGACCCCTGGTCCATCGGGGTCACCTAACCAAGGAGGCTATAACAGATGTCTCAGCGCAAGCTGATGGCTGTCTTGAGCCTGGCCGCAGTCGTCGCCCTGACCGCGGGCGAGAGCCGGGCATCGTTGTCGCGTGTCGAGGGCATGGCGCTGTCGGTCCCGACGCTCAGCCAGTTCACCGACGATTACGTGAACATCTATTACTATCCCGCATCGGTCGTGCGGCAGAACAATCTCGTGCTGGCGGAACTGGGCAACAACCCGTCCGGTCTTTCGGACTTGACTGTGACCACACCCAGCGTCGTCACCACCACCGATCAGAGCTTCACGGTGATCCGGAATTTCCCGCGCTTCGGAGCCATCGCGTTCCAGATGAAGCAAAGCGCGCTCAACAACTTCACCGCATCGAGCAACCTCAACAACGAGCAGCTCGACGCGATCTGGGGGAAGGCGTTCAGCAGTTTCGATTTTGCGGTCCGCCTGGACATCACGAACTCGAGCTTCGAGCAGACGGACGACACGGCCCCGGCCGCGTTCAATCGCGTGCGTGGGAACGGAGCGAGTCCATTTGATCCGTACCCGTTCGGTGGTCTCGTACAGGCAGACCTCATCACGCTTGGCTTCGGCGGCACGGGCCCGATCGAGCTCAACACGTACGGAGTCACGCCCGCCATCACGATCCACTTGAGCAACGACAACCGGATCGAAGGCGCGGCGACCTATCGTAAGTACACGCTGGATCGCACGGAAACCACGGGCGGTGTCCAGGGCGAGAAGTGGGAAGACGACGGCTCGGCTTCCTATGCCGTGCTGGGACGCGCATTCGTCAACCAGGGTGACAAGCACGTCTGGGTTCCGTCCGCCTGGTACGTCAACGACGACCTGAGCTGGAAAGTCTCCAACTTCAATGGGACCGTGGGTGCTCTGCGCTCGGCCGACGAAAAGTACAAGCAATATGGAGTCGGGATCTCCGACAACATGCGCGTGAACGACAACAACCTGCTCCTCTGGGGCGTTGCTGTCGGACAGTCGAAGCACAACTTCGAGCGTAGCGACGTTTCCGTCGCCGCCGGCGAGCAATCGACGTTCGAAGAAAAGACGTCCGCGATACCGCTCGTGTTCGCGGCCATCGAGACCGACGCGACCCGTTGGCTCAAAGTTCGTGTCGGAGCGAATCGGTCGATGGTGAGCAGCCAGACCAAGGACACGACGTTCGGAGCGCCGTCTACCACGCTGACGACCAAGGAGCGGACGTCGGCGTTCAACTTCAGCTTGGGCACGGGCATCCGCTGGAACAACCTGGACGTCGACATGACGCTCAACGAGAAGTTCCCGCTCACCGGCGGGTACATTCTCTCCGGCGACCGGTCCACGCCGTTCACACGCGCCTCGGCGACGTACCACTTCTAGAGACGTAGCAGGCAAGCAGCACGGCTCCGCGGAGCCAAACGTAGGAGCAGTCCAAGGGCCGCCCGGGCACTCAATCCGGGCGGCCTAGTCTTTTGCACGGGAAAAAGTGTTGACAAATTTTCGGACAGGTACCTAATTTTGAGGTAGTGGAGTCCGTTGCGGCTCGGGCATTCGGAGCCGCAGCTCGTAAGTGGGCTTCGGAGCAGGGGGTGAATGCGAGAGAGCCGGTAACTTTTTGAGTCCTTCGGTGGCCAAAATGAGGGTGCCTGTAGGCTGGGCACGGGATGTGCGGATTGAGGTCGGATCGGTAAGTGAAGGTCCGATCGTTGCCAGGGATGGAGAGACCCTCGAAACGGCGATACGGTGGATCATCAAAGGGGGGCGAATCATGCTTCGACCTCGTTTTAGGGTTGTCCTGGGCGCGGCCATACTTTTGGCCAGCGCCATTTTTGTGTTTGGCACCGCGTGGGCTGGGACGACGGGGCAGCTGGTGGGCGTCGTCCACGACGCGAAAACCGGAGAGCCGGTCGCGCTCGCCAGCATCGCGATCCCGGAGCTGAAGCGCGGGGCGGTGACCGACGCCCAGGGGAACTACAGCATCTTCAATGTTCCCGCCGGGCGCTATTCGGTTCGAGTCTCGCTCCTGGGTTACGTCTCACAAGTCCGGCAGGACGTTGAGATCATCCCGGATTTCAACACCAGGCTCGACTTCTCGATCGAATCTACGGTGCTGACGAACGTGCCCGAGGTGGTCATCAAGGCGGAACGTCCCCTGATCCAGAAGGATCTGACGGGTTCGGCCAAGTTCCTCTCCGGGGACGACATCAAGTATCAGCCGCTGCGGGGGTATCAGGACGCCGTGGCGCAGCAATCGGGCGTCGTCAACTTCAAGCTGAACATCGACAACGAAGCGCAGAACAACAACACCTTGATCATTCGCGGTGGCCGCCCCAATGAGGTCGCCTATTACGTGGACGGCTTCTCGCAGCAGGACCCGCTTACGGGCGTCTCGACGACGGCGATCAACGGCGACGCGATCGAGGAGATCGTGGTCCAGACCGGCGGATTCAACGCCGAATACGGGCGCATCAATTCGGGCGCGATCAACATCGTGACGAAGGAAGGCGGCGAGAAGTACTTCGGATCCGCGGAGGGTGTTCTCGGAGACTGGTTCGAGAAGAGCCGGGGCTACAAGAACTTCAGCGCCTCGCTGGGCGGACCCCTGGCTCCAAGCATGAAGCAGGTCACCTTCTACGCGGCCGGCGAGCGGAAGGATGTCCAGGATCGCAAGCCGAGCATCATCACGGACGAGGTGGGGGATCCCTCGCAACCCGGGCTGTTTACAAACGGAGTCCTGCCCTCGAACGATAGCAAGACCTGGTCCGGGGTCGGGAAGCTTTCGTGGAAGCCCAGCCCGCTGAAAACGCTGAAGCTTGGCGGCACGTACAACGAGGACAAGTGGCAGCAGTTTCAAAATGCGTATCGGTTCGACCTCGAGCACGCTCCTCGCTTCCGCGACAAGAACTACTCGGCGTACGGGACGTGGAACCAAAGCCTGAACACCCGCTCCTACTACGAGGTGAAGGCCAACTACTTCCTCACCGACCGGATCCGCGGCGACGGGGTTTATTTTGACAACCTCAAGGCGTACGCGTTTCCGCAGGGAAAGGGCGATCCGACATACGATTCCAATGAGGCGCTCTTCTTTTACGGAGCTCAGGACCCGCAGGGCGCACACGTGTGGGACGACTTCCTCCACAGGACTTCTTCCTACTACGGCGCCGCCGCCGACTATGCGAACCAGATCTCGAAGGCGTTCCAGGTCAAGGTGGGCGGCGATTACCAGCGTCACACGCTTCGCTATTACGACCACTACTTCCCGACGGCGCTCTACGAAGACAGCGCCGGGGTGATCCTTCCCAAGAACACCCTGGATGCGGACCGGTACGGGTTCGATGCCTTCGGGGAAGAGACCGACGGGAGCCTGGACGGACCCAAGCATCCCAAGGTGGCATCGCTCTACGCCCAGGGGAAGTACGAGCAACTCGGGCTCGTCGTGAACGCGGGGCTCAGGTTCGATTACCTCACCCCGTCCACGCAATCGCTGCGGAGCGAGACCACGCCGCTCCAGTCGGACGTGAACGACTCGACCAACCTACCGACGAAACTCGATCCCCAGGATCTACAGGCCTCGAAAGTCTACCGGAGGCTCAGCCCACGGCTAGGCGTCGGGTTCCCGGTGAGCGACAGGACGCTGGTCCATGTGAACTACGGAAAGTTCTTTCAGCAGCCGAACCTTCAAGACCTCTACGTGAGCTACGCCTTCCTGGAACACAAGATCAGGACCGGAGGGTACTTCGTCGGGTTCGGAAATCCGAATCTCAAGCCGGAGCAAACCACGGCCTATGAAATCGGGATCGCGCACACGCCTACCGAGCGCTCGAGAATCGAGGGGGCCGCGTACTACAAGGACGTGAAGGATCTGGTCGAGATCACGAGCATTCCCTCGAACCCGAACGCCTTCTCCTCCTATCGCAACCGCGACTTCGCGACGATCAAGGGGCTCGATCTCGCCTACACGTTGAGGCGCGTCGGCTATGTCTCCATGACGGCGTCCTACAGCTTGTCCTGGGCGACGGGCACCGGCTCGGTCTCGCAGACGCAACGGAACATCGCGTGGACCGCAGACGAGGTGCCGAAGATCGCGACGCCGCTCGCGTTCGACCAGCGGCACAAGTTTTCGTGGAACTTGGATTACAGGCTCGGCAAGGGAGAGGGGCCGGCGCTGAGCGGGAAAAAGATACTCGAGAACGCCGGCATCAACGTCCTCGTGAACGCGGGAAGCGGGTTCCCATACACGCCGACCCGCATTTACAACGAGGTGACGCTCGCCGCCGTTTCGGCGCAGCCGATCGGCCCGATCAACTCTCGGTATGGGCCCTGGACCGTATCGGCCGACCTCAAGGCCAGCAAGGGGCTGAGCATCGGTGCCCAGACGCTCGATGTATACGTGTGGGTGCTCAACGTCTTCGATCGCGACAATGTCCGCACCGTCTACACGGGGACAGGGGACGCAGAGTCCACCAACTTCCTCAACACCGAGGAGGGGCAGAATACCTACAGCACGCCCAATGCCCAGCGGCGCTACACCCTGGCGGAACTCAATCCAACGTTGCACGAGAACGGCCGGCTGGTGCGCTTCGGCGCGAAGGTCAGTTTCTAAGCCATGCAGAGCTCCATCGCGGCAGTGGGGTCAAGTTTGACGAAGCCACGGAGGGTGAACACGATGCGATTTCTGTGTTGGCTGGGAACGGCGGGCCTGATCTTGCTGGTCGCCGCTTCGGACGCGGCGGCCGCGGCGAAACCGGCGGCGGAGCCAAACCGCCGCACGGTGCCCCGCCGGGCCGCCACCATTCTGGACAACACGACCCATATCGATGCGAACAACATCGATATGATCGTGACGAACCACGGCTCGTTCGCTGAGGAGCTGACGAGCCAGGCTGCGGGGTTCTTCTACCCGAAGGGATCGACCAAGACGGCGGTCTTCGCGGCAGGTCCATGGATCGGCGCGAAGGTGAACGGCCAGGTGCGCGTCGCCGTGGGTGAGTACTCGCAGGAGTACGTGCCGGGTCCGATGTTGAACGGCACGTTCCAAACGGACAACGCGCGCTTCAAGAACTACAAGATCGTCCGAGGTGACAAGACGAGCGCCGATTACCTGAATTGGCCCGTCGATCAGGGGGCTCCGGTCGATTCGACCGGGGCGCCGGCCCTCCTGGGCGACATGATGATCTGGAGCGTTTACAACGACGCGGATCCCGAGGTGCACAGCAACCTCGCCGGCTCAACGGAGCCGCTCGGGGTCGAGATCCAGCAGACGACGTTCGCGTTCAACCGGTCGGGAGCGCTCGGGAACATCATCTTCGTGCGCTACAAGCTGATCAACAAGGGTGGGAATACGCTCGACAACATGTACGTCTCCGCCTGGAGCGACCCCGACCTGGGGGGGTTCACGGACGACCTCGTTGGCTGCGACACCACGCGGAGCCTCGGCTTCTGCTACAACGCGACCAACGCCGATCAGCAGTACGGGAGCACGCCGCCCGCGGTTGGCTACGATTTCTTCCGGGGTCCGATCGTGCCCTCGGGGACGCCGGGCGTCTTCGACACGCTGGGGATGACGTCGTTCAACAAGTACATCAACGGGACGGATCCCCGCGGCGCCGATCAGACGTACAACTATATGCAGGGGCTCAACGCAAACGGAACACCGGTGCACGTGTTCAACGACACGACCCAAGCGATCACCCGTTTCCAAGTTTCCGGCGACCCGGTGGCCGGCACCGGTTGGCTCGATTCGAGCCCGGCAGACCGCCGTCTCGAGCTGTCCACCGGGCCTTTCACGATGGCGCCCGGGGACACGCAGGAGGTGACGATCGCGATCATCGTCGGGCAGGGGACCGATCGGCTCTCGTCGGTCACGGACCTCAAGAACAAGGACAACCAGGCCCAGATCGTCTTCGATCTCAATTTTGACATTCCTGCGCCTCCCCCCACCCCGATCATCTACGTGCAGGA
>DASXTQ010000096.1:0-25655 GCA_036505295.1 Candidatus Eiseniibacteriota bacterium
GACGAGGAGTCGGAGGCAAAGGCCATCCTGCGCCTCGCGGAGTCGATCGCCGGGCGGCTGGTCGGGGCGGCCTAGCATGCGATTCGCCGAGCCCTGGTATCTGCTCCTCTTCATCCCGTTCGCGCTCGCGTTCTGGCTCGCGCGGCGGCGAGCCGCGTGGCGTGATCCCGAGCTGGGCTATTCGAGCCTGGCCGCGCTTCCGCCGACATCCGGGATTCGTGCGCGCGCGGCACGCGCGCTCCCCCGGCTCAGGCCCCTTGCGGTTGGGCTCATTCTGCTCGCCGCCGCGCGGCCACAGGCGGGGCGTGAGATTCGGGAGGTGGTGAGCGAGGGCATCGACATCGTCCTCGCGATCGACCTCTCTGGAAGCATGCGCTCCGAGGATTTCCGGCCGCGAAACCGGCTCTACGTCGCGAAGCAGGTAGCGAAGGAATTCGTCCGAGGCAGGGTGCAGGACCGGATTGGTCTCGTCGCGTTCGCCGGGAGGAGCGAGTTGATCTCGCCGCTCACGCTGGATTACGACGGTCTGTGCGCGCTCATTGACGGATTGGACTTTGGACAGCTGCCCGACGGCACGGCCGTCGGAGCCGCGATCGCGCAATCGGCCGAACGCCTCAACCGGGCTCCGGGGAAGAGCAAGGTGGTGATCCTGCTCACCGACGGAATCAACAATGCCGGCGCGGTCGATCCTGTCACCGCCGCAAAGCTCGCGAGGGCGGTGGGGGTCCGGATTTACGCCATCGGGGCCGGAACGCAGGGCGCGGCCCCGTTCCCGGTGGACGATCCGATACTTGGGCGTCACTACGTGTGGGTCGCTTCCGAGGTGGATGAAGCGACCCTGAAGGAGGTGGCTCGCCAAACTGGAGGCCGGTATTTCCGGGCCACCTCGGCGGAGCTCTTGAGCCAGGTGTACCATGAGATCGGCGCTTTGGAACCCTCGCGCGTCCAGATGCGTTCCTATACGCAGTGGGCCGAGGTGGGGCCGCGCCTCCTGGCGCTCGGCGGAGCGCTCCTCGCGCTGGAGCTCCTGCTCGGATTCACCGTGTTGAGCCGGTATCCTTAACGCGATGCGCTGGTCGTCGCCGCAGCTCGTCCACCTCCTTTGGACCGTGCTCGTGATCGCGCTCTTGGCGTGGGTCGCGGAGCGGAAACGGCGCCGCATCGAGCAGTCGCTCGGGAGCCCGCAGGCCCTTCGCTCGCTGAGCGACGAGGCGGGCTTACGCTCCCGGAGGTGGCGCATCGCTCTCTTGCTCATGGCGCTCGCGCTCGCGGTTCTCGGGCTGATGCGTCCGCAGTCGGGGTTCCGCCTCGTCACCACGACCGCGCGCGGAGTGGACGCCGTGATCGCGCTCGACCTCTCGCGGAGCATGGAGGCGCGCGATGTCCGTCCGGATCGGCTCTCGGCCGCGAAACGGGAGGCGCTGTCGCTTCTCATAGCACTCGAAGGGTCGCAGGTCGGGCTCGTGACCTTCGCGGGCTCGGCCAAGATCGTGAGCCCGCTTTCCACCGATCGCGAAGGGCTCGCCTCGATCGTGGAAACCGCGAGCACGCGGGACATGGATCGACCCGGGACCGACCTGGGCGCCGCATTGACCCTTGCGAGCCGCCTGCTGGGGCGATCGGGTGAAAGGCCGCGGGCGATCGTGCTTCTCACCGACGGGGAGAATCTCGAAGGGGATCCGCGCCGCGCCCTTGATGGCGTGAAGCGCTCCGGCGCGAGGCTCTACTCGATCGGCGTGGGGACTTCCGAAGGGACGACGATTCCGGTGGTGGACACCACCGGCGCCCAAAGGGATGTGAAACGGGACGCGGAGGGTCACGTTGTGATCACCCGGCTGGACGAGAAAACGCTCCGCGCTCTGGCTCAGCAGGGAGGAGGACGATACGAGCGGGCGGATGGGACCGGGCGGGCGGGGCTTCGTCTTGTGGAGCCGATCCGTTCCGGAGGAGCGTATGAGGCCAAGGGCCGCTCGATCCGCGCGTACAACGAACGCTTTCCATGGTTCGCGGCCGCGGCGGGGGTCTTGCTCGTGATGGAGCGGCTCGTGCCGCGACGGAGGCGCCGATGACGCGGGGCATGGCGCTTCTGCTGCTCGCGCTCACCGGGCTCGGCGCGATCTACGAGTGGGGCGGGCCCGCGCGGGGCGGAGTCCGCGCGCTCAAGTCCCACCGATATGATGAGGCGCTTTCGGCGCTGCGCGCCGCGCGCTCCGAGATGCCCAACTCGGCCGAGATCCCCTACGACGAGGCGCTGGCGCATCTCGGAAAGGGAGAACCCGATTCCGCACAGGTCCGCTTTGAAGAGGCCATGACCCTCCGTGGCGATCCGGCGCGCGCGGCTTCGGCCTATAACTTGGGCAATCAATCGATGCGCGCCAGGAAGTTCGCGGAGGCGGCGGGGTATTACCGCGAAGCGCTCCGCGTTGCTCCCAGGGATCTGGACGCCAAGCGGAACCTCGAGGAGGCAATCCGCATGATGCGGCAGTCGCCCCGCGCGTCACGCCGTGAGCCTCAGGCGGGCCCGGGGCCACCAGCCCCGGGTGGGCAGGAAAAGCAGCTCCCGCTGCCGAACGGGGGCGGGCAGGGAGAGGCAAGACAGCCGCCACGAGGATCCAGCGGCGACTTCACGCGCCAGGAGGCAGAGCAATGGCTTCAGGCGCTGGAATCGGAGCGACGCGCCAGGAAGCATGAAGGGAAGGGCCGCCCCGAGGAGGAGACCGGACATCGTGATTGGTAGGACTGCACTCATCGCGGCCGCATTCGTGATCTCCGTGGGTGCGGTGGCGATTCCTCGCGCCTCATGGTGCGGCGTGTCGTCGAGCGGCGCGCTCTCGATCGAGGCGACGCTCGAGCCGGATCATGTGGCTCCGGGCGAGGAGGCCACCTTGACGGTACAGATCCGCTCGGCAGGGCTCAATCTTCCCGACGTCGGTGTCCCCCCGCTTCCGGGTGTCGCGGTGCAGCGCGCCGGAACGGCGCAGAATTTCTCGATGGTCCAGGGACGCGTGGAGCGCACATCGACGACCGTCTACCGCCTCACCCCCCGGACGGAAGGGGTCGTGACGATCCCGCCGCTTCGGGTATCGGTGGGCCGCGATCACGCGGAAACGGCACCCCTCACCCTCACGGTATCGCGCGCCAGCGCGTCGCGTGGTAGCGCGTCGAGTGGTACCGCGCCACGTCCGCTCCGCGGAGGCTCGAGAGCCCCCGCGGGAGCACCGGAGGTGTTCGTGAAGGCCACCGTAGACCGCCCGCGGGTCTACTGGAACCAGCAGATCGTTCTGAGCCTCAAGCTCTACTCGCGCGTGGACATCATCGGGGACGTGGACTGGAAAGCACCGAGCACGACCGGATTCTGGACCGAGGGGCTCGGGCCGCCGCGCCAACGCCGGGTGACCATGAACGGGGTTGAGTATGCGATGATGGAAATCCCCACGGCGCTGTTCCCGACCCGAACGGGGACCCTGACGATCGGTCCGGCCCAAATGAGGTTCCGGGTCGCCCGCGTCATCCAGCCGCCCGATCCGTGGAGCATGCTGGCGATCCCGGAGGTCGTGCCTCAAGACATGTCGCTCACCAGCGATCCCATCACGATCACGGTGGATCCGCTTCCGCCCCGGGCTCCTGCCGGGTTTCAGGGGGCGGTCGGAGACTTCAGCCTGGCTCTTCACGTGGACGGTCCCACCGCGCGTGCGGGAGAGCCCATCTTGGCGCGCGCCACGATCCGAGGGACGGGAAACGTTTCCACGATACGCGATCCCGAAATCCGTGCCGCGGGGGCGGCGCGGCAGTACGTGGCAGGCACTTCGACCCGGATCGATCGAAGCGGGGACCGGCTCATTGGTGAGCGTGAAACCGACATTGCCTTCGTCGCCGATGACCCGGGCGCCGTCGTGATCCTACCGGTCCGTTTCGCTTGGTTCGATCCGGAGGCGCGGCGCTACCGATCGCAATCGTCGGACAGCGCGAAAGTACAGGTGCTACCGGGGAATCTCACAGAATCCAGGACCGGCCGCCCGTCACCCGGCGCTCCGATGCCCGCTGCGCCCCGACGGGCACGAGGTCCGTTTGGACGGCTGACGCTGGACCCACCCGGGGGCAGCACGACTCTCGTTGGTTTCTCGGTCCTCGCCTATGCGGCGGCGGTCGCATCCGCGAGAGCCCGCCGCCGCCTGCATCGGGACCCGCGATTCGTGCGGATGCAATCCCTCGATTCACTCATCGCCCGGGATCTCGCCCGCGCGAACGCCCTCGTGGCGCAGAAGCAACCGGCACGTGCCGCCGTGCTTGCGGAGAATGCCCTCCGCGCCGGAGCCGGATACCGGTTCGATGTGGATGTAGCGGGGCTGCCGCGTGCGGAGATGTTTGGAAGGCTCCGCGCCCGCGGCGCGCAGGAGAGCGAGATCGCGGCGCTCGAATCGCTTTTTGAATCGCTCGAGGGAATCGCCTACGCACCACCTGAGACGCGCAGCGCGGACGCCAAACAGGCGATCCGCGCGGTCTCGGATGCGCTCGGGCGTTATCGGAGGGTCTTCGCGCGGTGACCGGGGCCCGGAGGCTTCTTCTCGCGATCGCGGTGCTGGCGGTTGCCGTGCCGGCGGCCGGGGAGGTCCCTAGCAATGCGCGCGCGGACGCCGCCGCGCTCTACAACGCGGGCAGCGACGCCCTGTCCCGCGGTGACACGGGACGCGCGGTCGCGTTCCTCCTCGCCGCGCAGAGGATCGATCCAAGAGCCCGAGACATCCGAGCCAACCTCGCGATCGCCCAAGCGCGCGCCGAAGACGTCCAGGGGGCGGCGGATCGCGAACCGGTATCGCCTCCGCCGGGAATCGCGCTGTCCCCGGAGGAAGCGTGGTGGATCGCGGCCTCGATAGCCCTCGCCGGTGCGCTCGTCGGGGGGCTGGCGGCCCTTCGCCGAGCGGGGCGCGGCCTATTCGTTCTCGGCACCGCGGCTCTGGCCCTCGGCGTCCTCTTGTGGGGAACCCTTCTGCTGCGCGCGAGGGAGGAGCAGCGGCACCCGGGGGCGGTGGTCGTGGTGCCGGTGCTCGAGGTCGGACCGGCTCCGGATGAGCAACCGCGCTCCCCGTACCTGCTCGGCGGGGGAGAAGAAGTGCGTCTCGGGCGGACGCGCGGCGATCTGGTCGAGATTCGAGTGAGCGGGAACGCGATCGGCTGGGCGCGGCGGTCGGGGCTCTGGCGTGTCGCCGACGCGGCACGGTATACTCCGGCTGAGTCACGCTGAGGCGGGAAACCCGGAGCCAAGAGATGGCGGCAGGATCAGCGTTTGTGACCGGCGGGACCGGAGCCTTGGGGCGGGCCGTGACCGGCAGATTTCTGAGCGACGGGTACCGCGTGGCGGTGACCTACCGGGCCGAGAATGAGTGGGAGGCGCTGAGGCGGGAACACGAGCCAGCCACGCGAACCGGCTCTCTCCTGGGTGTGCGGGCCGACGTGACCCAGGCCAAATCGGTCGGCGAGGCCATTGGGTCGGCGGTGCAGCAGTTCGAGGACCTGCGCGTCCTGATCCACCTGGCGGGAGGCTATCGTGGCGGCGAGCGCGTCGAGTCGGTGGCCGAGGATACGGTGCGCGGAATGATCGAGCTCAACTTGATCTCGGCGTTCTGGGCTGCGAAACACGCGATCCCGCACGTGAAGCGGGCGACCGACGGACGGCTCCTCTTCGTGTCCTCCCGAGGCGCGATCGAGTGCTATCCGGGCGCGTCGGCCTATGCGGCCGCGAAGCTTGGACTTCATGCGCTCGTGCAGACGCTCGCGAAGGAGCTGAAGCGGGACGGAGTCACCGCCAATGCGATTCTCCCGAGCGTGATCGACACTCCCGCCAATCGGGCGGCCATGCCCGACGCCGACTTCTCGGCATGGGTGACCCCGGACGCTGTCGCGGGGCTGCTCGCCTATTTGGCATCGCGCGAGGCGGGCTCGACCTCCGGTGCGCTCGTACCCATCTACGGGAGGGCCTGATGGCCGGACGAAAATCAACGGTGACGAAGGGACCCAAGATCGCTCCCGACCCGATGACGCAGGGAATGACGGTCGAGCAGATGGTCGACTCCGCGTTCCTCGCCTACAACGCGGCGCGACTGCGCGAGGGTTGCCGCCTCTTCGTCGAGCGGATGCTCGAGCCGGACGTCACGGTCGGGCTCACGCTGAGCGGCGCGCTCACGCCCGCCGGCCTGGGCCGCTCGTGCCTGATCCCACTCTTGAAAAACGGGTTCGTGGATTGGATGGTCTCGACTGGGGCAAACCTCTACCACGACACACATTTTGGAATCGGTCTCTCGATGCACCAGGGTAGGAGCGACGTGGACGACGTGGAACTGCGTCATCAGGGCATCGTCCGCATATTCGATATCTTCTTCGACTACGACGTGCTCCTCTCGACCGACGCGTTCTTTCGCGAGGTGCTTCGCTCGCCCGAGTTTCAGAAGCCGATGGGGACCGCGGAGTTTCATTACCGGGCCGGCCGGTACGTGCTCGAGCGCGAGAAGGCCCTTGGGCAGAAGGAAACCTCGCTTCTGGCGCAGGCGCACGCGCTCGACGTTCCCGTCTATACATCCTCGCCAGGCGACAGCTCGATCGGTATGAACGCCGCTGCCCTCGCGCTGGGCGGCGAGCCGATCCAATGGGACGTCTTCCGGGATGTGAACGAGAGCGCCGCGATCGTCCACGGCGCCAAGAAATCGGGCGGAAAGAGCGCCGTCTTCATTCTCGGCGGCGGATCCCCCAAGAACTTCGCCCTGCAGACAGAGCCGCAGATCCAGGAGGTGCTCGGAATCGCGGAGTCGGGGCATGATTACTTTCTCCAGATCACCGACGCGCGCGCGGATACGGGCGGTCTCTCCGGGGCCACGCCCGGAGAAGCGGTGAGCTGGGGAAAGATCGATCCGAACCGACTCCCGGACGCGGTTACCGCCTACGTCGATTCAACGATCGCGCTTCCGATCCTGACGGCCTACGCCCTGAGCAAACGACCGGCGCGCCCTTTGAAGCGGCTCTACAAGAGGAGGGACGCGTTGCTCGAGGAGATCCGCGTCGCGCATTTGGACGCGACCGCGGCTGCCGCCAAGGGGAGCCGTTCGTGACCCTTCCCGGCCCCGCGTGCCGCAGGGTGGTGTCCATGTCCGGACTCCTTCTGGCCCTGGCGACCCTAGGGTCGATGGCATCCTCCGGCGCCGCCCGGGCCCAGGACCTCCGCCCGGCCAGCTTTTGCGGCGCGTGTCACGGTCAGATTCGACGTGAATGGGAGACTTCCGCGATGGCGAAATCCTGGAAGAACCCCGTCTTTCAAGCGTTCCTCGCGGACGCCAAAGCCCAGCTGGGGGAGAAGGTCCTTGTCTCTTGCATTGCCTGTCACGCGCCGGCCGCGGCCGTCACGGCCGACTACAAGTTCGAGTCTCGTGTGAGCCAGGAAGGCGTCACGTGCAACTTCTGTCACAACGTGAGCGCGGTCGATCCATCCTCCAAGCCCGCTTCCTATACCTTCGAGGGTGCCAACCCGCTTCTCATGCGAGGACCGTACAGCGATTCGGATCCCGGCAGCGCCCACAGCTTCGCCTATAGCGAGATCCACACGAAAGGCGAGTTCTGCGCCGCTTGCCACAATTACGCAGCGCCCGGGACCGGCGTCCCGATCGAGATGACGTACGGCCGGTGGAAGACCTCCCAGGCGGCCGCGGGGGGCAAGCAGTGCCAGGATTGCCACATGCCTCCCTACGCCGGACAGGCCGCGCCCAAGATCTCGAAGATGAACCGGGACAAGGTCCACGCCCACACCTTCCGTGGCCCCCGCGGGGGCGCCCTCGACTCGGTCGCCACGCTGAAAGCCGCGGTCGAGGGAGGCCGCCTGAAGCTCTCCGTGGCGAACCGGCGGGCGGGGCACGCTCTGCCCGGAGGCGGCGGGGGCATGCGCGTGATCGCGCTCTCGGTTTCATTTTTCGGAGTGGCCGGGGAATCGCTCTCGACGGCGTCCGTGCAGACGTATGGCATCCAGTACGCCGATGCGAAAGGTACGGCCCCTGTCCCGAAGTGGCTCGCGGCGAAGGTCGTTCGCCAAGAGGAAATTCCGCCCGAGGGAACCGTCGTCGAATGGTGCGAGATCCCGCCCAAGGCCAAGAAGGCCAGAGCGATGCTTGTATATCATTTCATCGATCCCGCCTATCTGCCCTCGCTGAGGCAGCGGCACGTGGATTTGACCGGGCATCAGCCGGTCGTGCTGGCGCGCGCCGAGATGAAGCTGCCCTGAGATGAAGACGTCTTTGGAACCGCCGGTCCCGCTCCTGGATCTCGGCGCGGTTCATGGCCCGCTCGCAGAAGAGCTGATCCGTGATTTCGAGCGTGTGCTGCGGTCGGGTCATTTCATCCTCGGTCCCGAGCACGACGCGTTCGAGAAGGAGCTGGCCGCTGCGTGCGGAGTGGAGCACGCGATCGGGATCGCATCGGGCACGGCGGCGCTCTCGATCGCGCTCCTCGCGCTGGGCCTGGAGCCAGGCGATGAGGTGATCGTTCCCGCGTTCACCTATTTCGCAAGCGCCAGCGCCGTGACTTCCATCGGCGCGCGTCCCGTGTTCGTCGACGTCGAGCCGGAGCGCATGGGCCTCGACCCCGGACGGGTCGAGGCGGCGATGGGGCCGCGCACGCGCGCGATCATGGCGGTGCACCTGTACGGTCTCTCCTGTGACCTGGACCCTCTTCTCGAGGTGGCCGCCCGGCGTTCGGTCCCGCTGCTCGAGGACGCCGCACAGGCGATCGGCGCGACCGACCGAGGTCGCCCGGTAGGAACGGCGAGCGCGGGAGCGACCCTGAGCTTTTTCCCGACAAAGAACCTCGGCGGCTTGGGAGACGGCGGGGCGATTCTCACCCAGGACCCCGCGTTCGCCTCGCGCACGAAGCTCCTCCGCGTCCACGGAGACGCGGGCAATTACTCCCACGTGGCGCTCGGAACCAACGCGAGATTGGATACGCTCCAGGCGGCGTTCCTACGCACGAAGCTTCGCCGGCTCCCCCTTTGGACCGAATCGCGGCGCGCGATCGCGGCGCGGTACCGGCAGGGCCTCGAGGGAAGCCCGGCCGTCCTCCCGCCCGATCCCGAGATCGCGAAGCACACGTATCACCAGTTCACGATCCGCGCGCCGATGCGCGATCGGCTTCAAGCGCATCTTCATGAGCGCGGAATCGCGACCAGGGTCTATTACCCGGGCACGGTTCCCTCACAGCCCTGCTTCGCGCACCTGGGCTATACACCGGGCACGTTCCCCGTTTCAGAACGTCTCACCCGGGAGGTGCTGTCGCTTCCGATCTATCCCGGTCTCACGATGGAGCAGGTCGATCGCGTCGCCCGCGCGATTCGCGCGTTCTACGACGACGCACCCGCGGCCGAAGGCCGAAGCGTAGGTCCCGCTTGAGCCGCGGTCTTCGAATCGCGGCGCTCGCGGCGGCGTCGCTCCTCGGGGTGATCGTCCTGGTATTCGCGCTCGCCTGGGCCCTGATGCCGCGCGATTGGATCGAACGTCAGGCGTTGCGCCAAGCCTCCCAGATGAAGGGGGCGGCGGTGCAATGGAAGCGGATGACCCCCGCCTTCGACGGTTTGGCGATCGGGATCAAGCTCGAAGGACTGAGCGTGCGCATCCCCGCCACAGGGGACGTGAGAACCGACGCCCGCACGAACGCGGTCTTCGTCCGCATGAAACTGCTCCCGCTCCTGTTCCGGCGCGTGGAGGTCTCCTCGGCGAAGGTCGAGGGCGCTTGGATCGCGCTCTACGATCGCGGTCCTGAGCCTGCGCCGGCATCCGGATCAGCCCCGTCACCCGGATTCGCGGTGCTTGTTCCGCGCCTCGAGTTTCATGACGTCAATGTCCGGACCCGCGACGCGCTCGGAAGCGGAATGGAACTCAAGGGGCTGGACGGCCACGTCGAGCTCGCCGGATCTCTCGATGCGCCGGCGGCGATTCGTGTCTCCGCCAAGGCCGAGAGCCTCTACTGGAAGCCGTCCATGCAAGCGTCCAACGTGCCGCTGCCGTCGCCGCTCGATCTCAACGCATCGCTCGAGCCGAAGGGAAACGCTGAAGTTTTGGAGATTACAAAAGGATCGGTTGAACTGGGTGCGCTGGCGAGCGAGGTCAAGGGCTCGGTCCGGTTTCCCAAAAAGGACAAGGGAGACGGCCGTCCCGAGCTCGATCTCAGGATCACCGGGGAGCCCCAGAAGGTGGATTCCGGCGAGCGGGCCTGGAAGGCTCTTGCCTCCAATCTGCCCGCGAAGTGGAATGGGACCGTCGCCTGGAACATTCGCGTGAAGGGGAGCGCTCCCGAGGTGGTAACGGAGGGGACTCTGACCGTGAGCCGCCTTTCCGTGAGCGCGAAGGACAATTCGTTTCTCGTGGATCAGGTTCGAGCCGACTGGAGCAGCCGAGCCGACCGCACCTTCGTGGCAAACGCCGCCGGAGGCGGCTCGGGGGTCACGCTCTCGTTTCATGCCGGCGGCTCGCTGGCGCCCGGTGGTGCCACGAACGGGGTCCTCGTCGTCCGCGCTCCGGCGTCCCGGTTGAACGGGCTCTTGCCGAACACGCCGACCTGGCGTACGGGGAATCTCGAATGCCGCGCCTCGTTCGAGCTCAGACCGCCGGCGAAACCCGCCGTGCGCTGGACGGTCCGCGGATGGGGAATCGATGGGACGATGCAGGGCCTCGCGCACCCGGTGCGTGGTCTCGATTTCGACGTCGAGGGGAGCGAGGCCGAAGCGACCGTCCGCTCGCTCAAGGCGGGGATTGGCTCGACGACCGTGCAGGTGACCGGCACCCTGGTCCGCGGCAAGCCGCTCAACACGGGTACCTTCCGGATCGCGCTCGACCGGCTCATCGCTGAGGAATGGGCCCCGCCCGCGGGCAGCAAGGCTCCCGGGAAGGTGGCCGCACCGTCTCCTGCGGCGCTTCCGATACCGTTGGGCGCCTTCACCGGCGCCGTTGAAGTCGGCGAAGCACGTTCGGGTGGGATGCGTGTCACGAACATCTCAGCACCGGTCCGATTCGACGGCGCCGATCTGGTCGCGTCTCCCATCAAGGGCACGATCGGCTCCGGCGGGGTCGAAGGCTCGCTGACCATCAAGTCGCTCTTCGGGAAGCCGAGCTACGTGCTCCATCTGGACGTGAAGCGCGCGCCCGTGGAGCAAGTGGCGGCGGGGACTATTCCGTTCTCATCGGCGGTCACCGGTTTCCTGACCGGCGTCGTGGATCTGAGCGGACAAGGACTCCCCAGCGCGCTGCCGAACGAGACGCTCAAGGGCCTGCTCAAGGGAACGCTCGAGGATGGAAAGCTCAAGCTCTCGCCGACCGTGATCGCGGTCGCCCGCTCCCTCGGGCTCCCCGAAAGAACGGAGATGCCCGTGACCGAGGAGTCGCACACGGTGCGCATCCTCGGCAGCAAGATGGTGATCGACCAGGCGCGCGGGGATCTCGGAGGCGACAAGGCAGAGATGAACGGGTCGGTCGGGCTCGACCACATGCTCGATCTCAACCTCTTGCTGCGTCTTGCGCCGAGCCGGATCAAGGGAAGCACCGTGCTCTCCCAGCTCGCGCAGTACGCGCGGGACGCCGAAGGGCGTCTCCCCGTCATGGTCAAGATCACGGGGCTCGACCGGGCTCCGAGGATTTCCTTCAACGTGGACAAGACGCTGCAGGTGGCCACGAAACAGCTCGGGCGCCAGGTCGTAACGGAGCTGGTGAAAAATCTCGCCCGGAGGCCAGACTCGTTGCGGAAAGTGGATTCGACGCTTGCGGCGGATTCCGCGCGCAACCAGCAATTGTCCCCCAAGAGCCCCGCCGACTCGACCGCGAAGGACCCACTCAAGAAAGCCACCGATGCCCTGAAGCAAATCTTTCGAAAGTGATCCCCGCTCGGGCCCTTTCCGCCGCCTCTATCGCGCTCGTGCTTCTTGTCCGATCGGCCCCAGCGTGGGGGGAACACACCCCGGGGATCCCCGGCTGGCAGCAGGACGTGCATTACCGGATGTCCGTCTCCTACGCGCCCAAGGGATTCGAGATCGCCGGACGGGAGACGCTGGCGTACTGGAATCTCTCGCCGGACTCCCTCACCGAGCTCTACTTCCATCTGTACCTGAACGCGTATCGGCCGGGATCCAACATGGCGCGCTACGACGCGTCCCAGGAAAACTGGCGGATTCAGAACCTCCCACCGAAGCGACGCGGAGGGGAGTGGATCGACAGGGCGACGATTCGGGGAGGGGACTCGCTTCACGTTTTCGTGGACGACACCATCGCGCGGATTCCTTTGCCGCAGGTGCTCGCGCCGGGCGAGAGCGTGGTCGTGTGCCTGAGCTTTCGATCCAAGATCCCGGACGTACCCGAGCGCATGGGGCGATCGGGCAAGGGTGTGTTCACGGCCCAGTGGTACCCCAGGGTATGTGCGTACGACCGATTCGGCTGGCATACGGACCAGCACCTGGGGTCGGAGTTCTACGGCGATTTCGGAACCTTCGACGTCCGCATCGCGCTCCCCGGGAACTTCCTGCTCGCGCACACGGGAACGCTGATGAACCCCGGGGAAGTGCTGCCGGATTCGATTCTCAGGAGACTCGCCGCGCCCGGTGACGGTGCCATCACGATCTGGGACCGTAGCGCCTTCAAAGCGCCCTCGGATTCGGCCGCGAAGCGAGCGCTCGAGATGCCACGCACGTGGGTGATCCATGCCGACTCGGTCCATGACTTCGCCTGGGCGTGCGAGGAGAAATGGACCTGGCGACGCGCCCGGTGGAACGGGATCGAGATCCACACGTTCCACCGCGCTTCCGACATGAAACGGTGGAACGACGCGGCTGCCACGGGGGCGATGATGATGGGGGCACTGACCCCGCGCTTCGGCCCCTACCCGTACCCTCGTTTCTCGATCGTGGAGGAGCCGATCGGTGCCGGCGGGGTCGAGTTTCCGAACATCGTGTGGATCTCCCCACGGTACCGGAACGACGGGACGCGCCGGTTCGAGTCGGTGATCGCGCATGAGATGGCCCACAACTGGTTCTACGGGATGGTGGGAAGCAACGAAACGGCACAGGCGTTTTTGGACGAGGGATTCACCAGCTACGCCGAGACGGGCGTCATGGAGACCCTCTTCGGTCGGACGGGCAACGTCACCCTTCCAAGCCACGACGCGTGGCACCGCTGGCTCCACCCGTTGGATGACTCGCGGAGGATGGCGTGGCGAAACTATCTCGAATTCCAGGCCCGCGGGATCGAAGAGCCGGTGGTCACCCATTCCGACCGTTTCAAGCACCCCGGCGCCTATTATCCTTCCGTCTACCATAAGACCAACACCGGCCTTTGGACGCTTCGCGCCATGGCGGGGGAGCGCCGCTTCGACGAGGCCCTGCGCGAGTACTTCATGACCTGGCGGTTCCATCATCCGTACGCCGACGACTTCTTCGCGTTCATGAACCGCGCGCTGGGTGAATCCTACGACTGGTTCTTCCGTGGGTGGTTCCTGAGGACCGACTGCGTCGACCTCACACTGCGAGGGCTCCGCTCCTTTCCGCTCGAGCCGCCCCGCTCCGGAGAAACGCTTGCGTCCGCAGGGGGTGTCGCCGATTCCTTCCGCGTGGAGCTCTCGCTCGCCTCGCGCGGGGGCATCGATCCGCCGGTTCCCGTCGCGTTCCGCGACAAGGAAGGGCACGACGCAAATCGCGTCGTGCCGCGAGAAGCGTTTCTTCCGGCGGCGGGAGAGGCGATCTACCGCACCACGCTGCCCTTTGCGCCGAGCGGGGCTCTTCTGGATCCCGATCTCACGCTGCCCGACATCGACCGGACCGACAACAGCACGAGCCGGTGGCCACGGTTTCAGCCGATGCTCGACAACTGGCGCGCCTCACCTTATCCGCTGGATCGGACTCTTCTCCTCTGGCGCCCAGACGTTTGGTATCAGACCCATGAGGGCGCAGAGATCGGCGTGGCCTTCGACGCGAGCACCGTGCGGTGGGAGCACGCCCTGAAGGGCCACCTCGGGGGCGGGTTACGCGAGCCGCGTCCATTTTTCGATGTCGAAGGTCGTCTCCGCTCTCTGGCCGCCGATTCCCGCGCGGTCGCGCGGGCGCGCGGTTACGACCTGGACGGACACCGGGGCTATCGGGTTTCCATGAGCAAGGACCTCGGGTCCAAGCTCGAGCGAGGTTTCCGCTGGAACCTGAACGTCGGGTTGGATTACGACAAGCTCCGCGCTCGCGAGGCGCCGCGCCGGCCGGAGGAGTGGTCCCCAGGGGGGCACTCGAACGCGGAAGGCGTCATTTCCTCCTCGCGGAACTATCGGTATCTGCGCTGGACGGGCTCGGTCCGCTTCCGCGCGGACCTTCTCACGGAGCGCGCGTCCTATGGATCGGCCTACGTGGTGACGACCGCCGACGTGAGCGCGATTCCCAAGCTCCCCCTTTTGTTCCGCGCCGCGTACGGCCGCGTCCGCGGCGGGTCCGTGCCTCCGGAGGAGCGATTCTATCTCGCGGGAGCGGGTCCCCGCGGAGAATGGAACAGCCGTTGGTTCCGCTCGCGAGGCACCATTCCCACCCACTGGGTAGCTGCTCTTGGGGGGGACGGGAACGTTCGCGGCTTCGCGGACACGAGACCCTCCGGCCGCACGCTCCTGGCGGTGAACGTCGAATCCCGCTCGAGTAGGCTCGTCCCGGCCTGGATTCCGGTCATCCATTGGCTCCGCCTTCCCGTGCTCGATCCGCGTTCATCGGTCTTCGCGGACTTAGGGAAGGTCCAGGACGGCGACGAGAGCCTCTTCTCCAACATGGCGGCTGATTTCGGCGTTGGTTTCCGCACCAGGCCGTTGATCCGAAACCATCTCGCGCTGCGCGTGGACGTGCCGTTCTTTCGGACTCCTCCGGGATCGGAAGAGAGCCGGTGGAAGCTCCGCGGCGTGTTTTCGGTCGGGGAGGCGTTCTGATCGGATCCGGCGCGGCGCTCGAAACGCACGCCTTGACCCGCGTCTTCAAGGCGCGCCGCAAGGCGGGGGAGGTGCGCGCGCTCCAGGGAGTCGACCTCGCGGTGCACCGCGGAGAATGCTTCGGCCTCTTGGGCCCCAACGGCGCGGGAAAGAGCACCCTCATCAAGATCCTGACGACGCTTCTCCTACCGACGTCGGGTCGAGCCCTCGTGGCGGGATTCGACGTTGCCGACGAGCCGTTACAGGTAAGGGGCAGGATCAACCTCGTGTCGGGAGGGGACAGTTCCGGATACGGAATCCTCACGGTACGTGAGACGCTGCATCTCTTTTCTCAGTTCTACGGGGTGCCGCCCCAGGTTGCGCGGCGCCGGGCCGAAGAGCTCATGCACATCACCGGGCTCGCCGAGAAGGCGGACGCGCGACTATCGGCTCTCTCGACCGGAATGCGTCAGAAGCTCAATTTCGCGCGGGGCTTCATGAGCGATCCGGAAATCATCTTCCTCGACGAGCCCACGCTGGGGTTGGACGTCGAGGCGTCCCGCGATATTCGGGGCTTCATCGCCCGCTGGGTGCGGGAGCGCCCCGAGAGAACGGTGCTCCTGACGACCCATTATATGATGGAGGCGGACGAGCTCTGCGGTCGCGTGGCCATCATCGATCACGGCAGGATCCTCGCCTTGGACACTCCGACCGCCCTGAAACGCACGCTTCCCGCGGAGCCGCTCTTCGAGCTCCAGTTGAGCGCGACGGGGCAGGACCTGGACGCGCTTCGGGGGATCGCGGGCGTCCGGTCGTTCTCCCATCACGCGCACCCCGCGACCGGGGCCGTGGAGCTCCGGGTGGTGGTGGTGGAGGATGACGTGATCGGTGAAGTGCTCGGGCGGCTCAAGGCGCTCGAGCGCTCCGTCCTCCACCTGACGAAGATGGAGCCAACGCTCGAGACGGTCTTCATTCATCACGTGGGCAGGGGCTTGACGGATGACGAGACCGGAGATCGCGATGAGTCGTGACCTCGCCCGCGTAGAAACGACGATACGAGAGCGCATTCGCATGAATGCGGCCGCGGTCTACGCCCGCGCGAGCGTGCGCGTGAGGGCCTCGTTCCGCGAGAGCTCCTGGATCGTGGGGGAGACGCTATTCCCGTTCCTCGCGATGTCCGCCTTCGTATTCGTCTATCGCGGGCTTCACGCCCCGCGCGAGTACGAGGGGTTCGTCGTGCTCGGGGGCGCGATGATCGCCTACTGGAACAACGTGATCTGGGGCATGGCGAGTCAGTTCTTCTGGGAAAAGGAGCAAGGACAGCTTCAGCTCTACCTCATCACTCCCGTTTCGCGAATGTCGATTCTCCTCGGCATGGCCCTGGGCGGGATCGCGATGACCACGACGCGCGCGGCGGTCATCCTGATCGGGGGCATGCTTCTGTTCCACGTGTCCCTGCCGCTCTCACGGGCCCTTCCGGCCTTCGGGCTCTTCGTGCTCACCCTTGGCGCGGCGTACAGCCTCGGGATGATCTTGAGCAGCCTCTTTCTCCTCTGGGGAAGGGAGGTCTGGCACACGGCCACGCTGTTGCAAGAACCCATCTACCTTTTCTCGGGTTTCTACTTCCCGGTGAGCGCGATGGGCGTCGTGGTCGGGATCGCGGGCTCGATTCTTCCGGTCACGCTGGGTCTCGACGGCATCCGGCAGGTTTTCTACGGTCCTGCGGCGCACGGTCTGCTCCCGCTCCGATGGATCCCCCCGATCCAGATCGCGCTGACTCTGGTTTTCGTCACGTTGGCCCGGGTCTCGCTGCTCGCGATGGAGAATCTCGGCAAGAGGGAAGGGCGCCTCACCTTGAAGGGCGATTGAGGGGGAAAGGGAATCTCGCGTGAAGCGCCTCGCGCAGATCCTGCGCACTTCGGCATGGCTGGGATGGCAGGTCGAGGCGAACTGGGCCGATCCGACCCTCTTTCTCGCCTACGCGATCGCGAAGCCGCTCGCGACCACGCTCATCCTCTTTTTCATGGTGAAGGTCGTCTCGCAGGGACACGCGATGGGCGACACCTTCCAATTCATCTTCATCGGGAACACGTTTTTCCTCTACGTCACGGAGGTCCTGATTGGTATCTCCTGGACGGTGTTCCGCGACCGGGAGGACTACGAGACGCTCAAGTACATCTACGTCGCGCCGCTAAGACTGCTCCCCTATCTCATGGGGCGCGCGCTCACGAGGGTGGCGACGGCCTCGGTCGGCGTGCTCGTCGCGCTCCTCTTCGGGCGATTTGTGCTGGGTCTCTCGATCGGGGTGCCCACAACGAACTGGCTCCTCGTCTTGGCGGCGGTGCTTCTGGGCCTCGTGGGCGTGCTCTGGTTGGGGATCATCCTTGCCGGAACCTCCCTGGTCGTGGCGCGGCACAGCATGAATCTCAACGAGGGCCTGAGCGGGCTCTTCTTCCTTCTCTGCGGCGCGGTGTTTCCTCTCGACGTGCTGCCGCGCTGGACTCAGTCGATCTCGCTTTCGCTCCCGTTCACCTATTGGCTCGAGCTCTTGCGCCGGATGCTCACCGGGCACGGCTTCGCGAGAAGCCTCGCGGCGCTGAGCGACGGGGACCTCTGGCGGATCATCGCAGGGGCCACGCTGGGCCTCTGCCTTGCGGCGATTGTCTGGTTTGGATGGTGCGAGGGGTACGCCCGGGACCGCGGTTTGATCGACTGGAAGACGAACTACTAGGCGCTGCGGATCTAGGTGCGCGCCGTGCGGTTCTTGCGGCCGCCGCGGAGCGCCTTTCCAAGCACGATGTTGATTGGGTGGCTTCGCGGGAGAATGGGAACGACCGGGGGTTTGCGCACGCCCAACTTCCTCAGGCAGTCGCTCGAGGCTTCGAAGCTAGGGTTCCACGAGAGCGCCTGGTTGAATGCCTTGACCGCATCGGCTCGCCGGTTCGCAAGAAGAAACACCTCACCCAGGTTATGGTAGTGCTCCGGGCGGTGGTATTCGGACTCGATGGCCCGGCGGCAGAGCTGCTCGGCATCGCTGAACTTCCGGTCGGCGTGGGCGACGGCAAGACCGAGATAGCTCAAATAGCCCTTGGCGCCCGGCTCCAGGACGATCGCCTCTTGAAAATGGTTCAAGGCGTCGCGGTAACGGCAGGCGTAGAGCATTCGGACGCCGGCCATGAAGTGCTCGTGGCCGATTGCGCCCGTCACCGCGAGTTGATGCTGCCTTTTCTGCCTCGCTGTGGACACCTCGAGATCCCTCCTGTGCGCTCAGCGTGAAACAAGGCAAGCAACGTGCCGAGCTTCGCCTCGTGCAATTTCCGAGGCCTGGCCTGAGGGATCCTTGCTCCGCCGCATGAACTTAGGGCCGAAACGGCCAATCTCTTGCCACTTGCGAGCGAAAGTTCTCGTGCGATCCGCCCGCCCGCCCGAACAAACTTGCGAGAAACCATTAGGTTGTGTACGCTGCCTTATCGGGTTCAGGATCCGATGCCGCGAACTCCAAAGTAGGTCTTAAGGAGGCAATGCCCACCGCCCCATTCGCTGGCCCGAAGATTGAGTCGCATCTCGAATCACATCTCCGACCGACTCTCTTTATCCCGGAACTCAAGAACAAACGAAAGTCCTCGGTCCTTGAGGAAATGGTGGCGCACCTGGCGGAGCAGAGGGTGACGCGCCAAGCCGGTTCCGTTCTGGAGGTCCTGCGCCAGCGGGAAGCGCTGGGGAGCACCGGCGTCGGAAAGGGGATCGCGATTCCGCACGGCCGCTCCACCATGGTGGCCGAGCGCGCGGTCCTGCTGGCCCGATCCACAAGGGGAATCGAGTTCGACGCCGCGGATGGAAACCCGGTACACCTCTGCTTCCTCATCGTCGCGCCCCCGACCGAGCGCGATCCCGTTTACCTCCAGCTCCTTGCAGAAATCGTCAGGTCGGTCCGCTTGGCCCGGACCCGCCAGCGGCTCCTCGAGGCGCCGGACTTCGATTCGATCCGGAGCATCCTGTTGGGGCAGCTCGCCCATGAATGATCAGCTTGAGGCGTTGGTCGCGTTACAGGACCTGGATCTCCTGATCCGGGAGGCCAAGGATCCCGAGCGCGTGACTCAGGAGGAGGAGCTTGGATTCCCGTTCCATGGGGTGGAGAAGCTCGAGCGGACGCGCGAACGCCTCGCGAAGCGGATCGACGACCAGCTCCTGCAGACCTACGAAAGGATGAGCCGTCGTCACGTTCGGGTCGTGGTCCGGGTCGAGGGCAGCGTCTGCCTCGGGTGCTTCATGGGGCTCCCGACCGCAACCCGGCGAATCCCAGACGCCCGAAGAGTCGAAAACTGCGAGAATTGCGGCCGAATCCTCTACCGAATCTAGAACCGCACGCCTCTTTCGAACCCCCGTTGAATACGGTATAATTACCCCTGAACGTGAACCGGTGCCGGCCCTTCGGCCGCCCACCGGACATGCATCCGGAGGTGACCACGCCATGCTACGACGTCTCGCGCTGCTTCTCGGCGCCGCCGTGCTCCTCTCGATCGGGCCATTACCCGCTCGGGTGCCCGCCGAAACGACCACTTTCTTGGGCCCTACCCAGATCCTCTTCGTCGACGCCGACTCCGTGCTGTTCGTCGTGACCAAGGAGTGGATGTCGGCAAGCGTGCGGCATCAGGAGAAATTGCTCCGTCATTCGGTCCGAATGGCGTATTGGCTCGAGCACATTCCCGCGGACATGAGAATGGTCTTCGACGCGCTCGGCTATCCCACGAGCCGGGTGCTTCTGACTCCGGTGGGCCACACCGAGGAATGGTGGTATTACGGCCAGCTCAACCCGCCGTTTCGATTCCGGGATGGGGAGCTGATCGATACCGACCGGTTCGAGGCCCTGACCCGCCGCTAGCCCCGGAATCGAAGCCTCGCCCGCTCGAGCCGGTCGGTCGAGGGGCGATCCGTCTTGCCTGCTCTCCCCCCGAATGTTAAATTCCCGCGGGGTCCACACCGGGGAGGAGTTTTTGACGAGCCGTGACGCCGCGGGTCCATCCACACGCTCCGTGCATTCTGGCCGCGCGCGTGACCCCCAAAGCGGCCACATCGCCACTCCGATCCATCTAAGCTCCACGTATTTTTCCCGCAGCACCCGCGAGCTCGTCGAATACCTGGAAGGCCGCCGCTCCGCGAATTTTTATGCACGCTATTCGAACCCAACGGTCGAAGCGGCCGAGGAGAAGATCGCGGCGCTCGAAGGCGGTGAACGGGCGCTCTGTTTCGGTTCCGGCATGGCGGCCATTTCCTCGCTCCTGCTTTCGCAGCTGCGCCACGGAGACAACGTCGTCGCGACGCGCGAGCTGTACGGGGGCACGTTCGAGTTTTTGGAGCGGATGCTTCCCCGCTGGGGGATTTCGGTCACCTTCGTGAAGCCGGCCGACCTGAAGGGTCTCGAGGCCGCGGTAGGTCCGATGACCCGGCTGATCTACACCGAAACCCCGACCAACCCGACGCTCACGGTCGTGGACATCCGGGCCGTGGCCGAGATCGCGCGCCGAAACAGAATCCCATGCGCGATCGACAACACCTTTGGCTCCCCGATCAATCAGCGCCCCATTGGATTTGGGTTCGATTTCGTGATCCATTCGGCCACGAAGTACCTTGGGGGACACTGCGACCTGGTCGGGGGCGCGGTCGTCGGGCCGCGCGAAGCGTTGCGCGAGGTGTGGCTTCACCGAAAGCTCCTCGGAGGAATCCTCGATCCGCATTCCGCGTATCTACTCGAGCGAGGGATCAAGACGCTGGCGATACGGATGGAACGCCACAACAAGAACGGTCTCGAAATCGCGAAGCACCTTGCGCAGCATCCCCGGATCAAGCGGGTATTCTATCCGGGCCTTCCGGACCATCCGGGTCACGAAATCGCGAAGCGGCAAATGTCCGGATTCGGCGGCGTTCTCGCCTTCGAGGTGGACGCGACGAAGGAGGAGACCATCCGCGTCGTCGAGGCGCTCGAGCTTGCGTATCTCGCCCCGAGCTTGGGCGGTGTCGAGACCCTGGTCAGCCAGCCTTCGATGACGTCGCACTATTTCCTCACGCCCGAGGAACGCGCGGCCCAAGGAATCTCCGACTCCCTCGTTCGCCTCGCCTTGGGGATCGAGGACGCGCCGGACCTCATTCGGGACCTGGACCGTGCCTTGGAGACGCTCGCCTCCTGACCGCGGTGGGCTTCCACGACGCGGCTGACCTGGAAAGCCCACGGTCGATCCACTATGCTCACGGCATGCGGAGGACTTGTCCGGCGCTCGTTTGCTTCGCCTGGATCGCGGGAGCGATCTGGGTCTCGGCGGTCTCGGCGGGAACGGCTTCGGCCGCGCCCGCTTCTCATTCGCGGCATGCTACGGCGGCGCCGGGGGGGGACGTACTCACCCTCACCAACTACGTGATGCAGCCCCCGGAAGACGGCGGGGGGGATGACCGGGTGGTGAAGGACTCCACCGGTGCGAAGGTTCTGGAGCCTACGGTACAACAGACCGGCGCGGACACCGTTCCGACGCGGCCGACCAAGCCTCCCGCGTGGGCTTTTCCGGATTCGGCCGCGCGAAAGGATACCGCGACCGTGATACCCACTTCGCCGGCGAGTCAGCCTGGCGTCTCCGGGCCACCCCATCCCGCCGCCAAGCCCCGGCGCGGAGTGCTCGGGATCCACCCGATCGCGCTTCTCGTCGGCATGATCGCGCTCCACGTCTTCGTCGTGGGGCTCGCCAACAAGTGACCGCCGCCATGCGACCGCTCCATGCCGCGCACGGAGGGCCGGGACTTCGCGTCCGTTGGCACCCGCCCGATTTCCCGCTGCGGGAGGCGGCCGAGGGAGTCCTTCGCGAGTCGATCCGCGAACTGGGGCTCTCCGACGTCGTTCACGACGTCCACGTCCACGTGGACCTGCGAAACCGCGACGATCACGCCTACATCGAATGGAACACGCACGATCATCGCGCGGCACGGCTCTCCTTTGCCCTGGGCAACTTCGTCACTCCCGCCCGGCGGCGCGCGTGGGCGCGTACGTGGGGCCGGCGGGCTGGAACGCCTCCCGTGCTGCCCCGACAGTTCTCCCGCAAATGTTTCGCCGAGGCCTGCCTTCACGAGCTCTACCACCTCCGCGACGATCATGAAGCGGGCGTCGACCTGGCGGCCCACCCGGAGGAGGACCGTGAGGCTCTCAATGAGCTTTGGAACGTCTGGATCGACGGTCGCCTCAACCGGCGCGGGCTGCCCGCGATGACGCGCGGGGAGCGGCACCGCGTTTTCGTAAGGACGCTCACCCATTACCCGCGGTTCGCCCGCCGCGGAGAACGCATCTTCAACGCCCTCTGGACCGCGGACCACTTGGGTCCCAAAGAGCTTCGCGCCTTTCTCGCCGAGATTCAGAGCCCGCTCGACGCGGGCACGCGAGCGAAGCGCCGCCCCCGATGAACGAACGGGCCGCGCTCGCCGGACGCGCCACGAGCCAGGAAGAGCGACTCCAGTTTCTCGTTCGCGCTTCGCGCGAGCTTGCACTCCTGAAACGGGACGAGCTCGCGCGCAAGGCGCGGGACCTCTTGCTGCGCGCGAGCGGCGGCTTCTCGGAACTCTCCCTCTGGGTCCTCGATCCCCGCTCGGAGGTGCTCTATCCATGGACGCTCTGCAACACACCCGTCCTGGGCCGCCGGCCGCGGCTCAGCGTGGGGCAGGGGATCGCGGGTCAGGCCTGCGCGGAGGAGGATCCAACCTTCTATCCGACCATTTCCGAGGCGCAGTACGTGCCGGAAGAATGGGGCGGGCGGCCGCGTTCGATGATCCAGGGGGTCCTGACGCTTCCGCTGAAGCGTGCCGGCGAGCCGCTCGGGGTCGCCGTGCTCACGAAGATGGATTCGACGCGGCCCCCTGAGGAGGACCTCTCATTCTTGCGTGAGCTTTCGATCCAGCTCGCGATCGCGGTCGGGAACTCGCGCATCTACGCCGAGGCCACTCGGGAGAAGGTGCAAAACCATCTCCTCCTCGAGCTCGGCACCAAGATCTCGGTCAGCCTCGACACCAATCAGCTCCTCGAGCAGATTCTGGATCTCGTGTTCCAGGTCGTGCGTTACGACGCGGCCGGAATCTATCTCGTGGACAAGAAGACCCAATGGATCAACCAGCAGGCGATCCGCGGTTACGATCCGAACCGTGCGGACGCGGTGCGGCTCAAGGTGGGCCGGGGGCTCATCGGCTGGGTCGCGAAGACCGGCCGCCCCGTGATCGTGCCGGACGTCCTGCGCGACGAGCGTTACGTGAACGCGAGGGCCGAGACCCGCTCCGAGATGGTCGCACCGCTTCGGGTCGGCTCGGAAGTGATCGGCGCCTTCAATGTGGAGTCGGACGAGCCCGACGCCTATGAGCCGGAAGACTTGGAGCTTTTGATGACCTTCGCGAGCCAGGCGGCGGTCGCGATCGAGCGCACCCGTCTTCACGCGGAGGTGCTGGAGACCCGGAGGCTCGAGGAGGAGCTGTCGATCGGCCAGAGGATCCAGCGGACGTTCCTTCCCGAGCGGGACCCCAAGGTGCCGAACTTCGACATCGCGGGCGCCTACTACTCCTCGGGCCTCGTAGGCGGGGATTACTACGACTACGTGCGGATCACGGAGGGGCAGCTGGGAATCGTGGTCGCCGACGTCTCGGGCAAAGGGATCCCCGCGGCGCTCATCATGGCGGCCTTCCGCGCCTCGCTCATCGCGGAGGTCCGGAACAACTACGCGATCCGGACGGTCTTCGCCAAGGTGAACAGGCTTCTCTGGGAGAGCGTCGAGGTCGACCGCTTCGTGACCGCGGTCTACGGCGTGCTCGATATCAACGCTCGTCGGTTCACGTACGTGAACGCGGGGCACAATCCAGGACTCTTGTACCGCGGCGCGACGGATACGTTCGACAGCTTGGACTCGACCGGACCTTTGCTGGGGACGCTCGAGACGGCAACCTTCAAGGAGAAGCAGGTCGAGATCCGCCGCGGCGACATCCTGGCCCTGTACACGGACGGAATCACCGAATCCATGGACCAAGCCAAGGAGCTCTTCGGGGAGGAGCGGCTGCGGGACGTGATCCGCTCGAGGAGGGAGGGGTCGGCGGCCGAGATCGTGCGGGGGATCCGTGAGACCGTCGGCGCGTTCAGCGGCGGCGAGCCCGACGACGATCTGACGGTGGTGGTGGTCAAGGGGACGTAGGGAGGCACGGGCGGGGTCTGGCATCCCTTGAGCCCGGAAACGGGTAAAAATTATGGTGGCGGAGCTTTCGCCCCGCCACCCTATTTGCGGAAGTTCCCCGCGGAAACCGTGCCTTGAAAGCTTGTGTAAGGCCTTGGGCAACCCACCGGCGAACGCCGGGTCAAGCCATCAGGAAACGCGAATCACAGGGAACTTCACAACCCAATTTGCCGTACCCTTTAGACGCCGCGACGGGCAAAAAGTTCCGAGGGACTTCGCAGGTCTTAATTTACGCGAGGTATTATACATAACCGATTGCACGTTTGTCAATTAGAATGATTGAGATACGGACAGCTTGGGCGCCGTTGACCCAGCGCCGATCGCTCTGATAGCTTCCGGGATCCCAACGCATTAGACGCCGGAGTGGTGGAACTGGCAGACGCGCCGGACTCAAAATCCGGTGAGGCTCAAACCTCGTGCGGGTTCAAGTCCCGCCTCCGGCAATACCTTACACCGTCAATTTCATGTAGGATGATAGACGTGTGGATCGCTTCGCTAGCTGGCCAGCCGCGAGGAAGACGTCCGTGGGCATCGCAAGCTCTCTCGTCAGAGCGCCAGGGCTCCAATCGCCGTTAGCACTCCTCTTGGCGATTACCCTCTGCGGGGCGGTGCTCGCCGGCTGCGGGAAGAAGGACACGGTCGTTGGCCCGCCGGCGACGCCGACGTATCCCGCCCTGACTTCTCCGGTGCAAGTGCTCGAAGCGCTCAGGATTGCGTACATTCGAAAAGACAGCACCGAGTACAAGCTGCTGTTCGACCAGGGGTACGTGGGCGCCAGCGTCGACCTGTCGACTCAGACTCCGATTGATACCCTCACTTTCGCTGACGAGGCCCGACACATCGCAGCACTCGCTCGTAGTACTGCGGTCGTCGAGCTCCAACTAAGGCCCAACATGGTCCGGTTAGCGGATCCAGGAGACCCTCCGGGATGGGCGCTGATTCAGAATCCCATTCAGAGCCTTGCCATATACGACGGCCCGAACGTTTTCGGTGTTGGGGTGGCTAACGAGACCATCGAGTTCCGCTTCATCCCCCATTCCACGTCCCCCACCGACACGACGTGGAAGATCATTCAATGGTCGGAGATCGCCTACTAACGGCTGGATCCAGCCAAACACTCCTTTCCGCAAACATGCGCCAGCGCATGCGCCCTGCAACGAGGCGCGCCCGTACCTGATTCCAGCGCCTCGCACTAACCGCGCGTGCCCCAAGCCGATCCTGTCACACCCCTCCCTGGCCCCTTCCTTGCTCAATTCTTAGCCGGGAACACCGAGGCGGTTACCTCCACGCTGAATCGTGGACGCCGTGTTCAGGCCTTAGAGGGGGTCGTATGTACCGTGCCTTTGCTCGTCTCTTCGCGACATCACTTTGCCTCGCGTTTGGCGCAGGCATTGGCGTGGTTTTCACGCCCGCGCCTTGCGCGGCTGCGCCACCTACGATCACGGTCCCGGGTCCGCAGACGGTCAACGAAGGGGC
>DASXTQ010000097.1:0-12236 GCA_036505295.1 Candidatus Eiseniibacteriota bacterium
CGGCCGGACGAGGTTTCGGATCTGGGTCAGGTCCTTCTTGCGATCCCCGAGCTGGCTCGCGAGAAGAATCACGGTCGCGACCTTCGCGAGCTCGGAGGGCTGAATCTTCACCGGTCCCCAGCCGAGCCAGCGCTGCGCCCCAAGTCCGACGTGCCCGACGAACAGCGTCAGGACGAGGAGTCCGAGGGCCACGCCGTAGAGAAGGTAGGCGGTCCGGCCCTCGTACACGCGGTACGGAACGGCCGCGATGAGACCGCCTGCCAGAAGCGCGAGGAGGAGATAGGCGATTTGCTTCAGATACAGCCCGTGCTCCGCGGACGCCGAGGCCATCGAGGTCGCGCTGAACACGAACGCGACTCCGATCAGGGTGAGAATCATGGTGGCCGCGAGCAGCGGTCGGTCGATGTCGGAAGAAAACCGCGCCCCGATCATGTCACCTCCCCGTCATGACCGCGGCGCTCTCGGGCGGCGCGGGATGGAAGAAGGCTTCGAGCACCTTCCGCGCGATCGGCGCCGCCGCCGAGCTGCCGTGCCCCGCGTTCTCGACGAGCACCGCGACCGCGATGCGCGGCGCATCCGCCGGGGCGAAGCAGATGAAGAGGGCGTGGTCCTTGCCGTGAGGGTTCTGGGCGGTCCCCGTTTTCCCCGCAACCGCGATCGAATCGAGCCTGGCCTGGCCGCCCGTCCCGTTGGGATCGGAGACGACCGATGCCATGGCGGACCTGACGGCGTCCAGGTTGTACGGGGAGACCGGCACGACCTGGCGAAGCGAGTCGTCCGCCTGGGCCGAAGCGGGAGGTCCTCCTGAGCCGACGCTCCGGACCAGGTGCGGTTTCAACAGCACGCCGCCGTTGCCGACGAATGCCGCGAGCTGGGCAAGTTTCACGGGCGTCAGCGACACCTCTCCTTGGCCGATCGCGAGGTTCAACGTGATGCCGCGGCTCCACCGCCCCGTGCCGAATCGCCGGTCGTACCAGCCCGGGTCCGGGAACAAGCCCCGGCGCTCCTGGGGCAGATCGATTCCCGTTTTCTCGGAGAGCTTGAGCTTGGACATGAAAGCAGCCAGGCGTTCCAGGCCGATCCGCAACCCCAGCTGGTAGAAATAGACGTCGCAGGACCGGACGATTGCGTCGTGCATGGAGAGGAGGCCGTGCCCGTCATGGTTCCAGCAGCCGAACAGGCGGGTTCCAAACCGAAACTCTCCCGTGCACGACTTCGCGAACACGGTGCCGGGGACGATCGCGCCGCATTCCAGTCCCGCGAGCGAGGTGAAGGGCTTCAACGTGGATCCGGGCGGATACGCGGCTTGGATCGCGCGGTTGAACAGCGGGTAGTTCCCTCCGCCGCTCAGCTCGCTCCAGCGCTCCTGGGTGATCCCGGTCGAGAACTCGTTCGGATCATAGTTGGGCTTCGACGCGAGCGCGAGGACCTCGCCGTTGCGTGGATCCAGCGCGACCACCGCGCCCCGCGCCCCCGGCGGAAACGCATCCTCGGCGGCGCGCTGGACGTCGAGGTCGATCGTCAGCTCGAGGTCCACGCCGCGTCGGGGCACGATGGGGTGCTTGTCGCCCAAAAGCTCAGCCTTCCTCCCCAGCGCGTTCACCTCGAGGAAACGTTTCCCGTCCTGGCCGCGAAGGATCTTCTCGTATCTCCGTTCGATTCCCATCCGGCCGATGAGGTCGCCGCTCAGATAGTCGCCGTACTGAGGATCGAGCAGCTCCTTGTCGGAAATTTCTCCGACGTATCCGAGCAGGTGGGACGCCATGAGTCCGAGGGGGTAACGGCGAAGCGGCTCCGATTCGACCTCGACGCCGGGAAGCTGGTCTCGATGCTCCGAAACGAATGCGACCGACTTGATATCCACGTTTCTCTTGAGCCGGATGGGGAGGAAGGAGACCTTGCGTTCCCGCTGGATCTTCTCCTTGAGGAGGGCCGGATCTACCCCGAGGATCGGTCCGAGAGTGGCCAGCGTGGAGTCGATGTGCGCGGGATTCCGGGTATATGCCTTGTCGAACGGATCGAGCGTGACCGTAAAGGAAGGAACGCAGTCCGCGAGCAAGCGGCCCTTCCGGTCTCGGACCTCTCCTCGCGGGGCGGTCAGCACCTCCACGCGAATCCGGTTCCCCTCCGAAAGCTCGCGGTACCGCTGTCCCTGGAGCACCTGGAGGAAGAAAAGCCGCATGAGGACGAGCGCGAAGATCCCCGCCACCCCAACCGTGAGGATCCGCTCCCGTCGTTGCCAGCCGCCGAGAGCGATCGGCTCCGCGCGCATCCCCTATCCCTCGTCCCGGAGCAGGAGCGTGCGCGAGGTCCGCTCCACGGTGGCGAGCAGCAGGACGACGAGGACGGTCGTGTAGAGAGCGGACGGGAGCGCGACGAACACGAACTGCCGCACGAGCCCTCCGACGTCGCCCGAGGTATAGACCCCGAAGTAGATCAAGTCGTGGACCAACATCGCGGTCAGGAAGAAGACGAACCGCACGCCTACATTGGAGCGATGGACGCGAAATCCGGCTTTCGCCACGATGAAACCTACGACCGTCTTGGCGAGTGCGTTGAGCCCGAGCGGTCCCGGGGCATCGATATCTTGCAGGAGGCCCACCGTGAACCCGCCGATCACCCCCGGAATGGGCCCGCGCATCCAGCCGAAATAGACGACGAACGCGACCAGAAGGTCGGGCCGGACCCCGGCGATCGCGATCCGATGGACGACCGTCGCTTGAAGGATCAGGACGACGAGCAGCACGAGCGCGTCCCGGAAGCCCTTCACTGCCCGTCCCCCGATTCCGTGCTTTCGCTCGGAGCCGGCACCGGGGGGGGTGCGACGACCGCGGCCGGCTTTTTCGCGACCGGCGCCGGCACGGCGACCGCGGCCGGTGCAGGCCCTGCGATCGCGGCCGGTGCCGCGGCGCTATCGGGCTCCGTGGACTCCAAGGGCAGCATCCGCGGGCCACGTCCCGCGCCCGCCCGCAAGTAGACGAGCACCTCCTCGAGACTGCGGAAGTTCACGGCGGGCTTTACCTGAACGTCCTTCATCAGCCCGTTCTCGGCGATGCCGACCCGGGTGACGGTCCCCACCCGGACGCCCTCCGGGAAGATGCCTCCCAAGCCCGATGTGAACACCCAGTCGCCGGGTTTGACATCCTCCTGCGAGGAAACGTATAGGAGGCTCAAGACAGGGTTCTCTCCGAACTCCCATTGCAGCACGCCGTCGACACGCGATCGCCCCACGCGCACCGCGACCGCGCAATCGCGATGGAGGAGCGTGAGGACCCTCGCCTCGTGCGGCGCGACACGCTCGATGCGGCCGACGAGCCCTTCGGGGGTGATTACGGCCCCGTTCGGCAGGATCCCTTCCCTGGAGCCTTCGTCGATCGTGAGGCTTCCGCCGAGCCGATCCAGGCTCCGCGACGTCACACGCGCCGCCGTGAGGTCGGAAGGATTTTCCTGCGAGAGGGCCAAGAGGCGCCTCAGGCGCGCGTTTTCGAGGCGCTCGGACCGGGTTGCATCCGCCTCGATCTGGACTTGGGCGAGGCGCTTCTTCAGCTTCTGGTTCTCCCAGTACACGCCCACACCCGCGTCCACCCACCCGACGACGGCGTCCACGGGGGCAAGAACGGTGTGCTGGACGAACCACGCGGCGCGCGCCTGCTGGCCGCGATCGAGGAGCATCAGGGTCACGGAAAGAACGCAGGCAATCGTGAGGGCCGCCCAATCGGCCCGCCGGGCGAATAGAAGCCGGAACATCGGGCCTTACGCCCGCCGCTCAGTCGCGGACGACCGACATGAGCACCTTTTCGTAGAGGGTAGGATCGTCGAGGATCTTTCCGGTCCCGAGGACGACGCAGGTGAGCGGATCCTCGGCGACGGTAATGGGCAAGTTGGTGGCTTCCCGCAGCAACATGTCGATTCCACGGAGGAGGGATCCCCCGCCGGTCATCACGATGCCGCGGTCTACGATATCGGAGGCGAGTTCGGGCGGAGTCTTTTCCAGCGACTGCATGAGCGCGTCCACGATCTGCTGGAGCGGCTCGCTCAACGCTTCGCGGACTTCGACCGATGAAATCTTCATCGTCTTGGGGATGCCCGCGACGAGGTCGCGGCCCTTGATCTCCATCTCCTCTTCCTGCTCCAGACGGAACGCCGAGCCGATCTTGATCTTGATCGCCTCCGCGGTCTGTTCGCCGATGAGGAGGTTGTAGGCCTTCTTGACGTACTGGACGATCGCTTCGTCCATCTCATCCCCACCGACCCGGATCGACTGCTGATTCACGATCGAGTTCAACGCCATCACGGCGATCTCGGTGGTGCCGCCTCCGATGTCGATGATCATGTTCCCCGACGGTTTCCCCACGGGCAGCCCGACCCCGATCGCCGCGGCGATGGGCTCCGGCACCAGGAGGACCTCCCGCGCGCCGGCATGCTGGGCCGAATCCTGTACGGCACGCTTCTCGACTTCGGTGATTCCCGAGGGGACACAGATGATGATGCGCGGACGGACCCAGGTACGGCGCCGGAGCGCCTTCTGAATGAACTCCCGGAGCAGATCCTCCGTCTTCTCAAAGTCGGCGATCACGCCGTCCTTGAGCGGACGGACGGCGACGATCTCGTCGGGCGTACGACCCAGCATGCTCTTCGCTTCCTTGCCGACCGCGATGACCTTGCCGGTGGTCCGGTCCACCGCAACGACGGAAGGCTCGTTCAGAACGATCCCCTTCCCCCGGAGATAGACCAGCGTATTGGCCGTTCCGAGGTCGATCGCGACGTCGTTGGAGAAGACGCCCATCAGCTGGTCCCAAGACATCCGTGCCTCCCGAATCTCGTGGGTCGACATGGCGGGCCTACTCCCTCCCTCCATCCTGGCGGACGGAGGCTCTAATGGCATGAAGTGTGCGGACCGTAACAGACTCGCCGACGGGGACGCAAGGTCATTTCTCCTCGGAAGCCGAGTTGACAGGCCGGGATACGAGTGTTAGCGTGCCTGACAGAGGTCCATCAGGCATCGCGCCACGGGGAGGATATCGACCATGATGCGAGCCATCTTGAGGATTCTCGTGCTTTCCGCAAGCAGCGCTCTGATCAGTCTCCCGGCACTCGCAGCACCACCCAGCATACCGGGACAAAGAGCGGAACCCCGTCCCGAAAGCGCCTCCAGCAGGTCCGTCCAGGAATTCCAGGGGTTGGGCGTCGGCCGGCAGCTTGCCGCCTTTGCCGGAACCGTCCTGGACATCAACGATCGTCCGATCTCCAACGTCCTTGTGGATCTGTTCATCGATGGAGCGCTGGCCGGCACGGCCATCACCGAGGGGACAGGGTTCTACGAGATCCAGGTGCCCTACGATCCACACGGCGACACGACGGTGCTCCTGTGGTACGTGCCGCAGGACCGCGCGCTCTTGCCGAAAGAGCTCGTGATTCGCGAAAGCAAGGTGAGCCAGGCGAACGCACTCATCTCCCGGTGCGTGCCGCGGGCGACGCTCACGCCGGGGCACCAGTTCCGCGTCTACCTCTTCGACTCCACCAATCGGAACAAGGACCTCGCCGAGCTGAACTGCCTGCCCTAGCGGGCGACCTCGCCAAAAAGACAATGGAGCGGTGCCCGGGCTACGCCGCGCCTCGTTGGAGCGCCAGCGCCTCCTCGAGGGCCCGCAGGCGGTCCCGGGCAAGCCGCTCGACCTCGGGCGTCAGTGAGGAGTAGCTCAGGAGCTCCTGGCAGACGTACAGGGCACGGCCGGGATTGTTGAGCGCCTTCCACTCGATGTCGGCGCACTTGAGAAGCGCCGTGACGGCGCCCGCCGCTTCGGGGTGGTGCCGCCCGTAGGCCTCGTAGGCACGGCTCGCGTCGCTCGGCCGGCCACGTTCTTCGTAGCCGCGCGCCACGCGGAGCAGATCCCCGGACGGGATCGTCACGTCTCCCAAGAGACGCTTCATCTCGTCGAACGCGTCGCATGCCTCCTCGATCTCCCCGCGTTTGAGCCAGGCCGAGATCGCCTCCCGAAACCGCGCCAGCGATTGGGAGCTTTGGTGTGTGACCCGATGAACGCGCGCGGCGCGGATCAGCACCTCGGGGTCGCCCGGGCGCTTGGCCAGATACGCCTCGTACTCTCCCAAAGCCGCAAACCATTCCCCTTTCTGCGCGTAACGATCCCCGAGAATGAGGCGCCGCTCGAGACGGCCCTCCCCGGCCAGCCCCATCAGAAAACCGAGCCCGACGCCGGAACCCAGGCCCGCCAGATGCGAGACATACGCGGTCCCCTCGACCGGCTCGACCAGCTGGTAGATCGCCTGAAGCGCGAACCAGGCCGCGATCGCCACCACGGCGGGGAGCGCGAACTTGTTCGCCTTCGTGATGCCCTGGAAATAGAGCAGGGTGACCGAGGCAAAGCGCAGCCGCACGAAGTAGAGCCTCACGAGGAAGAGCCCCATGACGCCGGCGATCGCCCCGGAGGAGCCCAGGATCGGTGTCGACGCGAGATCGGGTGCCGCGGCCAACATCCAGCCGGCCTGGGCGAGGTTCGCGAGGCCTGCGAATCCCAGGTAGGCGATGAGAAACCGCGTGGTGCCGAGGCGGGACTCGATCGGCGGAGCGAGGATCCCAAGATAGAGAAGATTGCTCAGCAGGTGAACCCAGCCCGCGTGTAGAAAAGAGGAGGTAATGGAGGTGATGACCGACGGTTCGCCGGGAAGGAGCGTCAATCGGTAGAATTCAGGCTCGAATCCCGGCGCAAGCCGGAAAAAGAGAAACGCGCCGACGTTGGCGCACGCCAAAGCGATCGTCCCCCAAGGCGTGCCCCGGACGCGGGCTTCGGTACCGACCGGGATGTAGAAGAAGTAGTACATGCTTGATTGAGGTTCCCCTCTTCTCTACACTACCGCGGGCTCAAAAATGAAGCACATTCGTGACTTAGCGCCCTCCAACCAGGGAATCCAGAGATGGCCACCGTGACCCCTTTCGAAGGAGCGGACATGGGTTCCGAGCTCCAAAAGGAGCTGGACCCCCTCGAAAACGCGAGGCTCCAATTCGAGGAGGCGGCGCAACGCCTCAAGCTCGATCCGAGCTTCGTGCAGATCATCAAGGAGCCACGCCGCGCGACGATCGTGAAGCTGCCGGTCCAAATGGATGACGGGAGCTTCCGCGTCTTCACCGGATACCGCGTTCAGCACTCCATCATCCGCGGCCCCGCCAAGGGGGGAATCCGCTACCACCCCGACGTCAACCTCGATGAGATCATGGCGCTCGCCGCCTGGATGACCTGGAAATGCGCGGTGGTCGGGATTCCGTTCGGGGGCGGCAAGGGGGGCGTCGCGTGCGACCCCGCGAGGATGTCCAAGGGCGAGCTGGAGCGGCTCACCCGCCGCTACGTCGCGGACTTGATCGACGTGATCGGACCGGAGTCGGATGTGCCTGCGCCCGACGTCAACACGAACGAGCAGACGATGGCCTGGATCATGGACACCTATTCCATGCACGCGCGTCATACCGTCACCTCGGTGGTGACCGGCAAGCCGCTCGAGCTGGGCGGTTCCGCGGGCCGCCGCGAGGCCACCGGCCGGGGGGTCCTCTTCGTCATCCGCGAGGCCGCGAAGAAGATCGGCCTCAGCTTGAAGGGCGCCAAGGTCGTCGTGCAGGGGTTCGGGAACGTCGGCTCGGTCGCGGCGGACCTCCTCGTCAAGGACGGGGCGCTGATCGTAGGGGTGAGCGACGTCAAAGGAGGGGTCGGGAACCCGAAAGGGCTCGATTTGCCCGCCCTCATGCGCCATCTCTCCGAAAAGAAGACGGTGGCCGGGTTTCCGGGCGGGACACCGGTCGAGGGCAAGAAAATCCTCGAGCTCCCGTGCGATATCCTCATCCCGGCCGCCCTCGAGAATCAAATCACCCACGTGAATGCGTCGCGCCTTTCCGCCCGCATCATCGCCGAGGGAGCGAACGGCCCCACGACTCACCAGGCGGACAAGATCTTGAACAAGGCGGGCGTGACGGTCATCCCGGATATCCTCGCGAACTCTGGAGGCGTCACGGTCTCCTACTTCGAGTGGGTCCAGGACCGCCAGGGCTATTTCTGGCGCGAGGACGAGGTGAATGAACGCCTGGAGCACATCATGGTCACAGCGTTCAACGACGTCGCGAGGATGGCCGAGGAGCACAAGGTCTCGCTCCGGGTCGCCGCCTTCATGCTGGCAATCAAGCGCGTCGTGGACGCGATCCAGCTCCGCGGGGTGTACGCCTAGTCAGGACACCAGCCCCTCGTCGAACGTGAGGCGCCCGCGGCGCGGGTCGAGGGTAGCGTGCGCGCCGAGCGGCAATGGAAGGTTCCGCCGCCCGTGCCCGGCGTGAAGCCCCGCGAGAACCGGTACGCCCAACCCCCCCAGACGATCGCGCAGGACCTCGCTCAACCTGAGCTCGCGGTGCTTCGGTTTCGGCACGCAGTTGATGAAGCTCCCGAGGGCTACCCCACGGGTTCCCCGGAGCGCGTCCGCAAGAGAGAGATGCGTGAGCACGGCGTCGATCTTGTACGGTGGCTCGTTGACCTCTTCGAAGAAAACAATCGCCCCGCGGAAGGAGGGAAGGAACGGCGTCCCGGCCGCGTGGTTGACCAGAGCCAGATTGCCGCCCAGCACGCGTCCGGATACCGAAGCGCGTCCGCCCGCCACCTGTCGAGGGACCGCCAACGAGCGGATTCCAAGCGCGGGGTTCGGGTTCGAAAGCCATGTGAGCCATCGGCTGATTTCCCCACGCCGCCCGAAGCCCAGGCCGTGCAGGTTCGGCCCGTGGAGCGTGCGGACCTGCGCGTGAGCCTGAAAGCCGAGATGCAGGAAGGTCGCGTCCGAGTACCCCGCGAAGATCTTCGGGTCGCGGCGCATCGCGTTCCAATCCACTTCGGCGGCGATTCGCATCGCCCCGTAGCCACCCCGCGCCATGAGCACGCACCGGATGTCCGGATCGCGCAGCATGCGGTTGAGATCCTCCGCGCGCGCGGCGTCCGTCCCCGCGAGATGGCCCCGCCGGTCGTAGAGATGCCGCCCGAGCTTTGGGCGATAGCCCGCCTGTTCCAAGACCCGGAGGCCCGCGACGACGTACCGGCGCAGCACCGGCCCCGAGGGAGCGACGATGCCGATCCGGTCCCCTGGGCGTAACCGGGGCGGCGCCTTCATCGTGGGATCATCCTTGGCATAGCACCCCCAGGCGCTGCCCCCTGCTCCGTAATTCCCCTTCGATACCGGCTCAGAGCGCCGACGATGGACTCTTCCGCGGCTCGTGCCGAAGCGACGCCCCCCCTGTTTCCGTTGCTCAGGATCGAGAACGCGATCCGCTCTCCCTCGGCGGAGGTTACGTATCCCGAAAGCGCGCTCACGTTGGTGAGCGTTCCCGATTTGGCCCTGAGCGACGCGTCCGGGCCCAGGTCCGGGAAGCGGCGTTGGAGGGTCCCCACGCCACCGGGGACGGCGAGGGTTTCCCGAAAGACCTTGCTCAGCGTGGAGTCCTGTCCGAGATACGCGAGCCATCGGACGAACGCGCGCGGCGTCGCGAGGTTGAGCGGCGATAAGCCGGATCCGTCCACGAATGAGAGATCCAGGGTATCCACGCCGGCCTCCGCCAGCATCGATGAAAGCTTGCGCAGGCCCTGCGCGGCGGTTTTCCCGGCCGGAGCGGGATCGAGGAGGCGCAGCAACGCCTCCGTCTCGACGTTCAGGCTGTAGGCATCCACCATGGAAACGACCTCCGACGCCGGGGGGGACGAGAGGTTGGTCAACGTCACCGGTTCCTTGGAACCCGGCCGCCTGCCGTTCGCCGGCATGGTCGCGACTGTCCCCTTGACCTTGATCCCCGCCCGCCTCATCGCGCCGAGGAGCACGAGCCCGGCTGTGGAATCCGGCTCCGGCACGGCCACCTGGCGCTTGGCGGAGCCGCCGCGCGGGACCCTCCCGGTGACGCGGAGAACTCGCGAGCCCGGATCCCGCGAGATCGCGAGCACAGGCGCCGACGAGGAGTCCATGAGCGTTACCCGGCCCTCGATCTTGAGCGGCGTCTCGGGGGGATCCAAGGAGAGCACGACGCCGGCCGGAGTCGCGGTCGCGAGGAGCGTCGCGGCATTGCCGTTCGCGAGCACCGAATTCAGCGGAGCCCCATAGGACCACGGCAGGTCGTCGACCGCCCATCCCGGCCCGTACGGCTCGCGGGCGAAGAGAGTCCCATCCACCCAAAGCGTGCCCTCGAATTTCCGCATCCCCGACTCGTAAAGCAGATAGGCGAGCGAATCGAGAAGGCCCCGGGAGCCCGGTCGGAGCAGCTGGTATACATCGGGGTAGCCCGATCCACGAAGGACCAGATCCCCCTTGAGCGCGAGCTCGCGACCCCCTTTGCTTCGGTCGAGCTTGCCTGACGCCAGGATCTCCGTGAGCCCGCGCGCATCCGGCCCGAATTGCTTGAGGAACGCCCCGGTCACGAAGAGCTTCATGTTGCTCGCCGGGATGAAGCGGCCCTCCGGGTTGAGCCCGAGGAGGGTATCCCCCCGATCGAGAGACACCGCGAGGATGCCGACGTGGGAGCGCACTGCGGCGCTGCCGAAGGCAAGCGAATCGGCAAGTGGCCCCGAGGGTACGTCGCACCCCGCAGAGGCATGACCCTCCCACCAAAGAATCGCGGAGAGGACCGGAACGAGGAGCAAGAAAGCCGCGGCGCCTCGCCTGTGCAGCGAACCGGGGCGGACCAGGAATGGCCCGCCCCGCGAAACGCTCGAATTGCGTGTGCCGCTCAAAACGCGATTTTGAGCGAGACCTGCTGATTGTCGTCGAAGAATTCGCCCATGTGCGTCCCCGCCCAATCGAAGCTCAGTGGACGGTCGCCCATCTTGAAATTGAGCCCGGCGCCGTAGCTGTAGCTGTAGAGGTAGTCCGGCTGCCGGTCCACTTCCTTGAGCACAGCCTGACCCACGTAGCCCCCTCTCAGGGCGATGTGCTCGCCAAGCATGTACTCCGCCCCCAAGCGATACTCGTCGGTCGAGAAGTTATTTCCCTGGAACGTCCCGTAGAGTGTCGCGTGCTGCTTTTCCGCGACACCCAGTTCGTAGGAGACCCCGATCTGCAGATACGACGGCAGCTCGAAGTCGGTCGGCTCGAGCTGAACCACGTGAGGCTGGGCCGAGGGGTCATCACCGGGAAGAATGAACCGTTGCTCGAAGTCGGGACCGCTGAAACGCATGTTGGGGCCGACGTTCTTCATCGCAAATCCGAACCTGAGCCCGCGCCAGCCCGGGTCGTATTGGACTCCGAAATCCATGGCAAGACCGGTCGCGGAGGTCTGTGCGATCTTTTCATTGATGTAGCTCGCCGTAAATCCAAGCATGACCCTGTCGGTCATACGCCGACCGTAGGACAAACCGAATACGGAATAGGTCGGATTGAGGATCTCTCCCGTTCCCTCCGGCGCGTCCTCCGTGGTCACGATGATGTCTCCAATGTTCAGCACCTTGAGCGAGAACGCCACATTCCCGGCGGATCCCAGCTTCGTGGAGACAACCCCATAGTTCACCTTGGTATCCGCGATGTAGCTGCTGTAGGCGACCATCGCCTCCGCGTTGTCGGTCGCTGCGAGCGATGCCGGGTTGTAGTAAAGATTGGCGATACCGTTGCCGAGCGCCGTCGACGCCCCGCTGAGAGCGATCGCAGCGGCCCCCACCGGGATGCGTAGCTCCTGCGCTCCGGCTGTTCCGAGCCGGTCGAGCCCCCCAGCCTCCGCGCTTCCTGCGATGCCGACCAGCGCGAGCGGGAGGGCGATTACAAGAAAGGCCCTCATGTCCCTGACCCTCCGTCCATGGGAAGGAATTGTTATAGGCTTCATAGCGATCGGGCCCCCCATTAGAAGTTGTCCAACCGCTCTTTTTCGACGAACACGGCGAGTCGATCTGTTTTCGTGCCGACGCCCTCGACATCAACGCGGTAGATGTAGACGCCGCTCCCGACGGGGAGACGGTTGTCCGTGTGCAGATCCCAAACGATTTCGGCGCGCGACATGTCGTCGCCGGCCGAGGCGGATCTGCGTATGGTCCGGATCAGATCCCCTGACAGGTTGAAGATTCGGATGGTGACGTTACGTGACGCCGGGATGTTGGTGAACTTCATGACGCGGTCGAACTGGGTCAGCTCATACTGGGAGTGCGCGTAGTACGGGTTCGGGACCGCGAGGATCTTTTTCATGTCGTTTTGCACGATGGTGCCCGGGGCCGACCCGGAGGGAA
>DASXTQ010000098.1:0-4282 GCA_036505295.1 Candidatus Eiseniibacteriota bacterium
ATCCGCCCGGCTGCGCGATGGCGGCGATTCCCGCCTTGGCCGCCATCTCGACCGAATCGGGGAACGGGAAAAAGGCGTCCGAACAGAGAACGGCGCCGCGGACGTCGTGCCCGGAGCGCTCCGCCTTCAAGAGCGCGAGCCGCACCGCGTCCACCCTCGACGATTGCCCCGCCCCGATTCCGAGCGTCCGACCGTCCCGCGCGATCACGATCGCGTTCGAGATGACGTGCCGCGTCACGCGCCACGCGAATCTGAGGTCGCGTTCCTCCGGTTCCGTCGGCCGTTTCGCCGTCACCGTCATCCAGCTCTGAAATTGCGGCGGATTGGGCGGTGTTTCCGCGAGCAGTCCCCCGAGGAGGCTCCGGGTCGCCAGCGCGTCGGCCGCCCCGCGCAGGAGATCCGGAACCTCGAGCACCACGAGATTCTTTCTCAGCTTCTCGAGCCGCCCCGGCGAGACCACGATCCCAGGCGCGAGCACGACCTCGAGAAAGGTGGTTCCAATCCCCTCGAGCGCCGCGTCGTCGAGCGGGCGGTTCAGCCCGAGAATCCCGCCGAACGCCGAGAGCGGATCCGCGTCGCGCGCAAGGGCGAGCGCTTCGGCGACCGTCGCCGCGACGGCCGCTCCGGCGGGATTCCGGTGCTTCACGACGACCGCCGCAGGCTCTTCGAATTCGTGAAGCAACCCGAGCGCCGACTCCACATCGAGAAAATTGTTATAGGAGAGCGTCTTCCCCCGGAGTTGGGCCAGGGCCTCGATGCGCCCTCCCTCCTCGGGCGCGTAGACAGCGCCCTCCTGCCCGGGGTTCTCCCCGTAACGCAGCTTCTGCAGCAGACGGTAGCGCCGCTCGATCCGCTCCGGAACGCTCCGGGGGCCCGCCGCGAGCGCGGTGACGCCGCCCGGGGACGCCGCCGCCGGGCCGCCGTTCGCCGCGGCAGAGGCGAGAAAGCGGGCGATCGCCGCATCGTACGCGGAGGTCCTCTCGAAGGCGCGCCGCGCGAAGTCCCGGGCCATCTCCGCCGGAACCGACCCGTGCCCGCGGTCCAGGGCGGCCAGCACCTCGGGATACTGGCTCGCGCTCACGACCACGAGCACGTGGGCGTGATTCTTCGCCGCCGCCCGGATCAAGGCCGGGCCCCCGATGTCGATCTTCTCGATGACCTCGGCGTCGGGGGTTCCCGCGCGCCCGGCGGTCGCTTCGAAGGGGTAGAGGTTCACCACCACCATTTCGATCGAGACGATTCCGTGGCGATGGCGCTCCTCCTCGTCGGCTGCCAGGCCCCGCCGGTACAGAATCCCTCCATGCACGGCGGGATGGAGGGTTTTCACGCGGCCACCGAAGAGCTCCGGATAGCCGGTGACCTCGGTGATGTCGCGCACCGAGACCCCGGCGTCCTTGAGCGCCGCGCCCGTGCCGCCGGTCGAGACGATCTTCACCCCGTGGCGCGCGAGCCCGTTCGCGAACTCAACCAGACCTGTCTTGTCGGAGACGGATAGGAGCGCGCGCCCGATCCGGATTTCCTTCACCGGCCGCGTGGACTCCCTACGATCGTGGCGAGGGCTTCCTCGTAGCGGCGGGTCGTCTTCTCCACGACTTCGTCGGGAAGACGCGGCGGCGGCGGATTGCGGTCCCAGCGGATCGAATCGAGATAGTCGCGGATCACCTGCTTGTCGAAGCTGTCCTGAGCGACCCCCTCCCGGAAGCCTTCAGCCGGCCAGTACCGCGAGGAATCCGGAGAGAGCGCTTCATCGATCCAGAGGAGGCCTTGGTCGCGCTCTCCGAACTCGAACTTGGTGTCGGCGAGGATGAATCCACGTTCGAGCGCGTGCGCGGCAGCGGTCCGGTAGATCGCGAAGCTCGTCTCTCGGAGCCTTTCCGCGACCGAGGCGCCGACGATCGAGGCCATCCGCTCGAAGGTGATGTTCTCGTCGTGCCCCTCGCTCGCCTTCGTGGCGGGTGTGAAGATCGGTTGCGGAAGCTTCGAGGAGAGCTTGAGCCCCGAGGGGAGCTTGACCCCGCAGACTTCGCCGGTCGCCTGATACTCCTTCCAACCCGACCCCGCGAGGTAGCCGCGCACGACGCATTCGACGTCGTACCGCTTCGCGCGCCGGACGAGCATGGAGCGGCCCTCAAGGAGCGCAGGATACCGTGAGAAGGGCTCCGGGAACGAGGCGAATTCGGTCGTGATGTAATGACTCGGCGTCAGGTCGCGGAGCTTCTCGAACCAGAAGCGGGAGATCTGCGTGAGCACCCGCCCCTTGCCCGGAATCCCCTCGTCCAGGACAACGTCGTACGCCGAGACGCGGTCGGTGGCCACGATGAGAAGGGAGTCGCCCAGATCGTAGAGGTCGCGAACTTTCCCCGAGTAGTCGGGCTTTCGCCCGGGGATCTCGACCTGGCGAAGCGCGCGCTCCACCGCTTTCATGTCATTTCCTCCGATCGGCGCCGGCGGCCGCGGGGGGGTTCTTGGGCTGTCCGGGATCGATGGCGACCCGATGCCCCTCGCGGCGAACCGCGCCGCGCTGGATCACTTGTACGGCTTCGACGTACAGGCGATGCTCCAGGGGAAGCAGCCGCTCCGAGAGCGTCTTCTCCGTGTCGCCGGGCAGGACTTCCAAGGGCGCCTGTAGCAGGATCGGCCCCGTGTCCATTCCCGAGTCCACGAAGTGGATCGTCGCCCCGGTCACCCGGACGCCCGCCTCGATGGCCTGGCGCTGTGCGTTGAGGCCGCGGAACGCAGGGAGCAGCGCCGGATGCACGTTGAGAATCGGCGCCGAAACACGATTCAGAAACTCCGGTCCGAGCAGGCGCATGAAACCGCAAAGGGCGATCAGATCGATCCGGTCATCGCTTGCGATCTTGAGGAGCGTCCGCTCCGCTTCCGGACCCAGGGACACACCCCTCGTCGTCGGACTGAGCACCTGCGTTGCCACGCCAAGCGCGCGGGCCTCATCAAGGACCGCGGCGTCCGGCCGATCGCTCACGACGCGAACCACTTCCCCCGAGATCCTGCCGTCCCGCGTCGCCTCGATCAGGTTGACCGCGTGGGTCCCCCGACCGGAGGCCAGAACGAGCAGCCGCAGCGACTTCACCTACTCACGTATACCATCGGAAGCGGGCCTTCTCAAGGGGATTGTCCCGAAGGAGTTAGCGCTGGATTCGCGTTCCATCGGACGAACTCAGGAGCCGGATGGGCGCGCGTGGATACCCAGGCGCCGTGCCGAGCGAAGGTGAGGCGGATCGCGCCCTCCTGGTCCGTCCTGAAAACCCGCGCCCCGCGGAGCAGGTAGCGGCCCACGGTGGCACGGTCCGGGTGACCGAAACGGTTTCGCTCACCGCACGAGATGAGCGCAATTCGAGGCCGCGTTGCGGCGATCCAGGCCGAGTCGCTCGAAGTCTTGCTTCCGTGATGAGGCACCTTCATCACTTGGGAAATCCCCATCTTCCGCTGGAGCGAGGCTTCGGCTTCCCGCTCGACGTCGCCTGAAAGACAGATCCTAGCACCTCCCATCTCGAGAAAGGCCACCAAGGAGCGATTGTTCTCTTCCGCGTTTGCGGAGCGTCCGGCAGGTAGCCGTCGGTCGGCCCCAAGGACCCGAAGCCGCGAGCCTTCTCCCAGGACGACGGTCGAATCCTCCCGGATGGCAACGGGAGCCCCTCCCGCTCGCGCGAGCCCGAGCCGGATCGCGCCTCGCCAGGCCCCGGTCGGATCGCGCCCGTTCTCGAAGAGCGACCCCAAGTAACCCCGCCCCGCGAGCCAAGCGAGCCCGCCATAGTGATCGCGGTGCGCGTGGGAGAGGATCGCGGTATGGATCCGAGTGATGCCTTCCGCTCGCAGCGCCGGCTCCACTGCGAGACGCCCTTCGTCCCGCGACTCCGTCGAAGGACCGGCATCGACCAGGATCGACGCGCCCGGCGCATGGGCGACCACCGCGTCCCCCTGGCCCACGTCGATCACAAGCATCCACGCCTCGCGCCCCTCCGGCCCGCGACCGGTCGCGAAGGGCGCGGCCCACGCGAGGACCAGGGCGAAGAGGGCGCACCATTGCGCCGTCCTGCGATCGCGAGGCCGGCGCTCGACTCGTGCGTGTTCCCACGCGGCCGCCGCGAGCAGGAGCGCGAGAAGGCTGGCCGCGATCGCCACCGGCGGCGGAAGTGCGCGCGCCGGGAGGGGTGGGATCACCGCCGCGACGCGCGCGGTGAGCCAGAGCATGAGAAGTCCCGAGGCTTCAACCGATCCAGCCGCGACCTGCGCGAGGGCCGGAATCAAGAACGCGCACCCA
>DASXTQ010000099.1:0-40065 GCA_036505295.1 Candidatus Eiseniibacteriota bacterium
CCAACTGCCCGACCGCCATCCGCGAAATATCCAGGATGTCCGAGATCAGATGACTCTGAATCCGGACGTTCCGAGTGATTGTTTCCACGGCCCGCGCGGTCGTGTCCGGATCCAGCCGCCCTTCTCGAAGAAGGTTCGCCCAACCCATGATGGCATTGAGCGGCGTGCGCAGCTCGTGCGAGAGCGTGGCGAGAAACTCGTCCTTGAGACGATTGGCGGCCTCGGCCTCTCGGCGGGCCGCCTGCTCGCGGGCCAGCGAGGCACGGGCGGTCTCCGCTTTCTTATGCTCGGTGATGTCCTGGCCCGTCCCGATCATCCGCACCGGTTTGCCGCGCGCGTCCGTCAGGATACCTCCCTGGCCGAGAAGAACACGGGTGCTCCCGTCGGGCCGGACGATCCGGTGCTCGAAGCTGAAGGGCTGCTTCTCGCGGACCGCGGTGGACACCACGGTGCTGGCATGCTCGCGATCGTCGGGATGGATTCGTTCCAGGAATGCTTCGTAGCTGGCCCCGAACGTGCCGGGGTCGAGCCCGTAAATGGAGTAGAGCTCGTCCGACCACCAGACGACGTTCCGTTCGATGTCCCATTCCCAGCTTCCCATCCGCGCCGCTCGCTGAGCTTCACGAAGCCGGGCCTCGCTCTTCTCCAACTTCTCTTGGGCACGAGCCCGTTTGACGATCTGGTTCCGAAGCTCCTGATTGGACGTCCAGAGCTGCTCGGTCCGCTCCGTGACCCTTTGCTCCAGCTCCTCGTTGAGCCGGCGCATGGCCCCTTCGGCGCGGCGTCGGCCCGTGACCGCCGCCGCCACGGAGAGAATCATGATCGATACCACCGCCATGAAGCCTTGGAGCAGAAGGAGCGACTCGTTCGGTGGGCGGCCCGCAAAGGGCCCATAACCTCGCAGCGTCCCGACGATGGCCACTGCGGAGAGCATCGCAACGGCGGTCGCGGCCCCCCGCTGACTGAAGCGGAACGCGGCCCATACCAAAGGAGGGAGACAGAAGTATTCCAGGGGGTATCGCTTGTCCGCGAAGGGGGGGAAACCATGGAACACGAGCAAGGCCACCGTGCCCAGCGTGAGCAGGAGCAAGGCCGCCTCGGCGACTTCCTTCCCGGTCCAGAGCACCTTCGGCTTGAGTAACCAGAGCACCGCGACGGGCGCCACGACGAGCGCGCCGGAGGCGTCTCCGAGCCACCAGGTGAGCCAGATGGCCCAGAAATCGGGCCACGCAGCGAACCCACCCAGGGAAAGCGTTGTGACGCCGATCGTCGCGCTCACCGCGGTGCTCAACATCCCCGCAAGGACCGTGAACTTGAAGATATTGTTCGGCTGCTCGAAGACACCCGGGCCCCCCGCGAATCGGCGAACGAGGTAGCTCCCGAGCAGCCCCTCCAGCGTGTTCCCTACCGCGATGCCCACCGAGGTAGCCGCGTTTCCCGCCGTCGTAATGTTCACGAGGAACGCCCCGAGCAGCACGCCCGGCCAGATGCGATAACCGAGGACAAGAAACGTCGCGAGCGCGATTCCCGTAGGGGGCCAAACCGCAGAAGCGCTCGCGTTCACGAACGCGAGGCTCAACCCTGCCTTTCCCGCAAGCAGATAGATCGCGGCGACCCCGAGGCCGGCTATGAGGCTCGTGAGGAAACGGCGGGTCGGCATAGGGCGAAGAATTCTCCAGGCAGAGATCGAGGGTTGAATCGGCGACCGCCATATCGTCCGTGGCCGTCGGACGTTTTCGGTTGCGGCACGGGAGTCTATGGAAGAAACACTTTGGGCGCAACATCGCTGCCGGAATGCCGGCGCTTGGGCCCGAAGGAAGCTTGAGGGTCTGGGCGATGCCGGGGTAGGGACCCCGGCGGGCACCGCTCCTTGTGAGAAGGTCTATCGCTCGGGAACGGGCGCACAAGGTGTCTCTTCGGGTCCCAGAGCCGCTCCGAGCTGGCTGAACACTGCGCCTGAGGTAGCGTTGCCTCGCCGGGGAATCGCTGCCTGCTGCTTGGCTGTGTCAGTACGCGGCGCCTGCGGTGGTAGGCATCCGCGAAGGATCACTCATAGGTCACGCCTCCGTTGTGCGAGGAGCGGTCCGTGAACCGTCGGGTCATACGCTCGATGAGTCGCCGGGTCCCGTATCTCACGCCTCGGGCCACCGCGAGTGCGGCCCGAACGGGCTCTTCCACCTCATGGAGCATGGCATCGGAAAACGCCACCGTGCGCTCTCCAATGGATTCGAAGCGATCCAGCACGTGTCGAAGGCGTGGGACGGTTTCTCGTATCGAAGCAACGGCTCCGCGGGCGTCGTGCGTGACACTCTTGAGCTGATCGATCCACTGCCGGATTTCTTCCGCAAGGTTGGAGAAGTCGTTTGAGGCCTTTCGAAAGTCCCGCGCGACCTTGATGGTGGCGACGGCGATGGCGACGACCGAAATCGTCACGATGACGACGCAAATTTGAAGTAGAAGCGACATGATTTGCTCCCGCGTACCTATCCCGAAAAGAGAGGGGCCCTCCATTAAGGGGAGAGGGTTGGGTGGGGAACCGCCCAGTCCCGGTCGGAAGGCCAGTGGAGGGCCCCTGGGTCGTACAGACCAAAGCGAGCAGAGCCGGAGGATCGGACCGTAGACTCTGCCGTTTGGTCTGGGGCCAGATCTTTGACGTCCGGACCCCAGCACCCGCTCGCTTAAAACCTCAAGCGCGCACATTCCGGCGCGCGACTGGTACGAACTGTTCGTGGAAGAGTCGCTCTCGACTATCCGATTCGCATTCGCACCAATCGTGCCACCGACACCGAGGGTCCCCCCGGTGGAAGCGCGAGGCGTCGATTTCTCAAGTGGGCGCGCTTCGCTAAAGCTCGCATCGGTGAAAGGATGTCCATGGGACTAAAAGAAAATCGGCTCCGAGATGGCTGGCCGTGCGATCCTCTGCACGTAGGGCAACCCATGTAAAGGGGTGCCCGCCCGTTGTAGAAGCTACAAGGAAGCGACCGGGCCCACACACCTCGGCAGCCCAGCCCATACTCACGTGTGTCGGCATGCCGCGTGCTGCATTAAATAAAGGAAGGCTGCGGCGCTCAGAACCTCTACTTACCCAAGTCCGGAAGAAGGTCGGAGGGGCGTATGTCCATAGAGACCATTGTCGATTTTGGGGCAAAGGGTGCGGCATGGAAGCCATTCGACGATGGCCGATCCGGTACGCGCTGCACCTTTCCGGAACGTCTTTCGATCGCCCAGGTGGCGCCTCTCTACGAGTCGGTTCCACCGAAGCTCTATGGAGGAACGGAGCGAGTCGTCTCCTATCTGACGGAGGAGCTGGTGTCGGAGGGCCACGACGTGACCCTGTTCGCAAGCGGCGATTCCGACACCGCGGCCCGGCTCATCCCCGTTTGTCCCCGATCCCTTCGTCTCGAGGATTGCAGGGATCCGCTGGCTCACCACATCCTCATGCTCGAACGGGTCATGCGGGAGTCGCACCGGTTCGACGTGATCCACTTTCACTGTGACTACATGCATTTCCCGCTCTCGCGCCGGCTGAAGGTGCCCACGCTCACGACGCTACACGGCCGGTTGGATCTCGCGGATCTAGTCCCCATCTATCGCGAATACTCCGACATGCGGCTTGTATCCATTTCGGACGCTCAACGTTCACCGCTTCCCTGGGCGAACTGGCTGACCACGGTCCACCACGGCCTTCCGCAAGCGTTCGGCACGCCTCGATTGGAGGGCGGCGGCTACCTCGCGTTTCTGGGGCGCATCTCGCCCGAAAAACGGGTCGATCGCGCGATCGAGATCGCGCAACGGGCAGGCATGGAGATCAAGATTGCCGCCAAAATCGACCCTGTGGACCGCGACTATTTCGACGACGTCATCCGGCCTCTCCTCGGCGGTCCGGGGATAGAATTCCTTGGCGAAATCGGGGAACAAGAGAAGGTCCCCTTCCTGAGCGACGCCTACGCCCTGCTCTTCCCCATCGATTGGCCGGAGCCGTTCGGGCTTGTCATGATCGAGGCTATGGCGTGCGGTACCCCGGTGATCGCTTACCGACGAGGCTCCGTTCCGGAGGTGATCGAAGACGGTGTGACTGGCTACGTTGTGGGATCCATCGACGAGGCCGTGAGCGCTGTGAAGCGGATCGGCGATCTCAGCCGCGCGTCATGCCGGAGGGTATTCGAGGAGCGGTTCACTTCAAGGCGCATGGCGGAAGACTACGTCAAAGCGTATCGGTCGCTGATTGATCCGGAGACCTCGCGCGCCCTTGCCGGGGGGAGGCACGCGATTCTGAGCGGTCGAGCGGGGTAGCGCCGGAGAACTACACCGTCGCGGAGTAGTTGTTCAGGCGGTTGTAGATTGTCTTCAGGCTGATCCCGAGGACCTCGGCCGCCTTCCTCTTGTCCCCGCCGAAATGCTCCAGCGTGGCCAGGATGAAGTGCCGCTCGATCTCCGCGAGCGACATCCCCACCTGCATCGCGTCGTTGGACGACGGCGCCCCTGAAACTGCCCGGGCGGCGGGGCCGACCGGGAGCGCGTCCATCTCAACGACATCCTCGCTCAGAATGAATGCTCGCCGGATCATGTTCTTGAGCTCGCGCACGTTTCCCGGCCAGCTGTAGGCCGCCATCCTCCGGAGGGCAGCGGCGCCGAACCTCTTGGAGGCCCCCTCCTCGCGGTTGATCTGAGCGAGGAAGTGGTCCGCCAAAAGGTCGATGTCGCTGCCCCGGTCGCGCAACGGGGGAAGCACGATCGGGAAAACGTTGAGCCGGTAGAGCAGGTCCTCTCGGAACTTGCCTTCCTTGACGGCGGCCTCGGGCGGCCGGTTGCTGGCCGCAATCACCCGGACATCCACTGAGATCGGCTCATCCCCGCCGACGCGAAGCAGTGTCCCGGTCTCCAGAACGCGCAGGAGCTTCACTTGAAGCTCGAGGGGCATCTCCGTGACCTCGTCGAGGAAAAGCGTCCCGCGAGAGGCACGCTCGAAGTGCCCGCGATGGAGCTGCGTCGCCCCGGTGAAGCTGCCGCGCTCGTGCCCGAACAACTCGCTTTCGATGAGGTTGGCTGGCACCGCGCCGCAATTGACGGGAAGGAAGGCCTGGCCACGCCGGCGTCCGAGCTCGTGGATCGTGGCGGCCACCTCTTCCTTTCCGGTGCCGCTCTCGCCGACGAGCAGCACGGTCGCGTCGGTCGGGGCTACCTTGACCACGAGGTCGTAGACCTTGTGCATGATCTGGGAGTTTCCGATCAGCCGCCCGAAGCGTCCCAGCTCGCGCAGTTCACCGCGCAAGGAGCCGATCTCCTCCTTGAGCGCCAGCGTGCGCGAGACGTTCGCAAGAACGGTCTTCAGCCGGCGGATATCGACCGGCTTGGTCAGGTAATCGAGCACACCGCCGCGGAGCGCCGCCACCGCGGAATCCACCGACGCGTGTCCCGTGATCAAGATGATTTCCGGACGCGGCCCCGGCTCGATGGCCTGGAGCAGGTCCAGGCCGTTTCCGTCGGGCAACATCAGATCCACGAGGATGACGTCGGGGCGCGCTTGGGCAAGCCGGTCGCGGCCCTCCGCCAACGTTCCGGCAGTCATCGTGGAGAAGCCCTCCAGTTCCGCGAGCTCCGTCATGGCCGCGAGGCTGTTGGCTTCGTCGTCGACGATCAATGCGACCGGCATGTCTCCTCAGCCTTCCGGTGCGGCCAGCGGGAGCTGGATTTCCAGGCTGGCGCCCGTGCCGGGCCGGCCGCCGGATCGGACCTTGATGCTTCCGCCGTGACGTTCCACGACGCGACGCGCCACGTAAAGGCCCCGCTCCGCGCCGAAGGCGCGGTTTGTCGGGGGTGCCCCGCTCGAGCCGTCGAGGATCGCTGCCGGCATTCCCGGCCCCGCGCCCGTGATCAAAAAGACCGCCTTTCCTCGACCGGTGGCGACGGACATGCCTATGTCCCCACCGTCCGGAAATGCCTCCACGATGGTCATGAGGATGTGGATCAGCGCCTGCTTGATCGAATCTCGATTGCCTTCCACCAGGACCGTCGTATCGGGCAGGGTAAGAGAAACCCGCACTTTTGCCCGGCGGCAATACGGATCGAGGAACCCATGGAGGTCACGGGCGGCTCCGACAAGATCAAAGCGCTCAATTGTTTCCTCGGCGACCCGCGTTTGGCCCAAGAGGCTCACCAGCATCTGCTCGAGCCTCTGAATCTCTGAACCGATGACATCCAGGTACCGCTCCTGACGAACCGACGTATCCGGGCCGGACTTGTCCGCGATGGTTCGACGCAGAAGCTCCAAGTAGAGGACCATCGTGTGGAGCGGGGTCCGAATGTCGTGGGCGGTTGCCACCGACACGCGGGACAACGCGCGTAGATGGGCGGCGAGGCGCAGATCGGTCTCCAGCGCCCGCAGCGCCTCCTCGTCAGTCACGAGGGCCGGATCCCATACAAACGGGGGTCCTTCAGGCATGAGTGGATCCATGGGGTCGTGGTTATCGGGGTTGGTGCGCCGAGATGTCGACCTTGAGCTGCGTACCAATGCGCGGTCCCATGGTAGCCAGCGTTAGAGAACAGGCGCAGCAGTCACCGGTGCATCGCAATTATTGTGGCGGGGGCCCGTAAGCATTGCAAGCCAAGTCTTTGAAAATTTGGGAAACGGGGCCGGTTGCTCCTCCAGCTTGTCCCATGGGCCCTGATATTGCTTAGAAGCCGGTTGGTCGCGGTTGTCCGCCGGATGCCAGGAGCGACCGGCCCCTCCAACTAGAGGCGGCTGCGTCGCCGGCGGGGCCGGAACCCGGCCCCGAACCAGGGCTCCAATTGTAACAAAGGTGTCCGCCGCGTTCGCTTAGGTTCACGTATTCGCGAGAGCCATTCAAACAAGGATTCGCTTGGAACCACAGATCCGGCCCTCGCTGGCCGGTCATCGGAGGAGACCATGGATGTGTACCCCGACTCAAACGACATAGGACACAACGCCCGGAACATCGTCCCCTTCGTGGTTGGAGCCCTGGTGGGAGCCGGAATTGCCTTGCTCCTCGCCCCCGCCCACGGGAGGGACACGCGACGGCGCGTCGGCTCCACCGTGCGGCGCTGGAGTGACGGCGCGCGCCAGGCCATGACGCGGACGCGCGACAGCCTGAACGAATTCAAAGACGACGCGAAGTCGGCCATCGAGAAGGGACGCGAGGAGTACATGCGCAGCCGCAGGGCCGAGGGGAAACCGGGCGCGGGAACCTCTCGCCCCCCGGCCGCCTGAATGCGAGCCGCATTGCGTCGTTGTGAACCCGCCGGGGAGACGCAGCGTCGCTCTTGCGATGGGATCAGGAAATCGCCAGGTCAAAGACGAGGGTCCCGGCTGCCCTGGCCGCACCGGCGGCCGCCGGCGTGGGCAATCTGGAGGCGGACCCGGCCGGCTTGGTGATAGAACCAGAGTGGTGGAGTGGCGACCGGATGGTGGGTGATCACGCGGCTCGCGGGGATCCGCAGAGTTGCCCGCCGCCGGTCGCCGACTTTATGAGTCTCCGTCGCCCTGCGATCGTCCAGAGCATGTGGCACCTCCTCATTCTCGTTGAGCGGGGTCCGCCCCCTCCTTGAGGAGAAGCCAGTTCTTCCCGCCGCTCTTGTCCACCCGCCCACGGATCCGGATCAGGGCCCACCTCCCGGTGAGCTTCCCGCCTGTCAGCTCGAAGACGAGATGCCCACGCTTGAGGCCCTCATGTGGGTCCCCGACCGGCGCCCACGCGCCGACATCCCAGATCCCCACGGTACCAGCACCGTATTGGCCTTTCGGAATGGTTCCCTCGAAGGCGCCGTACTCGATCGGGTGGTCCTCCACCTGAACGGCGAGCCGCCTCTCCCCGGGATCAGGGCTCGGGCCTTTGGGGACGGCCCAGCTCTTCAGTACACCGTCCAACTCCAAGCGGAAGTCGTAGTGCAGCCGCGAGGCAGCGTGCTTCTGGACCACGAACCGCCACAGCTGGGAGGTCTTTGCGCCGCCCTTGGGCTCGGGCGTACGGCTGAAATCCCGCTTTCGCCGGTAAGCGCCAAGGGTCATGGCCTAGGCGCTCCTTGTGTGGCATCCGCTCGGCGTCGCATGGATCCAGACTCCTTTCCAGAAACCGGTTCGTGTCTCACTCACGAACACCCAAGCAGAGCGCGCGCCAATGCCGGGAAACGAAGAGCGCCGGCCGAAAATCCATGGAAAATGGTGGGCCCCTGTTGGCACGCGTGCCTCGTGCGTGAAGTTATTACAAGCGGTGCTCCCTTTTCTGCACATAATGGGCGCGAGCCTGTCCTCGTACGACCGTCCACCCGCGAATCGCCCGCGCACCTGCCTCGTAATTCCGCAGCGCTCAAAGATTCAAGGAAGGTTCCTTCGAACTCCGTAATTGATCGGCACGAGACTTGTTAGGTGGTGAGGTTCAGGTAATAGAGCAGCCCCGTCTGCGCGCCGACCCCGGCCTCCTGAATCCGCGGACTGCCCTGGAGGAACACCATGACCGCTGGTGAGCTCATGACACGGAGATTCGAAATTGTCCAGGCCAACGCCTCGCTCGAAGAGGTAGCCCGCAAGTTGGGATCGTACGAGAGCGATCCTCTCCCTGTCTGCAAGGATGGGCTCCTGGTTGGATTGATCAGCCGGCGGGAAATCGCAGCACGGGTCGCCCCGATGAGACGTCGCTCTTTGCCCATGCGGGTCGCGGACATTATCACACCCGACATCCTCTTCTGCTTCGAGGGCACCGAAGTTACGGAGGCGGCAAGCCTCATGAAGGAGAACCGAGTCCCCCTGCTGCCTGTCCTCACCCGGGGCATGAAAGTGGTCGGTGTCCTTGCCCTCAAGGACATTCCAGGCGCCGTGGAGAACGGCGTCTAAGGAGTTTTTCTTTCGCCGCGCACGACGTGCGATTCGGGGACGTGATCTCGGCTGGAATCGTGTTCGCGGGACAACCGGTTGGCAGGTACGCCTTAGCTGTTCTGCGCGCGCTTCCCGAAGTGACTATGGCGGCGCGCCACCATCCGCGCCGACGGAGGGGTTGGAACCGGAGCCGGCATCTTGGTGACGAGCGTCCCCATCACCAGATCCGCGAGCGGGAGCAGCACGTTTAGATTGCGGTTCATGTGGACGTGATGAATCCGGTGGTGCCGCTTCAGAAATTGAAAGTACCTCGACCGTTCAATGAACTTGAGGCTCGGCTTGTGCATGAAATAGTGCAGGCTCTCGTATCCTACATAGTAGGTGGTGAGCGTCGCCGCGAACGCCACGATAAATGCCACGTAGGGTAGGTGCACGCCGAGCGCCGTGAGGCCCCAGGCCACGAGTACCCAGGGAGCCGTGTTGATGGCGATGAGGATCGGCCCCCCCCACCATTGGAAGTGAAGGGCTTCCTCCTGCTCCTCCTCCACCACGTGGAAGGTATCGTCGAACTTGCACAATTGGTGGTGGATAAGCGTATGCGTCGTGAAGCAGTCCTTCGGAAGCCACGGGCGATGAAGCCAATACCGGTGAAACGCCCACTCGAAAAAGCTGGATTGAACGACGGAGACGAAACAGCCGGTCAATATCCCGATTGTGAGCAAATGGGGGTCCTCTCTAGATGGGGGCTACTGTTAGCAATATCGGCGATGGTACTGGGAAACTCAAGCGATTTCGACTTTTGTCCCGGGGTCGGGCAAAATGCAGATCGCGCCCGAGCGGCTCAAAATCTGGCCGCGATGGCCGTCGCGAGCCGCTCTACATCCGCGATTTCATTGTAGATTTGGGTGGAAAGTCGTACCCAGACTCGGCCACGCCATGCGTGGATTTGTACCTCGATGCGATCTTGGAAGAGGAGCGCGTCGCGCAGCCGGGCCGCGTCCTCGCTGGTGGATCCCATGCGCTCGGGAAGCGGGACCGTCGCCATGGTGCCAACCATCGATTCCTGCGCATGGAAGCTCGTTCGCAAGCGCGCGCTCAAGAGCGCGGCGCCCTCCCAGGCGAGACGGTGGTTGTAGGACCGGACCGCTACCATGCCCAGCTCCCGCATGAACGTGATCCCCTCGGGCGCGGCCAGGTAGGCCGTTGGATCCTTGGTTCCGACCCAATCGAACTCGGCCGCAAACCCCTGCCCGAGTCCCCAAGAGATGACGAGCGGATGGAGGCTCTCCTGACGTCCCGCGGCCGCCCAGAGAAACGCGCAGCTTCGGGGCGCGTATGCCCATTTGTGGAGGTTGCCCACGTACCAGTCCGCACCTAATGCCGGGAGGTCAATAGGAAGAGCGCCCGGCGCATGCGCGCCGTCGATCAGGACCGCGACGCCTTGGCGGCGACAACGCGCGACGATCTCGGCGATCGGCAGGACCAGCGCGCTCTCGGAGGTGATGTGGTCGACGATGACCAGGCGGGTCCGAGGGCCGATCGCCCGGACCACACACTCGACGAATGCGCCCTCTCCCCGCGATGGGTCCGGCAGCTCCACCGTATGCACCCGTGCTCCGCGCTCTTTCGCATGGAACGCGGCCGCGTTCGCGATGGCGCCGTAGGCATGATCGCCGATGAGGATTTCATCCCCTTCCCCGAAAGGGAACGAGCGGAGCACGGCGTTGATGCCGGTCGTCGCGTTGTCCACGAAGACGAGATCGTCCCCGCGCGCTCCCAGGAAGGCGGCCACCTGATCGGCGGCCGCGCGCATCCGTGGCTTGGCCGTGCGTGGCTCGCCGACCGTTATCGCGGAGAGCTCGCGCAGCAGGAAGCGCGACGGCTGTCGTTCGATTTCGTCCCGGATGGCCTGCTGTGCCGCAAGGACCCGGCGCGGCGGGGCCCCGACCGTCCCATGGTTCAAATAGGTCACGTCCGGGTCCAAGGACCAGAGATTCAGCATCGGATGGCCAAAGGAGGGTGCGTCGGGAACCGGGCGGGAGCTCAAGCTGTCGATTCTAGCAGCGGCCCCGGCCGAAGTCGCGTATTCTCCCCAGCATGCCTTTTGCCTCGCTAGGACTCTCCCCGCTCGTCGTCAAAGGCGTGCGGGCAGCCGGATATGTCCAGCCCACACCGATCCAGAGCAAAGCCATCCCGATCATTCTCGAAGGCAAGGACCTGATCGGCGCGGCCCAGACCGGAACCGGAAAGACCGCGGCGTTCGTCCTTCCCATCCTGACGCGCCTGCTCGGAGGACCGCGGCGCCTCCGGGTCCTCGTCCTGACGCCGACGCGCGAGCTCGCCGCCCAGGTGGAAACGAACGCGCGTGACTACGCGCGATTCACGGACCTTCGCGTCGGAGTCGTGTACGGCGGCGTTCCCATCCCGCCCCAGGAGCGAATGCTGAAGCAGATCGGGGTCGATTTTCTTGTCGCGACGCCCGGGAGGTTGCTGGATTTGCACGACCGGCTGGCGCTCCGGCTCGACTACATCGAGGTGCTGGTGCTCGACGAGGCGGACCGGATGGTGGACATGGGCTTCGCCCCTGACTTAAAACGGATCCTTCGCCTCATGCCCCGCGATCGCCAGACCCTCATGTTCTCGGCCACGATGCCGCCCGATTTGAACCGGGTGGCGCAGGAGGCGCTCCGCCATCCCGCCCGCGTCGACCTGGCGCCGCCTCAGCGGCCCGCTGCCGGAATCACGCAGGCCGTCTATCCGGTGCCTCGGCATTTGAAGACCGACCTCCTCGACTCCATGCTCTCGCGCTCCGAGGTGAGCAGCGTGATCGTGTTCGCGAGGACCAAGCACGGCGCCGACAAGCTCGCGAAGGATCTCCAGCGCCGCGGCCATTCCGTGGCAACGCTCCACGGAAACCGGAGCCAGAGCCAGCGTGAGCGTGCCCTAGGCGACCTGAGACGCGGCCGCGTACAGGTCCTGGTCGCGACCGACATCGCGTCGCGCGGCATCGATGTCGAGGGAATCACCCACGTCATCAACTACGACGTGCCGCATGCGCCCGAGGACTACGTTCATCGGATCGGGCGGACCGGACGCGTCGATGCGGTCGGCGACGCCTTTACGCTCATCGCCCCCGAGGAACAGAAGCAGCTGACCGCGATCGAGCGTTTCCTCGGACGGTCTGTGCCTCGCGTGATTCTCCCCGATTTCGATTACAAACAGCGTCCGGCGCAACGAAAATCCGCCCCGTTCCAACCGCCGCGCGGGCGGGCCGGCCCGGGCGGCTCTCATTCCAGGGGGCGCACGCACGGAGCCTCAGGACACGCGCCCCAGGCGCGCCCTCAACCCGGGCAGGGGGCTGAGCCGCAGGCCACCCATGGCAGGCGGCCCCGGAAATCTCACGGGATCGATCGACGCAACCGGGGACGGATCTAAGCCGACGTTCGAAAACCAGAGGAGGATCGCGCCACGTGCCGCGATCATGGATGACCCGGGGATTCAACCTGCAAGCCCTTGCTCTTCTCGCCCTGATCGGACTCGCGGGCGGTTGCGCTTCCGAGAGAGGACAAGACCCCGCCGCCCTGAAAGCAGCGCTCGAAGCCCAGCGCGCGCGATTCTCCGAAGCTTTTTCGCATCGCGATCCTTCCGCGATAGGACAGCTTTACGCTGAGGATGCTCAGGTATTCCCGCCTGGCGTTGCCCCGGTGGCGGGTCGGAGCGCGATCCAGGAGCTGTGGAAAGGTGTGCTGGCGATGCCGGTCGCACGGTTTCAGTTCGAGACGGTCGAGGTGGACGGCAACCCGGCCACCGCGTGGGAGACCGGTCGCTACACCCTGATCGCAACCAACGGAAGCACGATGGACGTCGGCAAGTACATCGTCGTGTGGAAGCGCGATGGCGCCGATTGGAAGATCTACAGGGACATGTGGAGCTCCAACAGCCAGCCGCAGGCGCCCGCGGCCGGTTAGTCCGCGGCGGGTGGGCCCGTCCGGCATGGAAGGCCTTCCGACCTAACGAGGCTCAGCCGTACCGATCGGGCCTCAAGTCTGCAAGCTCAACCGTCGGCGCCTGCCCGGATACGATTTCGGCGACGAGCTTCCCCGTGATCGGCCCCATGCTGATCCCCATCATGGCGTGGCCTGCCGCCACGATCAGATTTTGCCATCGCCGGGTGCGCCCGACGTAGGGGAGACCGTCAGGAGTGCACGGACGGAGCCCGCACCATGGCCGGCACGAAGCGAAATCCTCGGGGCGAAACGCAGGAAGGTATCTCGAGAGGGAGCGGGTCATGCCCCGGATGCGCGGCGGGTTGATTCGAAGGTCGTAGCCGGCTAGCTCCATCGTTCCCCCCACGCGGAGCGATGATCCCATCGGCGTAATCGCGACCCTCGCTTCTTGAAGTATGAGCGAGTGCTGCGGCAGCTCAAGCGGGGCGCCGAGCGTTACGCTGTAACCTTTGCCCGGCTGCATGGGGATCCCCAACCCGAGCTTGCGCGCGAGAATCGGCGTCCACGCACCTGCCGCCAGGACGAACTCGTCTCCTTCGATATCGCCGTTGCCGGTAACGGCGGCTTCCAAAGCAACACCGCGGCGCCGCCAGCCGCCCACCTCCGCGTTCCACAGGAAGACGCCCCCTCGCTCCGTCACCAGCCGCGTCAGCGTCGCCACGAGCCGTTGAGGTACGAGATGCGCGTCGAGGGAATAGAGAACCCCGCCCAAGACATCGAGCGTCACGCCGGGCTCCAGCGCCGCGATCTCCTCCGCCCCAAGCACCTGGGAGGGCATCCCAAGCTCGCGCGATCTCGAAGCCAGCGCCGCCTCCTCCTCGAGCCCCTGCTCCGAGCGGACCAGAACAAGCAGGCCCCGGCATTGGAGCCCGAACTCATTATCCGTGCGTCGGGCCAGATCTTCGTAGAGCGAGCGGCTCGCCAGGTTTAGATCGCGCAGGAGGGGTCCCGCCCGGTGCGCACGGGTTCTGTTGGACGCGCGCCAGAATTGAAACCCCCACGCCATCAGCCCGGGATCGAGCCTGGGATGAACGTAGAACGGACTCTCCGGATCCCCCATCCACCGGAGCGCCTTCACAACGACGCCGGGAGCAGCCAACGGAAGGAAGTGACTCGGGGAAATGAAGCCGGCGTTTCCGAGCGAGCAGCAATCGTGCTCGGGTCCCCCGCGCTCGACGATCGTGACGCGGTGGCCGCGCTCGAGCAGGTAATAGGCCGTGGCGAGACCGATGATGCCGGCGCCGCACACGACGACGTGCCGTCCGCGCGTCACCGCTGAAGCTCCGGGGGAGCCGCGGCAAGCCGGCCGGCTTCCAGCGTGAGCACGGGACAGTAGAGCCCGAGAATCTCGCGCCGCCACCAGGCGCCGGTCGCGCGGCGCGCGGCGGGATCCGTAAAGTGATATCGGTAGACCACCGCGCGAATATAGCGTGGCGATGCGCCCGGGAACGGATTCCCGGAAAACAGGCTCAAGACGGGCGCCGAATTCCGAAGCAGCTTGTCGCAGAGGCTCAGAAGCCAGTGCTGATGCTGAAAGTCGCTCAAGGCGGCGAACCACATTTGCCAGTCCAAACGCGGTTGGTGGGGCGCGACGAACGGCGGGGTCCTTGTCGGCTCTCCCGGCTTGTATCGGAACTCGTACGTCTTCCAGTCGGTGCCGTCCATGCTTCCCTCAATGAGGATCTCCGGACGTTCCTTGGTCATGATCGCGAAGAGGCCGTAGTGATTCACGGTGCGAAACGGCGAGAACGCCTCGTACGCCAGCGGGAGCGGACCGAGCCGGGCCGCCGGGGAGTGCACGGCATCAAGGAGCGGCACGAGGCTCAGGAGAAACAGCCCCGCGAGCACCGGCCTGCGAACCCACGCCGGCCATGGTCTGGCGCGCGGAGGCAACCCGGGTATCGGCGCGAGCCGTTTCCTCAACACCGGGGGCCAGACTCCGTCGTCGAGAAGGAGGATACAGAGCGCCAACACAAGCCAATTGAAGAAGCCGTAATTGCCAGTCAGGGCGATGAGAACCTGGTGTGCCGCGATCAGCGCGGCGCCCGCGATTCGGATCTTTCGCGGTGCGAAGATCAGGAACGCCACGGCCCCCTCGACCAGGAGCGTCGCCCCGGTCGCCATCCGATGGACCCAGAGCGGCAGATGGTGCGCGTACCACGCGGTCCAAGGGGGCAGCGGCTGCGTCTCATAGTGATAGCTCAGCGCCGTGAGATCGCGCCACGCCGGATCGCCGCTCACGACCTTCACGGCGGCGGAGGCGAAAAGCAGCCGGAAGAGCAGCCAGCGCGAAAGCCGAAGGGCTCCTCGCCCGGGCTCAGGATCGGTCCGCGGAAAGGACCACCATCCGCGGGAGGCGAGGAATATCGAGATGAATCCGATTTCGAGCAGCAATCCATCCCACTGAAACCACAGGAACTCTCTGCATACCGTCGCGAGCGACAGATAGATCGCCCAGAGCCCGAAGAGGCAGAGAATCGGCGCGAACCCGAGCACCAGCCCCGCCGCGAGCGCCACCCCTCCCGCGCAGAGCGCGTTCAGGAACCAATCGCTGGAGCTGAGCCAGCACAGGGTCGGGACCAACCAGTAGCGTTGGAAGCCGAGGCTTTCGGCTTGGTGAAGAGCGCTCATGAACGCGCCGGCGGGCAGGATTCCGCCGCTTCCGACCAGGCCCTGGATCTGCGTCCAGAGCGACACGATCGCGAGCATATAGACGATGGCGAGCGCCCGGATAAAGCACCAGCACGTGAGAGACTCCCCGGGTGGGAGCACGTGCGCTCCCCAGACCCAATCGGTGAGGCGGGAGAACACGGGCCTGTGCCTCGCCACGAGCCGGTAGCACCACTCGCTCAGGCCGGAGAATCCGGGGACATGCCGGTATGCCCAGAGCCACCCCCCCCGGCCGGGTGCGTACGCGAGGGCCCGGAAGACCGCTTCCCCACCGCGGGAGACGCGGCCATCCGGCTCGACGAGATGAACTGCCTCGGCGAACGGAGCCTTCGGGATCTGCGAGAAGCGCGTCCCGGCCTCCTGGAACGGGGCGTACTCGACGCGGTCGCCGGTGGCCTGTTTCCAACGAGCGATCCAGCGCCGGCAAAAATCGCAATCCCCGTCGAACAGGAGCAGGGGCTTCGATAACTCCGCAACCTTGGATTCCACCGTCTCCTCTCGCGTCGCTGGATGGACCGCGGGCTACCAGGAAGCGGTACGATAATATGAGGATTCCCGAAGACGAAGGATTTCGCGTTGGAGCGGCGGGCGAGAATCGATGAGAAGCGCGGGACTATTGCTCTATCGGATTCGCGACGGCTCGCGTGAGGTGTTCCTGGTCCACCCGGGCGGCCCCTACTGGACCGGGAAAGACCTCGGGGCGTGGTCGATCCCCAAAGGCGAAGTCGGAACGAAGGAAGATTCCCTCGACGCAGCAAAGCGCGAATTTCGAGAGGAGACCGGTTTCGATCCCCCGAAGGGGCCGTACCTCGCGCTCGGCGCGCTCGGGCAAGCGAGCGGGAAAATCATCGAAGCGTGGGCGGTTCCTGGGGACTACGATGCCGATGCGGTCCGGAGCAACACCTTCACCCTGGAATGGCCCCCCCGCACCGGACGACGGCAGGAATTCCCGGAGATCGATCGCGCTGCCTGGTTCCCCCTCGAAGAGGCGCATCGGCGAATCAGCAAGGGTCAGCGGGGATTCCTGACGGCACTCGAGCGCCCCCGGCCGGGTGCATGAAAAAGCCCCGGAGTTGACTCCCCTCCGGGGCCGATCCCCTCGACGGGATCTTTCAGCTCTGTACGGCAGCGTCTCCGCGGCGTCTCGGACGAGACTTGATGAGAATTCGCTCCTCGATCTTCGGAGCGATGTCCAGGAGCTCTCGTGCCTTCGCGATGAGGGCATCGGGCTCGCATGGCTTTACAAGGAACGCGCCGACGCCGAACGCGCGGATCCTCTCCTTGTACTCCCTGTCCTCGAGGCCGGTCACCACGATCACCGGAACGCGGCTCGTGTGGGGCGCGCTCTTCAGCGCTTTGAGCACGGAATACCCCCCGCCGCCCGGGATCAGAAGATCCAGGATCACCAGATCCGGTTCAAAAAGATCAATTGCCTTGACCGCGTCCATGGCGGTCGAGACGGAGCGAACCTCGAATCCGGCGCCCGCGAAATGCACCGTGGTTGCAAGCGCCGCGTCCTCGTTGTCTTCGACGATCAGAATTTTCTTGGCCATCTCTCACTCCCCGATACGGGCGGTCCCGATTCGCAATGTTGCAGTTTGCACTGACCCCCTGCCCGCGACCATCGGAGGAGAAGCAAGATTTGTGCTGAGATCCCCGGCAGAATTGCCTAAAGACACCGCGCCGCATCCTACGTTTTGCCAACGCCTAACGGAGGCACCTTCAACGAGGCTGTCAACCGAGCCGGCGGCCACGATAAAAAAAGCTATCCCCAGCTCGCAATCTGCCGGGCCGGACCCTTCCGTCATCCCCGGAGCATGTAGAGCTCCCACAGGTCGCGCGCGCTGGTCCGTAGGAACGGCATGATCGCGATCTTCCCGGTCTTTCCGATCGACCGCTCGAGGTATTTCATCTCCTCGAAGTTTGCGAGCACCTGATCGTCGACGGGAAGGTGAACGCCGGCCGAGCGGGCGATCAGGATGCCCTTTGCCCGAAGGGACAGCTCGAGGTGGATGCGAAGCAGGCAGAGCATGTCGGCCACGACTGGGCCAGGGAAACGCTTCAGCGAGGCGAGATAGGTTCCCACCGGGGTCTTCGCGATCTCGCCGCTCTGAATCAGCTCGAGCAACTCAACCTCGCTGTCGAGGCTGGAGCCAAGCCAGTCGCGGGTTGCCTTCTCGCTCCGCTCGAACACAATCCCCACGAGGAGCGGCATCACGACCAGCATGGCTGCTGTGGAGACGAAAGGGCTCAGGATGAACTGATTGAAGATCGAATGGGCAACCGCCGCGAGCGCGATTCCCGGCAGGAAGAGCTTGGGCGATATCGAGCCGCGCCGCTCCGTGAGCGATTTCGACAGGATCGCCACGATCGCGGTCGCGGAGCCGTGCATGACGGCGGTGCCCAATCCACGGACGATCCAGAGGCCAAGCCCTTGGTCCCTCGTCGCGACGGCGTAGGTGAGGTTCTCGATGAGGGCGAATCCGGTGCCGACCGCGAATCCCTGGATGCCGGCGTCGACCAGGAAACCCACCCGCGCCGAACGGATGAGGTACACGACATACATCCCTTTCACGCTCTCCTCGAGAACCGGAGCCACGTAGCGACGTAGCACGTGCTCGTCGAGGCGGAGGTTCTCGACAAGGAATCGGTTCGCGAGAAAACACACGAAGGCCGCCAAGGCGCCGGCCGTGAGGGCGGCCAGGATCGACCTCCGCGTGACGAGCTTGTAGCTGTCGATCAGGATCAGGGCCGCGAGAAAGAGGACAACCGGGAGGAGACCGAGGAGGAGGCTTAGCGCACCCATCCGACGCCCATCATAGGATCTTGAGCGAGACCATCCACTCATCGCTCAGGCGGCGGTAGCGCCCGAAGGCTCTCGCGTAGCCGCACGAGAGCATGAGCGGCTGCTGAACGAGCATCGTGAGCCTCAGATCCGCCTGGGCACCGGCATGGCCGACCGTGGTTCGTTCTGAGGCGTCATGCAGGTCGGTGACGATCCCTCCGCCGAAAAGCGAGGCTCGGAGCCACGTCGCGTACAACGCGAGCTTCCCCAGCCGCCGGAACCGGAGGGGTGGAAGATTGCAGTCCAGGAGCGCTTTCGCGAAACTTGTCCCCGCAAGTTCATCGATCTCAACTCCCGGGAAGGTCGAGTACTCGCGATAGCGCCTCGGCTCCTGGTAGTCGACCCAGTTGTTCCCAAAACCGCCGAAGTAGAAGTTCGCAAACGGCTCGTCCCGAGGACCGGGCGAATACCCGGCGGAAGAGCGAAGCCAAATCGAGGAGTGGTGGACAGGGAGGGGCGTACCCACGTCGATGGTGCCGACGCCGATCGGGAATCCGCGCCATGCCGCGTGCCCCGATCGCTCGAACCGCACGGCGTTCGTGCTCGTCAGGAGCTGCCACTTGTATCCCTTCTCGGCGTCCACCGCGCCCAGGGATGAGCGCACGTTTCGAAAGCTCAATTGCGTGGTCCACGTCACGAGCTTGTCGAACCCAGGCGACGTCGAGATGTTCTGTGCGTCCGGCAGCGCCTCGAGCCCGCTGAAACCTGTGACCCCCGAGGCAAGGTCGAGATTCCGAGGAGGATCGTACACCAGAGAATGCTTCCACGTGATGCCGGCAGAGTGACCCTTGCGCCCCGCCTTGGTGGGGCCGAACAGATCATAGAAGCTCGCGCCGTTCCACTTGGCCCGAACGCTCCAATCGAAGTACCGGTAGCCTGCGCTCACGTGAACGCGCTCGTCGCCGCCCAGGCGGCGGGACGGAGAATACGTCGCGGAGAGATCGACGGTGCTCGTGGAGACCGGATCGGAGAGATCGAATCGCATTCCGAAGGCGGCCGCGTCCTTGTATCCCTCGACGATCGGGTACATCGACGCGAGCCCCAGATCCCCGATTCCCCGATAGGCGCCTTGAAATGTCGTAAGCGAATCGATATTCACCTTGAGCGGGGAGGGCATGATCCAGCTCTTCACGATGGGGTGTTTCTCCGCGATCGCCTGGCCGAGAAACGTGATCGCGCTCACGTCCGAGATCGGTTTGGGGTCAACCATCGCCGGTACGAAGCCCTGGCCCGTATAGCGAAAGACCACGAGGGAGTCCTTGGCGAGCGGCAGCGGCCTGAAGAAACCGGTCTCACCGTTTGTCACCACGCTCATCGAATCGCGATCGAGATCCCATCGAAAGATGTTGGACGCGCCGGTGTAGTACGAGCTGCCGTAGAGCGCCTTACCATCCGGGGTGAAGACGAAACTGGATGGGATCGAGGTCCCGAAGTCGTAGAGCGTCGTAGACGTTGTGTCCTGCTCGAGCAAGGCTCGCGTGCTCCACAGCCGGAGCGATTGCCGACCGCTGATTTCCGCGAGCGACCCGGAGAGACGTGTTCCGTCGGGCGAGAGGTCGATGTCGTAGATGTCGTGCCCGAACGGCCATGAGAAGACCTGATCCCAGTCCTTGTAGGGGTACGGAATACGCACGAGGGTCGATACGCCATTAAAATGCCTCACCCCCCAAAGCGACCGATCCTGCCGGTTGAACACGAGGTCCCCGATTCGCGCGTTCTTGATGAGCACGCGGGACTTCCCCGAGGCGGGGTCGAGAGCGCAGAGGTCACGCCACGCGTCGTTGTCGGTCGTGTAGAAGAGCGTCTTGGCCGAGGGATCGTAGGCAAGCGAGCAAACGAAATAGAGAGCCGGTCCCTTCACCTCGCGTATGTGCCGGATCGGACCGCCGTCCAGCGGGATGGCCGCGATGAACGCCACGGCCCCAGGGTAATCGACGGCGGCGTAGATCGTCCGCGAATCGGAATCGAAGATCGCCCGGGAGACGGAGCCCAGGGCCCGCTGCGACAGATCGCGGGTTGGCGTGGTGGGGTGGAGCCGGATCGAATCCAGGTTCGCTTGCTGGAACCCGTGCTCCCACCGGATCCAATCCTGCCATGCCTCTGACAGGGATAGACCGTAGACCTGGCGAAATTGAGAGGCGAAGTAGCGCTTGCTTCCCGGCCAGCGCGAGACCCACCGGATCAGGCTTTCGGGCGAATACCGAAAAGCCAGGTAGCTCATGAAACGGGTCCCGTACAGATAGGAATTCGCTCCGATCTGAAAATCGACCTTGGTTCCCTCGGACTCAAGCCCCAGGGGGTCGTAGAACCGGCTGCCGTCCCGGACCATCGAGCGGAACACCATCTCGTCGTAGGGGCCCTGCGCTCTGCCGATGCCGCCCGCCATCCAGGTCTCGAGGAAGACCGCGATCCCCTCGTGATACCATCGCGGGGCCGCGCGTCGCGGCAAGCAGAGAAAGCTGTAGAGAATTGACTCGGGGTGCTCGTTCGTTTCCCGCACCTTGCCCCGGAAGAGCTCGCGGAAAATCTTGTCCGCGCCGGCGGCCTGATCCAGCGCCACGACGTGGACCACCTCGTGGTTCATGGTGAAGTTGATCCGCTCGTTCGAAGGACCGGTCTCGTAAACGAAGTTCACCGGGGCTATGTGGATCAGCATGCTGTTCCTCGGGTTGACCGAGACGCCGGCGTTGCCGAAGTCGGAGACGTCGTCGAGGATCACGTTCACTTTCTCGGTCGGCGTGTAGCGGAACAGGCGCTCATGGAAGCGCATCGAATTCTCGAAACATCGTGAGGCGTAGGGCGCGAAGAGATAGAGAGTGCTCCTGTTGTAGACAAGCCGGAGGTCATGAGTCTCGATCGTCGCGAGCTCGGCCTGGGAAATCTGCGGCAGGAGAAGGAGCGCGGCCACGGTGGTGGCGCGCGAAACCGCGCGGGGGATCATCCGCCAGCGATGGAACGACAAGGAGACCCCGCGCGAGCGCGCTGGGGTCTCCTCGTCTTCGATATGCCTCGGGCTGACGTTACTCTCCGGTGGCCTCGCTTACGACCTTCTGGACTTCCGAGACGGTCGCGAGCCTCTGGAACTGGTCGTTCGCTACCAGCTGCAGGAAGTTCTTGTCTTGGACCAGATTCAGGAAGTCGCGGTCGTGGACCAGCTTGTTGAATTCCGGGTGCGCCTTGGCGAATTTGCCCAGACCATCGGCGTCCGGAAGCTTGATCTGACGCCCACCGTCAGCATCCGGGAGCTTGATCTGGCGCCCACCGTCGGCATCCGGAAGCTTGATCTGACGCCCACCATCGGCATCCGGGAGCTTGATCTGACGGCCACCATCCGCGTCGGGAAGCTTCACCTGACGCCCACCATCGGCATCCGGAAGCTTGATCTGGCGCCCACCGTCAGCATCCGGGAGCTTGATCTGACGCCCACCATCGGCATCCGGAAGCTTGATCTGACGGCCACCGTCCGCGTCCGGGAGCTTCACCTGACGCCCACCATCGGCATCGGGGAGCTTGATCTGACGCCCACCATCAGCATCCGGAAGCTTGATCCGCCGCCCACCGTCCGCGTCCGGGAGCTTCACCTGACGCCCGCCATCGGCGTCCGGAAGCTTGATCTGGCGCCCACCATCGGCGTCCGGAAGCTTGATCCGCCGCCCGCCGTCCGCGTCGGGAAGCAGAATGATCTTCCGGAAATCCGACGTGGTCACCAACTGCCAGAACTCATCGCTCTGGGAGAGCTTCCTGAATTCGGGAGTCGCGATCACCTTGTGGAATAGATCGCTTTGCAGTAGAGCCTGGATTTGAGGATCCTGAAGCACCACGTCCTTGTCCGTGATCTGCGTCGCCTGGTAACGCTTTGCCGCGCCAATCGTGCCCTCAAGCCCCGACTTCGGCGGAAAGACTCCCGTGTAGTGCGCCACCGCGATCCCGGCGACCGCAACCACCACCAACCCCAGAATCACCCTCGACATCTTCATCTCACCCTCCTTTGCCTGCATACTGCCCCAGGCTCCTGACGCCCCTGGTACACCGCCATCCGCTCTGTGGTAAATACAAGGGAGGCCGCCAAAGGTTGGCGACCCATCGATACCCAACCCTCCTAGCTGCCGGGACGGGGAACCCGAGTCTCGAGCTCGCCCTGGACAAGACCATTCGGGGAGTGGATTGCGATTCGGAGTGGAGACCCGGCCGGTCCCCTCCGCGCCAGGTACAAGAGGTACTGGCTTTCGCCGATCTGCTGGATCCTAACCGAAAGGCGACCGAAACCGAGCATCACATCGTTCGCGGTCGCCGGATGCTGCTTGAGCCCCGCCACACTCCAAGAGTCAGGATCATAGGAGACGACCACCTCGGTCCCCTCAGGCGCCCTTGCGGTAATCCGGGCCACGAATCGGTCGCCGGCCGACAACATCTCCGCGAGCACCCGCCCGTCCCGCAAGTTGAACTCCCGGCTATCGATCCTCCGAAGCTGGCCCGCCCCGAGGGACGGGAGCATCGTTCCCGAGAAGGGACCGGAGTCGATCCCGGACCCCGTGAGGGGGTTCCCGGTCAGCAAGGCGAATGTCAGCACCGCCAGGGCGGCACCGGCCGCGAATGAGTAGGCGTACCGGAACGCGGGCCGCTTCCGGAAGGCGGCCCCGATCGATTCGCGCCAACCCTTCCGCACCAGCACCATCTCTACGCGGTGATGAATCGCTCGCATCACGTTCTGCTTGAGATCCGGAGGCGGTTCCTCGATCTCCGCTCGATTCAAGGCATCGAAGACAGCTCCGAGGCTTCGATACTGCATTCGCGCACCCTCATTGGAAGCGAGCTCCCGCCGGAGCTGCTCGGATTCCGCCGGGGTCGCGAGCCCGTCCAGCTGATCATTCATGAGGCGTTGCAGCTCTTTGTCTTTCATGAGAGGGCAATCCCGCTCTTGGAAAAGATGCCGCCCAGGAGCTGCCGCGCCGTGTGAAGGCGCGACTTCACGGTCTTTTCGGGCACTTCGAGCACGCTGCTCATCTCTTGATACGAGAGCTGGGCGAAGTGCCTGAGGATGATCACCTGTCGGTAATCCGGCGATAGCTCCATGAGCGCCGACTGGACCGAATCGTGAAGGCGGTGCCGCGCGCAATCCTCATCAGGACCGCCTTGCTCGGACGCCATCGTCTCATCCAGCGGCTCTGTCCGCCTGGCCCGGCTCAAGTGATTTAGGGTCTCATTGATCATGATTCGATACACCCAGCTGAAGAACCTGTGCCTCCGGTCGAACTTGCCAAGGTTTTCGTAGGCCTTGAGGAAAACCGTTTGGGTGATGTCCCGCGCGTCTTCCCGATTCCCTACCATCCGAAGCGACACGTTGAAGAGGACCCGCTGGTACCGGTCAACTAACTGCCCGAAGGCACCCCCATCGCCCTCGAGGCACCGTTCCAGCAGGCCATCTTCATCGTGTTCGACCATAACTACAAACATCCGGGGTAAAGGTTGGTCGGGAAATCCGCCCCCGCGCTCCTGGAACGAGGGCATCCGAAGGCCCTGGTCGGTCTATTCAAGTTTCAGTACTCTGTCGAGCCCGGCGTAGGTGAAAACACTCCGAATCCGGGGTTTAAGGTTTGTAAGTCTCAGGGTGTGACCTGCGTCGTGGAGCCGCTTGTATGTCTGGACGAGCACCCCCAGGCCGGCGCTCGAGACATAGTCCAGGTCGGTGAAATCGATCGTTGCCGACTGATTCACCGACAGGAGCATGGCTTTGGCGTGGTCGGCCTGCGCGGCATCGAGCCTGCCGGACAGCCTGATCAAGCCACCGTCCTGGATCTGAATGTCGAACATCAAGGGGTGAGCTTCTTGGTGACGGTGATGACAGCACTCCGTTCCTTGTACTCGTAACGCATGGAATCCGAGAGATGCCTCACGAGCCGAAGTCCCAGGCCACGATCCTCGCCTCCGGGCGCAGCCTCGCGCGGAGCGGACGTGGGGTCGAAGGATTCAACGTTGAAGTCGCGAAGGGTGATGGCGAGCTCAGCCTCCTCGCCGGCCAGACCTAGGCTCACCTCCGGGCCACCCCCCTCGGCGTGCTTGAGCTGGTTTGTGAACAGCTCCTCGATTAGAAGATCTACCGTATATGCGTGCTCCGGGTCGATTCCCCTGGAGCGCAGGTAGGTTGCAACGAACATGGAAATCGGCTCGAGGGAACCGAGTTTTCGTGGGAAGCGCCGCTCCACCATGCGGAGTCGCTCCTCTGTTACCATTCAGCCCGAAACGGATGAGCTGCGTTCCGCGCGACTGGACCGGCTCAGACCTTGCAATCTATGCCCTATGGGCCGGGGTTTCAAGGTAAGCGGACGATTTGAGACGAACGAAGCGGCGCAGGTTGCGCCCAACTGGTGCGCGTAACTGTGCCGGTACCAATTGCTTACACACGCCGGATGCGGGACCCGAAGCCCTGATCGTGTTGCGACTAATAAAAAATTATCCTCTCCCGGCCGCACCTTCCCGTGCACCCGGGTGTAAGAGAGAAAATGATACGTGAGCTCAAGCCCGTCGCGTGGGCGCTGACGCGCGTGCCAAGGCTTCGAAGCGCTCTCCCGGTGGCGTTCGCGGTCCGGGGGCAACTCCGTAGGCTTCCCAGGTGGGCGTGGGCCCTGTCGGGGTTGGCGCTCCTCCTCCTGACGCTGAGCTGGGAGACCCACACCGGGGTCCTGGAATCCCGCCTCTTCGCGCAATGGGCGAAGGGCCTGACCTATTACATCCAGCCTGGCCCGACGAATGGCGTGGTCTTTCCTACCGGTGGCCCCGCGGATGTCCGCCGCGGCTACACCCGCATCCCCGAATTCGCCCAGAATCTCAAATCGCACGGGTTCAGGATCGCGGAGCAGGCCCGATTCTCCCCGGCGCTCGTTGCCGCCGCCCGATTTGGGATTTCGCCTCCCTATCGAGAGCCGGCCGTAACCGGTCTGTCGATCGAAGGCGCCGACGGGGGGGACCTCTTTGAGGCCCCGGATCAAACCAACGGTTTCGTCCGGTACGACGAGATCCCGCCGGTCGTCGTGAGGTCGCTCCTGTTCATCGAGAACCGTGAGCTCGACAAGGAGACGAGCCCGTGGAGCAATCCCGCAATCGACTGGGGTCGCTGGACGAAGGCGGTCCTCATCTACTCCGCGAATCGCTTCGGCTTTCCTATCCGGGTGGAAGGTGGGAGCACGCTCGCGGTCCAGGTCGAGAAATACCGCCACTCCGAAGACGGCAGGACGGGCTCACCGGTCGACAAGCTCCGGCAGGTGCTCACGGCGAGCTTGCGCGTATACCAGGAGGGCCCCGACACCCGCAAGGAAAGACAGCACATCATCCTCGACTACCTGAACAGCGTTCCGCTCGGAGCCACGCCGGCCCACGGCGAGGTCTTCGGCTTGAACCAGGGGCTCTCGGTATGGTTCGGGCTCGATCCATCTCGAACGATGGGCCGGATCCGCAACGGCAAAACAGTCGCCCAGCGGGCGAGCGCCGTGAAGCATGTTCTGGCCCTTCTTTGCGCCGTCCGGGCGCCGAGCCGCTATCTCGCCGAGGACCGGGCCGCTCTGGAACAGCGTGCCGACGCGTACGCAACCCTTCTGGCACGCGAAGGGGTCCTCGATTCCGAGTTCGCGAAGCGCGTCCGCGCTGTCCCACTCTCGTTTGCGTCCCCCTCGACCGCGGGCCGCGACCACCGGATTCCGCCCGCGAGCAAGGCCGCGAATCGGATCCGGATCGACCTCGAGCAGGCGCTCGCGGTCGGGGGCCTCTACGACCTGAACCGCCTCCACCTCGACGTGGAGTCCACAATCGACGCCGGGCTCCAGCGCGAGACGGAAGAGCTCATGGGCCAGCTCTCCGATTCCACGTTCCTGGCTCGGAATGGACTCAAGGGGGTGCACCTTCTATCGCAGGGAGATCCCAAGCGCGTGATCTACAGCGTCCTCTTGTGTGAGCGGACACCCCAACGAAACGAGATCCGGGTGCACGCCGACAACCTCCGCCGCCCCTTCGATGTGAACGAAGGGGTGAAGATGGCTCTGGGGAGCACGGCGAAGGTGCGCGCGCTGGTCCATTACCTGGAAATCATGGAGGAGCTGCATCGGGAGCTCTCGGACCGCAATGCCCTCGCAATAGGCGACTACGAGCGAAAGGCGCGCGATCCCCTGACGCGGTGGGCCTGCGAGACGCTCCTGGACTATCAGTCTATGCACGCCATGCCGGCCGACAGCTTCCTGGACCGCGCGGTCGAGCGGACCTATTCCGCGAGCCCCGGCGAGCGTTTCTTCACAGGAGGCGGGGTTCACACCTTCGTCAACTTCGATCCGACCGATAACTTGAAGACGCTCACGATTCGCGACGCGGCGGCCCATTCAACGAACCTGGTATTCGTGCGACTGATGCGCGACATCGTCCGTTATCACGTGGCGCGCCTGCCGTACAGCGCGGAGAACGTGCTGTCGGGCGAAGACTCCCTGACGCGGCAGAGCATGTTGGCGGACATCGCCGAGGAGGAATCGAAGGCCACGATCGGCCGGGCATACCGTGACTACCACGGTCTCACGCCCCGCCAATCGCTGGACCGTCTCCTGGGTGCGGGAAGCCGGTCGCCGCGCCGACTCGCGATCGCCTATTTCGCATGGCATCCGGGCGCCCCCGCCGAATCCCTTGGAGCGTGGCTCCGGCAGTACGCCGGCTTGCGCGGGCGGTTCACGGCGCGTGGTATCGGCCCCTCGCTCAAGCTCGAGGATTGCGCCTATCTACTCGGGAAGGATCCGCTCGAGGTTTGGTGCGCCGGGACCCTCGCTCGCGATCCCGGACTCTCGCAGGAGGGGCTCACTCAAGCGAGCGGTGAGGCGCGACGCCAGGCGTGGAAGTGGCTGTTCCGCACGCAGAATCGCCACGCGCAGGACTTGAGGCTCAGGACCCGAATCGAGCGCGATGCATTTACGCGAATGACTCCGTATTGGCGGCGGCTTGGGTTCCCCTTCGAGCGGCTCGTGCCCTCCTACGCGACCGCGATCGGGAGCTCCGCCGACCGGCCGGCGGCGCTGGCGGAGCTCATGGGAATCATCGTGAACGAAGGGCTGGACCGGCCGGCTCAGCGGATCAATCGGCTCGTGTTCGCGCCGGGGACCCCGTACCACACGGCGCTCGAGGCCGAAGCCCCGGCGAGCCACCGCCTGCTCTCCCCCGCGGTCGCACGCACCGCCCGGAGCGTGCTCACCCAGGTGGTGGAAAGCGAGGCGGGCACCGCTCGCCGGCTCAAGGACTTGTTCCGCGATGCGAGCGGCAAGCCCATCCCGGTCGGCGGCAAGACCGGAACGGGAGACAATCGCTTCGACACCTTCGCTCGCGGCGGGAAACTCCTATCGTCGCAGGTCGTCAGCCGAACGGCCGCGTTCACCTTCTTCATCGGGGGCCGGTACTACGGCGTCGTGACAGCGTCCGTTTTCGGGCGCAGGGCCGGCCAGTACCGGTTTACGAGCGCCCTGCCGCTCCGCGTCTTGGAGCTTCTCGCCCCGTCGCTCGAGCGGCGCCTCGACGCGCCTCCGCCGCAATCCGAGCAGCTCGCCTCACTTGAGCACCTCGACCTGAACTCTGCCCGCCCGGTCGAGCACGTCAACCCCGACGTCACGCTCGTATCGCCGGATGATCAGGTCCACCGATCCCTCCCCGACCCGAAGCTTCCGAATCGTGATCTCCTCCAGACTCTGCGGCAGCGCCGGGTGATCGAACGTGACTCGCGAGGTGACTCCGTCCACGCTGAGCCCGAGGCAGGACTGCAAGAGTAGGTACACGGCGCCCGCAGCCCACGATTGCGGCGCGCACGCGACGGGGTAGGGTGTCGGTCCCGCTCCCGCGCCCCGCGGGAAGCCGCAGAAGAGCTCCGGCAGTCGGCTCAAATCCAGGAACAGGGAGGCGTCGAAGAGGCCCGAGAGAAGCCGGATCGCCGGTTCCTTGAAGCCGTAACGGGCGAGCCCGGCCGCGATGATGGCGTTGTCATGGGGCCAAACCGATCCATTGTGGTAGGACATCGGGTTGTAACGGACCTGTCCGGCTGCGAGCGTCCGTATTCCCCAGCCGCTATGAAAATCCTCCCGCTCGAAGCGCCGCGCCAGGCGCTCCGCCCTTGACCGGTCGGCGATACCGGTCCAGAGGCAATGCCCCGCGTTGGAGGCGAGCACCCGGCACGCGCGCTTCTCGCCGTCGAGCGCAAGCGCGTAGGCATCAAGGTCGTCACACCAAAACAACTCTTCGAATCGCCGTTGGATGGCTTCTGCCTGGTCTCTTAGACGATCCGCACGGTCCCCCATCCCGAGCGCGGCGGCGAGGGCCGACCCCTCCCTGCGAGCGGCGTACACATAGCCCTGGACCTCGCAAAGCGCGATGGGGCCCGTGGCCAGCGTGCCGTCCTCGTGGAAGATCGAGTCGCCGGAATCCTTCCATCCCTGGTTGACAAGACCCTTCGACGAAAGGCGAAAGTACTCGACGAGGCCGTCGCGATCGCGGTCCCCGTACCCCTCCATCCACGCGAGCGCGAGCTCGATGTTCGGCCAAATACGGCGGATCAGGGCGAGATCCCCGGTGCTCTTGGCGTAGGCTCCCGCGAGCATGACGAAGAGCGGCGTCGCGTCCACGCTTCCGTAGTAGCGTCGGAACGGAACCTCTCCCAACGCGGCCATTTCGCCGCGGCGCATTTCGTGGATGATCTTTCCGGGCTCCGCGTCTGAGTCGAAGCTCTGCTCCTGCGCCTGGGTCTCGGCGAGGAAACAAAGGACGCCTTTCGCCAGCCCGGGGTTCATCCAGAGAACCTCCAGCGCGGTGATGATTCCGTCCCGCCCGAAGGGGGTGCTGAACCAGGGAACTCCGGCGTACGGATACGGCCCGCACCCCGTTTCGGTCAGCATCATGTGCAAGTCGGACCCTGAGCGGTTCAGCCAATCGTTGAATTGCTCGTTGGACGAGGCCACGACACACCGGTCCGCCTGGTCGCGTTCGAGCGCCTCCAACGCGGCACGCCTCGCCTCGCCGAAGCGGAGCGATTCTTTCCGGACGCGCCCGATCTCGCAGGCGAATTGAACGACGTAAGACGTTGCCTCGCGGCTCTCGAGGGCGACGTCGAATTCGAACTCCGATTCGGAAACCCGCGCCGGGGTGGGCTCGCACGAAATGCGGGTCCTCCGCACGACGCCGTCCAGACCCTCGTACGAGAGCGTCACGCAGGAGTCCCCAAGGACCGGCGCGAGCATCCGGCCGGTGGCGTCGCGACGCGTGCCTCGGACCTCGAAAATGTCGGCGAAGTCGACATCCCAGCGGCACCGGAGGGTCACGTGGATCGGCTCGAGGCCGTAGTTCGAAACGCGGATCCGCTCGTAACAAACCCCATCCCACAAGAGCTGCTCCCTCGCGACGTGGATCGTGCCGCGCGAAATCGAGAGCTGCCCGTTGGAGCGGACGTCGGGGTTGGTCAAATCCACAGACAGGACCGTGTTGTCGTCGCTCACGCGGGAATTGAGCAGGAGCAGACGGTCCTGGTCCAGCAGCAGCCCGAGGCGCGACAGAAAGCGCGTGCCCTCGTGATAGAGACCCAGCTCTCCCATCCCGACCGGCGCCATGTCGCCGAAGCGGTCGAAAACCGCGAATGTGTCGCCGTGTTTCAGCACCCGCGTGCGGTCATCGACTCGCGAGGAGGTCGCGAGGATATAGAACTGGTCTTGTAACCGGATGATGTCCATGATCCCGATCATCATATAGCATTCGGAATCTCCTTTCCGGAACCGCCTCTCCTTCCTACAATTCGAGGCTTATGGGTACGGCAAAGACCGACGTGGCAAAACGCGTGCGCCGGGCGCTCACCCGGATGGCCAACCGCCAAGCTTTGGGAAGCGACGTCTCGGATCAGACCACTCCCGATGACCTTGCGCGGGCCGCCCGGAGCTACCTCGGAAGCGTCCAGATCGTGATTGCCTCGAACCGGGAGCCTTACATGCACGTCAAGACTCCCTCGGGGATCGAGGTCGTCCGGAGTCCGGGAGGGCTCGCCTCCGCGCTCGACTCCGTGGCGCGTGCCACCGGGGCCACCTGGATCGCGCAGGGCGCCGCGGACGCCGACCGCCTCGTCGTGGATGAGGAAGGTAAGGTTCGGGTCCCGCCCGGCGATGAACGGTACACGCTGAAGCGGCTCTGGCTCGAGCCGGAGACCCGGGAACTCGAGTACCGGCGATTCTGTAACGGTTGCCTGTGGCCGCTCTGTCACATCGTCTACGTGAGACCCCACTTCGTGGGGCCACAGTGGCGCGCCTACCAGGAGGTCAACGAGCAGTTCGCCGAGGCGATTCTCGCCGCGATCGGCTCCAAACCGGGACTCGTCCTGTTGCAGGACTATCATCTTGGCCTCTGCGCATCCGTCCTCCGGGCTCGGCGTCCCGATCTCTCGATCATCATGTTCTGGCACATCCCGTGGCCGAATCGAGAGGTGTTCCGCACCTTCCCCTGGCGCCGCGAGCTTCTCGAAGGGCTTCTCGCCTGCGACCTCGTGGGCTTTCACATCCAGTACCACGCAAACAATTTTCTGGATACGGTGGCCCAGGAGCTTGAAGCGCACATCGATCACGAGCGATTCGCGATCCGCCGCCGGGGCCGCAAGACGTTCGTGCGGACGTACCCGATCAGCCCCGACGCCGCCGAGATCTCGCTCGCCGCGTCCGAGCCGTGGGCGGCGCGGGCCGCGGGTCAGATCCGTGAACAGCTCGGGCTGGGGGACGTGAAGATCGTGCTCGGCGTGGATCGCCTCGACTACACGAAGGGAATCCCCGAGCGGATCGTGGCTTATGAGCATTTGCTCGAGACCCATCCTGGGCTGCTCGGGCAGGTGGCGTTCATCCAGATCGCGGTTCCCTCTCGGGTGGACCTGCCCGAGTACCAGGCCCTGGCGGTCACGGTCGAGGAGTTGGCCGCGCGGCTCAACCAGCGGTTCGGTACGGCGGATCGCCCTGCCATTCACCTCATCACGCGGAACTTGGGATTTCGCGATCTGATTCCCTACTACGTGCTGGCCGACGTGGCCGTGGTGAGCGCGCTTCACGACGGGATGAATTTGGTGGCAAAGGAGTACGTCGCGGCGAAGGTGCATTTGGACGGCGCGCTGGTCCTGAGCCCCTTCACAGGGGCGGCGCGGGAGCTGGACCAGGCCATCCAGGCGAGCCCCTACGACACCGAGGCTCTCGCCGCCGCGATCGGGCGCGCGCTCACGCTGGATCCCGCGGAACGCGCGCGAAGGATGCGGGCCATGCGGGAGGTCGTAGCCGGACAGAACATTTATGACTGGGCGCGCAAGATTCTGCGGGACGCGCGGCGTCTGCACCTCGTGCCGGGAGCCCCGCGTGCCGGCGCGTCACGGTGACGCGGCCGCTCCTCGAACGCCCGACCTGGAGGAGAGTCCGGCGGATCCTCTGCGAGGGGGATCGCCCCGTGCTCGTAGCACTCGACCTGGACGGAACGATCGCCCCCTTCGCGCGACGCCCCGACCTGGCGAGGGTTCCGAAACGGACGCTTCGGTCGCTCGCGCATGGCGCGGGAGCCCGAGCCGTCAGGATCGCGATCCTGAGCGCGCGCCCGCTCTCGGACATGAGGCGCATGGTGCCGGTACGGAACGTGCTTCTCATCGGCCAGTACGGTCTCGAAGGGTCCGTGGGGCCCCCCGCGCAGATCCTCAAGCGGCTACGGCGTGGGTGCGCGCACGTGGCGCGAGCGCTGCGACCGCTAGTTGCGTCGGTCCGCGGCGCGCTGCTCGAGGTGAAGGGATTGACCGTGGCGGTACACGACAGGAACGTCCGGGATGCCCGGCGGCTGCGGGAGCTGCGTCGGGGGCTCAAGGCGGTGGCTTCGGTGGAGGCAAGGCGTCAAGGCTTTGTTCCCGTTCCCGGGCGGCACGTGGTGGATTTCGTGCCCCGGGGTCACGACAAAGGGCGTGCGCTCCGCGCGCTCAGGGCGAAGTTGAAGCCTGGGTACGTGTTTTGTTTCGGCGATAGTCTCGGGGACGAACCTGCGTTTGCCGTGCTCGGCCGCCGTGATTTTCCGGTTCGCGTCGGTCGCGCCGGGACACGCGCGCGGTACCGGGTGGCGAACCTCACGGGGGTCACCCGTTTTCTCGATGCCGTGGCGGCTTGTCGTGCCGGCTCGGCGTGACCGTAGGAGGTGGAACCGTGCGAGTAGAAATGAGCTCCATCCTTCCCCCCGATTTCGGGACGCAGCTCCAGTCGATCCTGACCAGCGTCTCGGAAGGGCTGATCCTGTTCCTGATCTCGGCCGGCGTGTTCCTGCTGGGGTATCTCCTCGCGACCCTTCTCTCCCGCCTGGTTCAGTTGCTCGTGTCGTTGATCGGCATCGACACGTCCTACGCGCGGCTGAGAGAGGCAGGGGGCCCGGCTCCTGAGCTCCCCCCGAGCCGCTTCGCGGGATACCTCACGTTCTGGTCCATCATCCTCGCGTCCATCATGGTCTCCCTTCGGATCATGGGCATGGACTTAGCGCCCTCGATCACGGCCCGGCTTCAGGACGTCGTGCCCCGCGTCCTGACGTCCGCCCTCGTCCTCCTCCTTGGAATTCCGATCGCGGCCGGCGCCGGGCGGATCATCGGCACGCTCTTGTCCTCGACCGGCGTGCGGCTGGGTCGCCTGCGCTCCCAGGCCATCGTCACGGTGCTGGTCATCTTCATGGTGCTCATGGCCCTGGAGCAGCTCGGGCTGGCGGCGCAGCTTGTCATGGCGGTCGGGATCGCTGCGGTCGGCGCGGCAGGTCTCGCGTTGGCCCTCGCGTTCGGCCTCGGATGCCGCGACTTGGCGCGTGATCTCGTGGTCGAGTACCTGCGCGCGACCGACAGCGAGACTCCCGCCAACCGGCCATGACCGACACCGGCTTCCGGTTCTCAACGGTCGCGCACCTCGAGTACCCCGCCGGCCCCGTCGCGACCGATCTCGCGACGCTCCGCGAGGGGATTGCGACGGTTCCGCCCGGGTCCCTGTTCCATCACATCATCCGGATGGTCGTGCGCCACCCGCGCGCGCACGATCTCCCGCCCAACGACTTCGCGCGCTGGGTGGGAGTGGCGCTACAAGACCCGGAGACCGCGGAACGCCTCGCCTTCGCGGGGACGCAGCCTCTCCTTCCGATGGAAGAGCTGCGCGTCTCGCTGCTCCGGATCCTCGACGACGTCGCCGGCCGAAAGCGTCCGGACATCGGGACGCCGCAGACTGCGGCCTTCCATTTCGTGACCGCGCGGAGCGTGAAGGCGCCCCTGGGCCTGGAGGCGGAACTGCCGGAGCAGGTCCCCGAAGTCTGGCGGCAGGTGGATAGCGCCGCCGCCTTCTACCACCTGATCGAGGCGAGGGTGCTCGGTCCTGTGGAGGACGATCTGGTGCTCTGGCTCGAACGTAACGGCGGGTCCAAGCTCGCGGGCGTCGCGGAATCGCTGACGATGGGAGGGATGCCGCTGCTCCGGCTCCACCGTGAAATCGGCTCGCGCTGGCGCCGGGCGCTCATCCCGGCCCGCCTCGTGCGGCGGACCGAGGAGTCGGAGTCCGTGCGGCGTCAGGAAGCTCGTGCGGTTGTGGCGCGGTTTGCGGGACGCCTCCGCAAGACACCTCAGGATGGCAAAGGATGAACGAGACCGTCCCGAGCGCGGAGGTGGACTTCCCTCTATTGCAAGATCCCACCCAACCCGAGATGAACGGATGGCTTCATCGTTACGAGCGGGTCGTGGGTCCGGATACGCTCCGGGCGCTCGAGGCGATCGCGCGGCGGCTCAAGGGTCATCGCATCGTCATGGTCAATACGACCAAGACGGGGGGAGGCGTCGCGGAGATTCTGCATCGCCTGGTGGTCATCCTGAACGAGCTGGGCGTTCCCACCACCTGGGAGATCATGGAGGGGGATGACCGGTTCTTCGGCGTGACGAAAAAGATCCACAACGCGCTCCACGGGCATTCCGAAACGCTCACCGCGGAGGACCGCGAGATCTACATGGAGCGGACGCGCCGCGAGGCAAAACGCCTCGAGCTCGACGGCGACCTCATTCTGATTCACGACCCGCAGCCCGCGGGACTCGTAGCGCTCCGCCGCGCTCCCGGCCAGCGCTGGGTGTGGCGATGCCACATCGATCTCTCCTCCCGCGACCCGGATCACTGGGAATTCCTGCGGCCGTCCGTATGCCAGTACGACGCGTCGATCTTCTCGGCAATCGAGTTTGTCCCCCCGCTCCCTATCCCCACCTACCTCGTGCCGCCTTCCATCGACCCGTTCTCCGCGAAAAACCGCGACATGGAGCAGGACGAGGTCTCATCCCTCATGGAGCGGCTCGATCTGCCGCGCCGGGGTCCCTGGGTCACGCAGATTTCCCGCTTTGACCGCATCAAAGACCCGATTGGAGTGATCGAGGCGTTTCGGATGGTGCGCGCCAGGCGGCGCGCCCGCCTCCTCCTTGCGGGTGGAGGAGCGAGCGACGATCCCGAGGGCGCGCAAGTGCTGGCGGAAGTGCGGGAGGGCGCGGCGAAGGTGAAGGACGTGACGATTCTGGAGCTCCCACCCGGCTCGGACGTCGAGATCAACGCGCTCCAGCGCGCCTCGACCGTCGTCATGCAGAAATCGCTCCGGGAAGGCTTCGCGCTCACGGTCTCCGAAGCGCTGTGGAAGCGGCGCGCCGTCGTTGCGAGCGCGGTCGGCGGGATCCCCTTACAGGTGTTGCACGAGCGCACGGGACTGCTCTCGCGCTCGATCGAAGGCGCGGCGCTCCAGACCATCCGCCTTCTCGACAACTCGGACTTAAGGCACGAGCTGGGCGCCGAGGGGCACGCGCACGTCCGCGATAACTTCCTCCATACGAGGGAAGTGCGCGATTACCTGGCGGTGTTCACCTCGCTCCTTTGAGCGGATCCGCGGCCCCGCTCTTGCGCGCGACGCACTCCAGCGTCCCCCCATGGCCGTTGAGCGCCTCGAGGACCACGAGGACGAATGCTGGAACGAAGATCGCGGCCATCAGCGCGGCTTCCAGGACGTATCGCGCGGATCCGAAGAGCGATCTGTTCCCCTTCAAGACCTCATAGAATTCGTCGCGGGGAAATCCCAGCACGTTGAGGGCGCTTTGCAGAATCCCGTACAGGTTCTGCTCCCAGGAGAGGGTCCGGATGACCTCTCCCCGAAATCCCGCCTTGCCCAGGGCAGCCTCCAGGGAGGCCCGGTTGAAATGGAAGAGATGCCGCGGCGGATCCAGGTGAAACCACGACCCGCCGAAGAGGCGCGCCTGCCACGAATCGATATTGGGCACGGCGACGAGGAGGGCACCCCGCTCGTCGATCCATCGCGCGCAGAGGCCGAGGACATGATCGGGGTCGGGCAGGTGCTCCAACACATGCCAGATGGAGATGAGATCGAACGACCCCGGTGGGTACGTATCGGACTCGAGCGGCCCGACGTGGAGACGGATTCCCGCCACCTCCGATGCTCTTCGCCCCGTCTCCTCCGAGAGCTCCGTCCCGTCGCAGCTCAACCCAGACGCAGAAAGACGCGCCAGGAACTGACCGCTTCCGCAGCCCACGTCGAGGACCCTCCCCACACCGTCGGGCCGGATCCTCGCCACGAGCCGCCGGGCGAGCCGGGCACGGCCGTCGCGAAATCGGTCGACCATGTCCTCGATGAGAGGAACGAATTTTCTGGCCCCGGCCCCGTAATAGCCGGCGTCGTAGGAGGCCGCGATCGCATTCGGACGTGGGCGCGGGTCGAGCAACATGCGTCCACAGCGCCGGCAACGACTCAGGCCAAACCGCGTCCCGGCAGCGCGAAAGCCGCGCGACGCGGGTGCGAGGTCCCGGGAGCCGCATGTGCATGCGACGACTGGTTCGAATGAGGGCGTGCTCACGCGTCCGCGCGTGGCGGTACTGGCGGATTCACGGCACCTGAGTACCCGCCGACGAAGAGCCTCCGGCCCTCTGGCTCGAATATCGAAAAACGGCGAAGGCCCCATCGGTGCAGGCGGTACTTGAGACACACCGCGAGCACCCCCAATCCATAGCGGACCGCGCGAGGGAAGGAGATGCTCGAGGCCTCTACGAAGTAGCGGGTCGGGCAGCTCACCTCGCCAATCCGGTATCCAAACGCCACGATCTGCGCGAGCATCTCGTTGTCGAAGACGAAGTCGTTGGAGTTCTCCTCGAGCGGAAGCGACTCGAGCACTTCGCGGCTGAAGGCGCGGTACCCCGTGTGGTACTCGGAGAGCTTGCGCTGCAGCGCCACGTTCTCGATCAGGGTCAGGATGCGGTTCGCAACGTACTTGTATCGGGGCATCCCTCCTTTGAGGGCGCTCGTGCCGAGCATGCGGGACCCGAGCACGGTGTCGTAGACACCGTTCGCGACCATGGACGCCATCGCGGTGACCAGGGCCGGCGTGTATTGGTAGTCGGGATGGACCATGATCGTCACGTCGGCGCCGGCGCGGAGCGCTTCCCGGTAACAGGTCTTCTGATTCCCGCCGTATCCAAGATTCCGGGAATGCATGAAGGTCGTGATGCCCAGCTGGCGCGCGAGGCGGGACGTTTCATCCTGGCTCGCGTCGTCGACGAGAATCACGTGATCCACGATGTCGTGCGGGAGCTCCTCGAAGGTCTGCCGTAACGTCTTGACGGCGTTGTATGCGGGAAGGACGACGACGACCCGTTTTCCGTGGATCATGGCCGGGAGGTCATCGCGCGATGTCTTCCCCGCGCCGGGCGATCGCGATTTTCAGGTTTGCCGCGGCGTCCGAGTTTCTTGGATCCAACGCGACCCCTGACTCCGCCGCGCGGCGCGCGTCCTCGTTCCTGCCGAGCGCGAGGTAGGCGGCCGCGAGGTTGCTCCAGGCTGCCGCCATGGCGGCCTTCTCCGCCCGCCACTGGCGCTTGACCGCGATCTCCAGCGTGTCTGCCGCGTCCTGCCACCGTTGGTCCATCAACGCCGCGTAGCCGAGGAAGGCCACAGGCTGCGCCAAGTCCGGGTAGAGGGTGGCGGACCGGAGCGCGATCGCGCGCGCTGTGGCCGCATCGCCGACCTGCATGAGGGCACTGCTCGCCTGATCCATAATCTGCGCGTTGACGGTGTCGCGCGCCACGGCCTCCTGGAATGTGGCCTGAACGTCCGCAATCGAGCCCTCGGGAGGTTTGAGTCGCGTCCGAGCCGCGGCGATGCGTCCCAGGTTGGCGTAATAATAGCCGTTCTGGGGCTCGGTCCGTATCGCCGAGCGTTCGGCGAGATCGGCTCGCCGAAGGAGCTCGCGGGCGGCGTTCGGCTCCCGTTCCGACTCGACCAGGAGCGAGGACCCCAGAAAGTCATCGTATCGGGAATCCCAAGGAGCCAAGGTCGACGCGCGAAGAAACGCGTTCGCCCGTGCCGGGCTCCCGGGCTCCGCCGTGGCCCCCGATTTCTCGTGGACCTGCGCGCCGATCGGCAAGATTACGAGCACCACGAAGAACGCCGCGACCGGTAGCCCCGCAAGGATACGCGGCCAGCCCTGGGCCGGATCCCTCCGCGCGCGCGGCGCACGATCCTGCCGCGCGGGCGGAACCTCGGAGCCCGCGGCCGAAAGCCAGCCCGCCAGCGCTGCCGCAAGGCTCCCGAGCGCGACCACGGTGAAGCTGGAGAGGTCTTGAACCGCAAACCCGACGAGGGATGCGCCGGCTGCGACCGCTCCCTCGCGTGCAGCCGGGTCGCCCCGACGCGTCGCGCGCCAGATCGCGGCCGCGGCGAAAAGAATGACGAGGAGCGCCGAGATCCCGCCCAGGATCCCTTGCGTCGCGAGGATCTGGATCGCCTCGTTGTGAGCCTTGTTCGGGGTGCGCCCCCACTCGACCTGCCAATACGCAGAGGTCCGGTACCGCGGAAACATCGTGCCGAACGCGTCGAGACCGACGCCCAGGACCGGCTCATCGCGCGCCATGCCGAGTCCCGCGCGCCAGATGTGGAGCCTGGACTGGGTCGTCGGCGCGCTCAGGTTCGCGATCTCGCGAACGCGAGTCGCCAGGTTGGGCCCCATAGGGGAACGCGCGATGAGAAGCGCCGCGGCCGCGATGGCGAGGAGCGAGGCGAGGGCCGCTGTCGGGATCCGCGATGAGCGCCTCAGCGAGCGGGCCGGGGCCCCTCGGCCGGCGCTTCCCCGGGCCGCAAGGCGCAGGAAGGCCCACGCGACGGCAGCGGCCCCGAGACCGATCCAGGCTCCCCGCGAGAGGGTGGCGGCGATCACGACGATCGAGACCGTCGCCACCAGCGCCCACAGGGTGCGCTCGATGCCGCTCCGGGTCCGGATCGCGAGCCAGCCCGTCAGGGGCACCGTCATGCCGAGGTAAGCGCCCAGCATGTTGGGGTGCCCCAGCGTGCCGAAGACGCGCACGTCCCCTCCGAACGTCGCGGTGCGGGCCCAGACCAAGGGATCGAGCCCGGCAAGCTGGATGATGGCGTAGGAGGCCGTCACCGCGCTCGCGAAACCGGCCGCCCGCGCGAATCGAACGAGAGTGAGGGCATGCCCGCGCGATACGCCACGCGACATGAAATAGACGATCGACGTGGCACATGCGGTCACGAGGCCCGCCGTACTGTCGGGGGCGCCGTGCACGCTCTGTGCCGGGTTCGGGGACGCGATCGTAGATGCGGCCGACGAGGCGAGAAAGAGGATGACGCCGGCGCCGAGCGGATCCCGCCGCGCCCCCGAGAGCGCGCGGGAGCCGAGGGAGGTCAGCAGGCGTCCGGGATCCCCCTTCAGAGCCGCCGCGAGGGCGGCGGCGAGCCAACCCCATAGGAAGAGGAGCGCCCCGGTCGCGAGAAGCATCGTTTGGGGAATCTCGAAGCATTCTGCGGTGACGCGCGAAAAGAGGATCGGCACGAACGCGAGGAGAACGACGAGGACGATCTCCTCGAAGCGGATTCGGGAGCTGCTTGGCTTCATCGGGGCGACAGAGCGAGACACCCCATCGCGAGGTGGCGACAGGGTGTCTCGATGGAAATGCGTCGAAAGGTTATCGGGTTTACTTGAGATGCTTCGAGACGAGCTTCGTCATCTCGAACATGCTCACCTGGCGTTTCCCGCCGAAGACCGCGCGGAGCTTGTCGTCAGCGTTGATCATCGTTCGTTTGTTCTTGTCCTGCAGCTTGTTCTTCTTGATGTACGCCCAAAGTTTCTTCGTCACCTCGGTCCGCGGGATCGCCTTCGATCCGACCACCTCGGAGAGAATGGCGGACGGCTGCATGGGCTTCATGAACGCTGCGCTGGGGCGACGCTTCTTCGCTACCTTTTTCTTCGCGCGTTTCTTGGCAGGCATGCACCTCTCCTTTCGTGAGCGTCTCGCCGATCCGGACCGTCGGCACCGAGGGGAATTACTACCACGTACGAGGGAAGAGGGCAATGTTTCATAGGTAAATTCGGGCTCGAACGGCAAAAAAATGGAGCGGAAGACGGGATTTGAACCCGCGACAACCACCTTGGCAAGGTGGGGCTCTACCGGGCTGAGCTACTTCCGCGTGAAGCTCAAGGCGGCGGCGACTATAGCCAGCGCGCGCTCGGAGCGTCAAGCGCACGGAAACACACGGCTCGATGCATCCCGCTCGAGATCGCGTCGCGTGCACGCGGCCGCGCGAACGTCTATAAATCCTGGGCCGTGACCTTGATCGTACAGAAATATGGCGGCACTTCCGTGGACGGTCCG
>DASXTQ010000100.1:0-6581 GCA_036505295.1 Candidatus Eiseniibacteriota bacterium
TGAGATCGCAGGACCGGACGCTCGCGTCGGGCACGGTGACCGTGATGACTCCGGTCCCAGCGAAGGCGCCGGCCGGGATCTTGACCGTCCAGTCGCCGTTCTTGATCGTCCCCCCGAGGAGACCGTCGATCGAGGCCGAGACGACCTTCGTGGTCGAGGTGAGGAGTCCGGCGTTGGATCCGGCTGAATCGGTCGAGCTACCTGGATTCGGCCCGGCCGCCTGGTCCGGCGCGAGCGGCGAGTTGGAGCATCCCACGATGAGTGCCATCGCGACGAAGAGCGGTAGGGTGGCGATTCGCATTCTCTGTTGCCGTCTCAAGAAGAACCTCCTGCATGGCAGGGCGTCGTTACAACCGCGCCGGATTCCTGCCCTTTCCGCCGCACCTCGTTGAGGTGAACCCCTCCTTGTGCACCGGCCGTGCCGCGAAGTGCCATCCTTGGACGTGCAATGTGCCTTGCCGCCAACTCCGCCAGCGCCATGGGCCGCCGAGATGGATCCCGAGACGGCGCTCAATACGCAAGTCGGATTCTCCTGGGTTGGCCCCGGAATTCGGGGAGGTGTGGGGGAAATCCCGCGGTTTTTGAGGGAGTTTCCTCCCCTCCGGGGTCCGGCGGGAGTACGCTGGGGGCCGAGCACGCATGCCGGAACGCGGTCGAAAATCAGGAGGAGATCGAACCATGTCCAGAGCAGCCGGGATCGTCCTCGCAGTGCTCACGCTCGTTCCGATGCCCGCCGCTTCCGCCACCAAACCGACCGTCACCCGGCAGGGCGTGTCCGCCCAGAGTTTCGTCCGGTCTTACGTGGATGCGATGAACAAGGCGGACGTCGCGACCATGATGGGGATGTTCAGCAAGAGACCCGGAGTGACCTCGATTGGAGACGGCGAGATCAGCCGCGGATGGGATTCGATCCGGACCGACGCCCAGCAGATCGTAGGCAAGGAAGGGACCTTCAAGTTCACGATTGGATCGATCGACGTGACGCCCATGGGAAGCTCCTACGCGCTCGTCGTCGCTCCGTTCACGTTCGCGATCCTCGGCCAACCGGATTCCGTCGAGCTGCCTGCCGCGATGACGCTGGTTCTGGAGCGATCCGGCACGACCTGGAAGGTCCTCCACGAGCACTGGAGCAGCAAGATGACCGACGAGGCAAACGAAGAGGATAACGGGGACGAAGGGGACGTGGACTAGATCGGGTGGAGCGTGAGAATGGCCCCTTATTTCAGTTCGGTTGCCATGTGGGAAGGGTCATCGTGAACCGCGCGCCGCCCGCCGGGGAGTCCGCGACGGTGACCTCCCCGCCGTGGGTACGCGCGACTTGGCGGATAATGGGCAGCCCGAGACCGAACCCCTGGTCCCGGGTCCGCGCCTCAGCCCCCCTGTAGAACGGATCGAAGACTCGCTCCCTGTCGCCGGCGGCGATGCCTTCCCCGGCATCGTCCACGATCACGACCGCCGAGCCGTCGTAGCTGCGAAGCGTGATGCCGACGCGCTTCCCGGGCGTGGTGAACTTGATCGCGTTGTCCACCAGGTTGCGAACAGCCGAGGCGAGGAGAGCCTCGTGACCAGACACCATGACCTCGTCCGGCGCATCGACTGAAATGTCCGCCGCGCGGTCAGGACGCTCGTCACGAGCGCTTTGAACGGCCCGCGTCGCCAGGTCGGTTAGGTTGACCGGCTCGAATTCGTGCCCCCTCGCGGGCGTGCTGGCCGATACCCGTCGGATGAACAGCAGGGCCTCCACGAGATCTCGCAACGCCCGCACCTGCTCGGCCGCCTTGAGGATCCCCGGAGCGATGCTTGGTGGGAGGCTCGGTCTCGCGAGGGCAAGCTCCAGCTCCCCTGAGATCACGGTCAGCGGCGTGAGGAGCTCATGCGAGGCGTCGGCGGTGAATCGACGCTCCGCCTGCAGGTGATCGTCCAGCCGCTCGAGCAAGCGGTTGATCGATTCCTGCAGCCGATCCACTTCCTCGATACCGCTGGGGTCGCCCAGGGAGCGCACTCCGGACTCCACCGACACCTCACGCGCCCTCTGCGCCATGCGCGTCAACGGCTGCAACGTACCGCGCGCCATGCGGCGGCTCATCAGCACCGTGAAGACGAGCAGCGGCAGAGCGACCGCGACGATCGCCCCGGTGAGCGCCCGCATGGTGGTTTCGTGCGTCCGCTCCGAAATCGACGCCACAACGCGCGCGCCGGTGCCCGTCAACGCCGCCATACGGACTCGTCCGCCGCGCCGATCCACACGGCCCGGGGTCGGCAGGGGAAGCGCGAGGGGAGGGGCGCCGCCGTGCTGGGTGGAGGCCACAAGCCTGCCGCTCGGGTCGAATACGTCGATGCGAAACTCGGCGGAGGTTTCCCCCGTCAAGCCGCCCTGAGCCGCTTTCTCGAGACCCCCCGACTCGTCCAGCCCGTCGTCGACGGCAGCGGCGACGCGGTACGCGGTTTCGCTCAGGAGTCGCACCTCCTCGGAGCGGAGGGTCCGCGCCGTGATCCACAGCGATGCGACCGCGAAGGCAAGAATGGCCGCCGCGGCGACGCTCTGCAGCAGCAGGGTCAACCGGCCCGCGATCGAGCGCCGATTCATGACGGCCTGTCAAGCACGTATCCCTCGCCTCGAACCGTGCGGATCCAGTCGCGCCCGTCTCTGGATCCGAGTTTGCGGCGAAGCCGGCTCATGATCACGTCGAGGCTCTCCGAGGCTCGCGCTCCGGTTTCTCCCCACGCCATCTCGAGCAGATCATCGCGCGAAACGATCCGCCCGGCGCGTTCCGCAAGGATCTCGAGGACTTTCCACTCCCGCGCGGTGAGCGGAATCTCCCGACCCGAGATCATGAGTCGGCGCGCCCGGAAGTCTACGGCCCCGTCGGACCACTTGAGGAGCGTGGGAGGATCGTGGCCCCCGCGCCGCGCAAGGGCGCGCAGTCTCGCCTGAAGCTCGGCAAGGGCGAACGGTTTCCGCATGTAGTCGTCTGCCCCCGCGTCGAGACCCGCGATGCGATCCGCGACATTCCCCCGAGCCGTTAGAAACAGGATGGGGGTCTCGATGCCCTTGTGACGAATCTCCCGACACAGGTCGATCCCGCTCCCATCGGGGAGCATGATGTCGATCACGATGACGTCGAACTGCTCCGCGACAGCCGCCGCCCGTCCGCTCGAAACGCGGGCGGCCGTGGTCAAGCGATGGCCGCTCTCCAGGAGGGAACGGCGCAAGAGATCGCGCGTCGGTGAGCTATCCTCGATGAGAAGAATGTGCACTTGGGGGTCCCTGGATCAGCGTGCGATCGAATCCGCCGCGGCAGCCCCTACTTCAACCCATCGATTACGAAGAGCTCGCAGAGCGATTGAGGGTAGCTGAAGACGAGGGTCGATTCGTCGGGAGACATCACGACCCTGGTGACGCCGTCGACGCCCGTGGGGTCCGACGGCGAGATCTCACGGTACAGCGTCCGCTCTCCGGTCGCGATGTCGATGCGATACATGTTCGCCGGGAGCGCGCCTCTTTGGAACACGAAGAGTCCGCTCCCATCGGAGGTCCAACCGAGCGCCCGCTCTTCCGATGCGACAGCGGGCAGAGGTCTGGGCGGGCCGCCATCCACCGGATAGAGAAAGAGCGTAAGGTCGGGGCCCCTGGCCGCTACGAATTTTCCATCGGGCGAGACCAGAGGATCGAATGGGCTCGTGCCCTCCTCCGAGAACGCGCGCTGCTCGCCCGTCTCCACGTCCACCTCGTACAGCCTCAGGCCCCCGCCCCCTTCGTTCGCCACGGCGCATATGTGTCTGCCATCCGGGAACCAGGCAGCATTGTGGCAATTCAGCTTTCCGGTCGGGACGATCCTCGTCTCGCCGGCGCCGGTCGGCAGCAAGAGAATGCGGGGTGGCGTGCCTTCCAGAGCCGTCAGCGCCCAGCGGCCGTCCGGCGATAGGCGTGGATTTACGCCCTCGCCGAGCTTGATCGCGGGTGACCCGTCGGCGTCACGCATGTAGACCGCGTGGAGCTCGCCCCCGCCGATTCCCGTCTCATCGAACAAGACGGTCTTCCCATCCTTGGAAATGTCCCGCGCGAGCGACCAGTCCAGCCACGTGAGGTCCTGGACGCGCCCGTCGCGGACGCCCAGGAGCTGCATCCGCATGCGGTTGTTCCCGTGGACCACGAGAACCTGCCCTTGCCGCGAGATGTCGGCCAGATTCAGGTGCCCCGCCGTTTGAAATACGGCCCGCGCCCTGCCGTCCAGGGTGACCGCGTACAGCGTTCGGCTCGACTCCACGCGAAAGGCGGTGAACCAAACCTCGCGTCCGTCCGGGGACCAGGCGAGGCCGAACGCGCTGGACCAGCCGCTCGAGAGAATCTCGAGATTTCCCTCCATGTCGATCACCGCCACGTTGCCCGCGTCGTTTCCGCGCCAAGGGTGATCCAGAAACGCGATCTTGGTCCCGTCCGGTGAGACGCGGAGGTTGCTCTGCCACCCGGCGGTCTGGTGGAGCACCTTGCCGATGGGGCACTCGATTCGGGTGACTCCCCCGACCTCTCGGATGATCGCGAACTGCCGGGCCGGTCCCCAGTCGGCCTCGTGCACGTCGCCTTGGACCGAGCGCGGAGCGCCGCCCCCAAGCGGCATTCGGGCGAGCATGCCGGAGCGGATGAAGCCTCCCTTGTTGTGGCGCTTGAGCGAGACCGCCATCTCTCCCGTGGATGCGATCGCCAGGATTTCCGTGCCCGGATACCCAAGCGCCCGCGACTCCGGGTTTCCCGAGTGCGCCCAGAAGATTTCGACCGGGCGGCCCTCCCAGGCCGCACCGTAGTAGACCGATTGCCCGTCGGGCGCGAATCGTGCCCCGTAGATGATCCCCTCGCGGTAGGTGAGGCGATCGAAGGTCGCAGCGTGGGAAACCGATGCACCGGATGCGCCGGTATCTGCCGACGCGGCGACCCCGGCATCGGTGCGCGTGGCCGTGCGCTCCGTCACGAGGCTCAAGGCGAACGCCATCTCTCGCGCCGATTCGAATCGATCCTCGGCCTTTTTCTCGAGCGCGCGCCGGATCACCTTTCCGACCCCCGGGATCGCGTCCTCGACCGCGCCCGGGAGATCGGGCGGCTCGGAGTGGAGGATCGCCGTCATGCGGTCCATCGGTGTCTCACCGTCGAAGGCGCGCTTGCCGCGGAGCATCTCGTAGAGGATGGTGCCCAGCGAGAAGATGTCCGCGCGATGGTCCGTCGGCTGCTCGCGGATCTGCTCGGGAGCCATGTAACTCGCCGTGCCCATGATCGTGCCCGTCATCGTGAGGCTTGCCTGGATCGAGCCGGTCTTGTCGTGGGCGGGCAGGGCGGTGGCGACGGGACGGAGGAGCTTCGCGAGCCCGAAGTCGAGGATCTTGAGATGCCCGCCGCGCGCGATGAAGAGGTTCTCGGGCTTGAGATCGCGATGCGCGATACCCTTCGCGTGCGCCGCGGTCAGGCCCGCCGCGATCTGGATCGCGTATTCGACCGCCTTCCGGGGCGGGATCGGCCCGTGCTCCACCACCTCGCGGAGGTTTTGCCCTTCGAGCAGCTCGGTGACGATGTAGGGGAGGCCGCCGTTTCCGGTGCCCTCGGTCCCGACGTCGTAGATCGCGACGATGTTCGGATGGTTGAGCTGACCCGTAGAGCGCGCCTCGTGCTCGAAGCGCCGGAGGCGGTCAGAGTCTTCCGCGAACGCTTCGGGGAGAACCTTCACCGCGACGTCACGGTGGAGGCGCTCGTCTCGGGCTCGGTAGACCTCGCCCATGCCGCCCGAGCCGATCAGCGTTTGAATCTCATAGGGTCCCAGGCGCGTCCCGGGAGCGATTTTCGTGCGCATCGTAGTGCCGGCCTGTCTTGCTCTGGGGGTGGGTCGGAAAGCGACTGATTATAGCAGAGTCCCGGGGTCCCGCGGCTGCGGAGACGCCGCCTACCGCCGCCAGAAGAGATGGTCGAGCGAGAGCACGTCGTCGCCGCGCGGCATGGCGAGGAGGAAGATCAAGAGGGCCAGCCGCGGAATGACGTGCGTGTGGAACTCGTAGAGGAAGTCTTTCAGCAAGTGACCGTAGGTCACGATCACGAGGATTGCCCCCAGCGCCAGGAGCGCGGGGCGAACAAAGAGCCCCGCGACCAGGAGCCACCCGGCGGCGAACTCGACGTACGGGATCGAAATCCCCAACCCCCAGAGCAGCCAGGTCGGGATCCAGGTCGACGCGTAGGGATCCAGGAAGTATCGGTGGGCGTGCGCCGTCGCGCCCATCTGGAAAAGCTTTCCCCAGCCCGCCATCCCGAAGATCAACCCGAGAACGAGCCGGGCAAACAGAATCGCCCACGCGCGGTCATGCACCCCGAAGGCCATATGTCAGCGCAGGAGGGCCACCCGGGCGCGGTTCTGGGGGCTCAGACCGTATTGGACGAAGTAGATGCCGGACGGGAGGCGATGCCCCGCGGCGTCCGTGCCGTCCCAATCCAACCGCATCGGCCCGAGAACGGCAGGACTGACGCCCAGCGATCCCCAGCTCCGAACCATGCGCCCACGGACGTCGTAGACCGAGAGATAGCCATATCCCGGCGCGACGATCCT
>DASXTQ010000101.1:0-24023 GCA_036505295.1 Candidatus Eiseniibacteriota bacterium
GACGTGCCGAACCTCGCCGCCAAGCGCGCGATCGCGATCGGCGTCGGCCTGGGCGCCGTCTCGACCGCGCTCAAGATCATTCTGGGGATCGAGCGGAGCTACCTTGGGAGATCCTGAGCCATGACCTGGGTGCGACGGCTCGTCGCGATCGACCGGCGGATCATCTTCCTCCTCGTCGGGGCCGGTGCCGCGTTGCCGCTCCTCTTCCCGCTGAACCTTCCGGTGGCCGTGAGCCCGCGCGTGAGGGCCGCCTACGACGCGATCGACGCCCTTCCCCCGGGGTCGAAGGTTTTCCTCTCGATGGATTATGAGCCCGACATCATGGCGGAGCTTTTTCCGATGTCGGTTGCCATCCTGCGTCATTGCTTTCGGAAGCACGTCCAGGTCATCGCGATGACCCTCTATCCCGCCGGGACCGGCCTCGGGGAACGGGCGCTCCTGACCGCGGCGAAGGCGGAAGGGGCGGTGCGGAATCGCGACTACGCATGGCTTGGCTACAAATCCGGCTTCCAGGTCGTGATGATCGGCATCGGGGAGAACCTGAGAGGGATGTTCCCGGTCGACTTCTACGGAACCCCTCTCGATTCGATCCCGGTGACGAGGGGCGTGAACTCCTACGCGCAGGTTCAGATGATGATCAACCTCAGCGGTTCCTCGGCCGCGGACTACTGGATCCAGTTCGCCCAGGGCCGCTACCACGCTCCCCTCGTGATCGGGTGCACCGCGGTCATGGCGACCGACTACTACCCGTACCTTTCCTCGAGGCAGCTCTTGGGGCTGATCGGCGGCATGAAGGGCGCCGCCGAGTACGAGCGCCTCATCGACACCTTCGGCGACGCGCGGCGCGGCATGGACGCCCAGAGCCTCGTGCACCTGATCGTGGTCGGGCTGGTGATCGTCGGCAACGCGGCGCTCTTCATCAGCAAGCGCTCGGGCGGGGACGGGGGCGGGCCGGCTTCGGGGAGCATGACCCGATGATCCAGACCTGGATCGCGGCGTTCCTCACGCTCTGCGTCTTCTCGTTCCTGTACAAGGACAACCCGTTCTACCGTTTCGCGGAGCACCTCTTCGTCGGGGCCGCCGCGGGGTATCTCCTCGCCGTCCAGTGGCAGAACGTTCTCATCCCGAACGTGTGGACGCCGCTCTTTCACGACCACAACCTGCTCGTGCTGATCCCGCTTGCGCTCGGCCTCATGATGCTCGCGCGCGCATCGGGGAAAGGAGCGGGGATCGCCCGCTGGTCGCTCGCCTTCTACGTCGGGATCTATTCGGGGGTCGCGATCCCGGGATACATGCAGGCCCAGATCTTCGCCCAGCTCGCCGACGCTGCGAAGCCCTTCGCGCCCGGGTGGGGAGCTGTGAACTCGGCCCTGGTCCTGGTGGGGCTCCTGACGGTCCTCGCCTATTTCTTCTTCTCGGCGCCGCATACGGGCGTGCACGGCGCGGGGGCGAGGGTGGGAATCTACTTCCTCATGGTGGCGTTCGGCGCGAGCTTCGGCTACACCGTCATGGCGCGCGTCTCGCTCCTCATCGCCCGTGTCCAGTTCCTGCTCCGGGACTGGCTCCACGTGCTCCCGGGACCCTAGCCTCAGGCGTCAGCGCCGTGAAGGCCGCCTCCAGCGCGGCGTGGTCGCCTACCAGGACGAGGATGTCCCCCGGGCGGAACTCGAAGTCCGGCTCCGGGCTCAGGTAGTGCTTTCCCTCGCGCACCACCGCGATCACGAGCGCCCGCGTCCTGCCGCGTAGATCGAGCTGATGCAGGGTCCGCCCCACCGCCGGTGACTCAGGGGCGAGGTAGAACGTGTCGGTCGTCGCGCCTTCGATCATCCGCGAGACGGAGTCGATGAGCGTGCCGGTCTCATCCCCTCCGCGCAGGAAACCGTATCCCTCCTCGCGCAACGCGCGCTCCTGAAGCCGCACGACGTTCCCGGGCACGTGGAATCGCCGGAGCACGCGGGCGAAGATCGCAATCGAGGTCTCGAATTCCTCCGGGATGACCTCATCGGCCCCGAGCCGCATGAGCTCCGCGACTTCCGAAACGAGGCGCGTTCGCGCGATGATGTGGGCCTTCGCGTTGGACTCGCGTACCAGCACGACCGCGACGCGGGTGGCCGAGGGATCCGAAATGGCGAGCACCACGACCGCGGCGTCTCGGAGACCGCACGACGCCAGGCCCTCGCGCCGGGACGCGTCTCCCAAGTGGACCGGCTGCCCTTCGCGGCGTGCGCGCCGGACCAGGACCGGGTTCACCTCGAGGATCACGTAGGGGATTCCTGTCTCCCGCAGCACGCGCGAGAGATTCCGCCCGTTGATTCCGTAGCCGACCACGATCACGTGACCCGCGGGCGTGGACGCCCCCGGGATCGGCGGTCCACTCGGAGCCACGGCCTTCCCCGGTTGGTCGAGGGCCGCGGGGGTCGTCTCCCCCGTCCCGCTCCCCCGGAGCGCCCCCGCCCAGGCAGCGATGCGCACGAGGAACGGCGTCAGCGCGAGCGAAAGCACGGCGACCGCCAGGAATTGCTGCTCCTGGGCTCCCGTGAGGAGCCCGCGCTCTCTGCCGACGGAGGCCAGGACGAAGGAGAATTCTCCCACCTGTGCCAGCGATATCCCGGTCACGGCGGCGATCCGCGGTGGAAAGCCCAGCGCGAGGATCACGAGATAGCCCACGAGCGCCTTCGCTCCGAGAATCAGGAGCATCCAGGCGCTCACCTGGGGCCACTGGCTCAGGAGCTGGTCGGGACGGAGGAGCATTCCAATCGAGACGAAGAACAGGCTCGCGAAGAGATTCCGGAACGGAAGGATTTCTCCGATGATCTGGTGCGCGTACTCGGATTCGCTGACCAGGATCCCGGCCAGGAAGGCGCCGAGCGCCGCGGAGAGCCCGAGGGTTTTCGTGGCGAGCGAGGCTCCCAGGCAGACGGCCACCGCCATCATGACGTAAAGCTCGCGGACGCCGCTCCGGATGACGGCGTTCACGAACCGGGGCATCAGGTAGCGCGCCACGAGGAAAACCGCAGCGGCAGATGCGATTCCCGCGAGAGCCCCCGGTGCCGCCTCGAGGCCGCGTCCGCCGGCCAGCGCCGGCGTCAGCACCAGCATGGGAACGATCGCGAAGTCCTGGAAGAGAAGGATTCCCAGGATGAGGCGGCCCTGCGGGGCGTGAATCTCTCCACGCTCCACCAGGAGCGGGAGCAGCATGGCCGTGGAGGACAACGCCGCCAGCATTCCGGCGAAGGCGGCCGTATGGGGCCTTGCCCCGGTCGGCAGGGCGAGGAGGACGCCGGCGACGACCGCAATCGTGCCCAGCACGTGGAGGGGCCCGGCCAGGAGAAAGGCCCGGCCGATCTCGCGCAACCGCGCCAGCGAGAACTCGAGCCCGATCACGAAGAGCAGCACCGAGACGCCGATTTCGGCCAGCATCTCCACGTGATGGGGGTCCCCGATGAGGCCGAGCGCGCCGGGTCCGATGATCGCGCCGGTGATGAGGAAGCCGACCGCGGGCGGGATCTTGAGCCGCCGGCTCGGCAGCAGCACGAGCAGCGCCGCGGTCAGCGCGATGACCAGATCGCGGAGGACCGAGGATTCGTTCACGTGCTCCGGGAGCTCCCGTTCTTGACCATCGTTTCATCCCTCGTCTCGAAAGGGAGCCGCGTTGACGCGAGGCGCGGCGGCCGGCACTCAACTCAAGGCGTGCAGGGCCTCCCGGAGCTCACGTGTGTTGTAGTGGCACAAGCTGACGCGCGCAAGGCCGGTCTTCAGGTCAATGCCGCTTGCCTCGAGGAGCCGCGGGGCGTAGAGGTGTCCGTCGCGCGCCTGGATCCCCCTCGACGCGAGATGCTCGACGATGCGGGCGGGATCGAATCCCGAGATCGCGAAGCTCACCGTGGGAACACGCGCCTCGGCGCGGCCCGGGTCGGACTCGCCGAGGATGGTGAGACCGCGGACATCGGCAAGCGCGGTCAACAACGCTTCCGAAAGGCCGCGTTCGTCGCACCGGATCCGTTCCATCGCGCGAGGAAACGATCCCTCCGCGTCCAGGGAGGCCAGATATCGCAGGGCGCCGAGCATCCCGGCAATGCCTTCGTACGCCTGCGTGCCGGCTTCGAAGGCGTACGGCGGATCCGCGGGGATGAAGAATTCGCGCGCGGGCTTGAGCTCGCGGAGCGCGTCGAGTCGCCCCCACAGGAACCCGATATGCGGCCCGAAGATCTTGTAGCCGGAGAACGCGAGGAAATCGGCCCCCAGAGCCCGCACGTCGATGCGGCCGTGGGGGGCGAAATGGACCGCGTCGACGAACGTGGTCGCGCCCGCCTCGCGGGCGAGCCGGGACGCGGCGGCCACGTCGACGACGCTGCCGGTCGCGTTAGAAGCGAGCGGCATCGCGACCAGGCGGACACGGTCGCTTCGTAGAAGCTCCTCCAGGTCCCCCGTTTCGAGGCGTGCGCCTGGGTTCCTGATCTTCCAGAAGCGAGCCTTCACTCCGGAAGCCTCGAGCCTGAGCCACGGCCCGATATTGGCCTCGTGGTCCAGCTCGGTGACGACGACCTCGTCCCCCGCCCGGAGGAGCGGGTGCATGGAATCCGCGATCATGCGGATCAGGGACGTGGAATTGATGCCGAAGGAAATCTCTCGGGGCGACTCGGCGTTCAGGAAGGAAGCGACCCGCTCGCGCGCTTCCGCCAGCATCGTGTCGACCGCACGTGATCTCTCGTAGCGGCCGCCTCGCTGGACGTTTCGGAGGAGCAGGTGCTCCCGGATCGCGTCGAACACTTCTTCCGGGACCTGCGCCCCGGCGGCGTTATCGAAGAACACGGTGCCCGGCGCATCGCGCAGCGCGGGGAAGCGTGTCCGCACGCGATCCGAGAGCGGCCGCTGCTCGACCCTGAGCCCCGGTTCAGACGCCAAGGAGGATGTCCTCTCCCTCGACCTTCACTTCGAAGGTGCGGACTCCGACCACTTCGGATTCAGGGTTCTTGCCTGTTTTGACATTGAACTGCCACCCGTGCCACGGGCATGTCACGATCTCCCCCTGCAATAGTCCCTCTCCCAGCTCGCCCCCCATGTGCGGGCAGGTCCCCTTGATCGCGTAGTAGGTCCCCGCGCAGTTGAAGATCGCGACGCGGGTTCCATTCACGATCACGACCATGCCTTTACCAGATTCAAGATCGTGGACGGTCGCCACTTTGACGAATTGCGTGGGCACCGGAGAACCCTCTGGAGAAAGAAAAACCGGCGCCCCGTTGGAGGGACGCCGGATCGAGTGTACCTATCCGTGAAGAGCGGCGCCTAGTGGCTCCCGCAGCCTCCGCCTCCGCCGCCACAGCCGCACCCGCCGCCGGACGAGGCTTCCTCGCCTTCCGCGGTCGCGAAAGAGTTCCCGCAGCCGCAGCTCTTCACAGCGTTTGGATTGTTGATCTTGAATCCGCCTCCGGAGAGCGAATCGTCGAAATCGATGGAGGCACCCTTGAGATACTCGTAGCTCGCCAGATCCACGATCACCTTCACGCCCTGGATCTCGAAAATCTGATCCTCGGCGGTCGCCGGCTCGTCGCAGATCTCCATGCCGTAGGAAAGGCCGGAACAACCGCCACCGGCCACAAAAACGCGCACGCCTTGGTACGTGCCACCGTTCTGCTCCATGATGGCCCTGATTTCGGCAGCCGCTTTTTCAGTCAAATTAACCATTTCCGGGTGGTTCCTCCTCGAAAACAAGTGTACGGGGCGTTCTACCCTATGTCAATTTGGATTACCCCGGCGCGCCAAGGATTCGCACCATCGTGCGGAAGTGGTCGATTCACGCCACGCGGCCGATCGCTACCGCCGCCGCGAGGCCAGCCCGGGCGGCCGATCGGGGCGGCGCCCGATCTGGACGATGCGTAGCAGATTCGTCCCGCCGGCGCGCGTTGTGGTCCCCGCGACCGCCACGACCCAGTCATCACGCCGGACCAGCTTTTCCTCGAGCAGGCGGCGCATGCCCAGCTCCACCATGCCTTCCGCGGTTCGCCAGTGCGGCACCCGGACGGAGGTGACGCCCCACCAGAGCGTGAGGCGCCGGCAGGTGGATTCGAGCGGCGTCAGCGCGATGATCGGGGCGGCCGGCCTGGCTTTGCTCGCGAGGCGGGCGGAGTAGCCGGTGTGGGTGAAGACCGCGAGCGCCTTCGCGCGCAGCTCGTTTGCGGCCTGATACGCGGTGTGCGCGAGCGCGTGTGTGGGAGAGGCGAGCGCGCTCGAGTTATCCCCCGTCCGGCGGCGCAGCAGCGGCAGGGTCACTTCCTCGGCCTCCGACGCGATCCGGCCCATGGTCCGGACCGCGCGCTCGGGATACCGTCCGACCGCGGTCTCGGCGCTGAGCATGACGGCATCGGTTCCGTCGAAGATTGCGTTCGCGACGTCGGAGGCTTCGGCCCGGGTCGGCCGGGGGGAAGCCACCATGGACTCGAGCATCTGCGTCGCCGTGATGACGAGCACCTCGCGCGCGTTCGCGCGCTGGATGATCCGCTTCTGTAGGATCGGGACCCGCTCGGGCGGGTATTCCACGCCCAGATCGCCCCGGGCCACCATCACGCCGTCCGCGGAGCCGAGGATCGCCTCCAAGTTCTCGATCGCTTCACGGCGCTCGATCTTCGCGATCACGACCGGGGGGTGCTGCGCCCGGCGCAGCAGCCGGCGGAGCTTCAGGATGTCCTCCGCGCTGCGCACGAAGGAGAGCGCTACGTAATCGATTCCCATCTTGAGCCCGAACGCGAGATCGCCGCGATCCTTCGCGGTGAGCGAATCGGCGCTCAGCTTGACCCCGGGGAAATTCAGGCCCTTGTGATCCCCGAGCTTTCCTCCGATCACGACCTTGCAGCGAAGACCGCGGCGCTCCTTTCTCAGCACGCGAAGCTCGAGCTGGCCGTCGTCGAGGAGGACGCGGTCCCCCACGGCGACGTCCCGCATGAGCCCGGAGTAGACCGCGGGGATGCGACCGGGGCCCCCCTTCACACGCCGATTCGTCAGGAGGGTTTGCTCTCCAGCCTTGAGCCACACGAAACCGCCCCGGAATTCCCCAACCCGAAGCTTGGGGCCCTGGAGATCGAGGAGCAGGCCGACGAAGCGCCCGACGTGGGTTGCCGCCCTTCGGATGCGGCGGATGGCGCGGGCATGGGATGCCCGGCTGCCGTGGGAAAAATTGAGCCGCGCGACGTCCATGCCCGCGCGGATCATCCGCGCGAGCACCACCTCTTCGGCCGAGCTCGGGCCTACGGTCGCGATGATCTTCGTGCGGCGCACTAGAGGGCGAGCGTAGCCATCACCTCTTCGGCGTGCCCCTCCACCTTGACCCGCCGAAACACGTGTTCCACCTTGCCGTCGCGGTCGATCACGAACGTGGTGCGCTCGATTCCCCAGAAGCTCCTGCCGTAGAGACTCTTTTCCTTGTACGTGCCGTATTGGCGGGACACGGCGGCATCCTTGTCGGAAAGGAGCGGAAACGGGAGATTGTACTTTTGCGCGAAGCGCTCGTGGCTCAATTCATCGTCGAGGCTGACCCCCAAGACCATCGCATCCTTGGACTCGATGCGCGGGAACGAGTCGCGGAAGCCGCAGGCTTCCATGGTGCAGCCCGGCGTATCATCCTTGGGGTAAAAATAGAGGATGACGCGTTTCCCTCGAAACTCGCTCAGGCTCACCCGTCGGCCGAGCGTGCTTGGAAGGGAAAACTCGGGCGCCGGCATGCCGACCGTGAGGCTCTCGCCCGGGTAGTCGAGCATGTTGAGCTGGCCCCCCTTGCTCCGCCTCTTCTTCGGGATGGGAGGAAGGGCCCCTAGCTCCGGCTCTCGCGGCGATTCTGTGGCCACCGGGCCCTCATCGAACTCGAGCAGGCCTTGGGGCTCGCCTCGCCCGAAGGAGCCGCGCGCCTGGAGCCTGGATCTTCCCTTTCCTCCGGATTTCGCGCTCATCGCTGCGGCTGCCGAGGCCGGCGACCGGGGGACGACGCTGGTTCTCAATGGAGCCTTCCCCCGCGACGGCGGGCTGAACTTCCGCGCGGGCTGGGCTCTCTTCACCCGCTTCACGGCGCGCGCTCCGCGCGCCCTGGCACGAGATTTGGCCCCGCTCTTGGGCTTCGGCCGGGCCTTGGGGCGTGCCTTCCGACCTTTCGCACGGGCCTTCGGCTTTGATCCCCGCCTCGCGGCGGCCTTCCTTATCTTCTTGGAGCCACGTGACTTGGACCTCTTACCCGTACGCTTCCCCGCCATGGATGACTCCTCATTGGGGACGAGTCGGACCGCCTACCGATGGGCGCATACTAATCGGAGCCCACGCTCCGTTCAAGATTGCAACGGGGATTTGATTGGGGACTCCGTGAAAGGCTTTCAGTACTTCGGGCGGGCGTCCGCGAAGATCGATTCGTCCATCGAGGCCGGGGCGGCGACGTTTTCGAATCGCAGCACGGTGGGTTTGCCCTCGAACCGGTGTAGCGTCGAGAGCCTGACCGGTCCCACCTGAGTCCACGCTTCCCACGTCGCCGTCTGCGCGGGCGGTTTCATGTCTTGCAGAAGGTAATCCCACTTGTCCATGAGGTGGGTCTTACGGTTGACGTAGAGCCAATAGTGATCCTTCGGGGTGAGGCCCACGCCCGGATCAAATGTCAGCTCGAGCTGGTCCCACTCGACGCCATCCGCCCCCTTCTTCACGCCGGCGTACTTGAGATTGGTTCCGGGGTCACGGAGCTTGAACGGCATCATGAGCCAGTACGTGTCGTTCACCCACCGCTCGTAGCCATTCTGAACGTTGGCCGCGGTGTTCGTGGAATCCCTTTCGGCCATTCCGTTGACGAACGATTTCCCCTTCCGGTCGGTCAGGTTTACGATCGCTGCGACGATACGGCCCTTGTCGTCCGGACCCTCCACGCGGTCACGCCCGTTGCGTTTGTCCCACCAATGCCGGAAACGGACCAGCTCCTTCCCCTCCTTCACAACAACGAAATCGAATCGGATATAGGGGACGGATTCCCACGTGGATTGGCCGCCCATCGCTTCGTCCATGGAGCGTGCGACGGCGGCGGCCTTTGCGTCTGCGCGTCCCATGGGATGGGGCGGCGCCGCGGCGGCAACGAAGGAGGCGAGAGCGGCCAATAAGGCGAGGGCGACGGCCTGCGCCGCCGCCCTTCGCCCGCGCGGTCCTGATGGACCTTGTTGGGTTGCCCAGCCCACACGCGCCATCGGTTAAGGCTATCTCAAGGTCTTCAAAATCTCGATCAATTTGGCACGGTCCGGAACCTTTCCGATCTCGTGCACTTCAATGTGGCGGATGATTCCCTGTTTGTCGATCACAAATGTGGCACGCTCGGAGTATCCCTCCGGGCGCAAAATTCCGTATTTCTTCGCAATCTCACCGTGCGGCCAGAAATCCGCGAGGAGCGGATACTCGATCCCGCCCAAGTGTTCGGCCCACGCCTTGTGCGTCGGAACCGAGTCGACGCTCAGGCCCAGAACCTGCGTGTCCAATCCTTCGAACGACTGCTTCTCCTTGCTGTAACCCGGCATCTGCACCGTGCAGACCGAGGTGAACGCGAGGGGATGAAACACGAGCACGACGTTCTTTTTCCCTCGAAACGACGACAACGTGACCTTGTTCCCGTTCTGATCGGGCGACGTGAAATCGGGCGCCATATCTCCGACCTTGAGCGTCGCTGTACGATCCGTCGCGGTTGCTTCCATCGTGCGGCCTCCTCGAGCTTCGATTCGAGAATTACGAATTGTGCGTCGGGACGTCAAGCGCATTCGCGGTTTCTTCCGCGAGGCGCTTCAGTGTTTCCGGATCATTGACGCCCTTCTGGATTTCCTTGGGGATGAAATCGAGCAGGTGCTTCAAGCCCAGCGATTCCTTGATGAGGGAGCGGGCCACGACCATCCGCTGCACTTGGTTCGTGCCTTCGTAGATCTGGGTGATCTTGGCGTCGCGCATGTACTTTTCGATCGGGTAATCGCGCATGTATCCGTACCCGCCGAAGATCTGCACGGCGTTGGTCGTGACCTCCATTGCGGTGTCGGTGGCGAAGAGCTTGCACATCGCCGAGAGCTTCGAGACGTTCGGCTCCGCCCGATCCACCGCCAAGGCGGCCACGTGGACGAGATTCCGCGCGGCTTCGACCTTGGTCGCCATATCGGCAAGCATGCCCTGGATCATCTGGAACGAGGAGATCGGGGCGCCGAACTGCTCGCGGTAACCGGCGTAGACCATCGCGTACTCGAGCGCGCCCTGCGCCAGACCGACCGCCTGGGCGGCGACCCCTGGGCGCGCCTTGTCCAGGGTCATCATCGCGTGCTTGAATCCCATGCCCGGGACCTCGCCGAGCAGGTTTTTCGCGGGGACGCGGCAGTTCTCGAAATGGATCTCCACGACCGGGACGCAGCGGATCCCCATCTTGTCCTCGACCTTGCCGATCCGGAATCCGGGCGTTCCCTTTTCCACCATGATCGCGCTGGTGCGGCGCGATTTCGATGCGGGATCGGTGACCGCGAAGACGGTGTAGAGGTCCGCGGCGCCGCCGTTCGTGTTCCATTTTTTCTCGCCGTTCAAGACATAGAAGTCGCCGTCCCGGACCGCCGTCGCGCGGAGACTGGCTGCATCGCTTCCGGCGAATTTCTCGGAGAGACCGAAGGAGATGAGCTTCTCTCCTTTGGCGATCGGGCGAAGAAAGCGGTGCTTCTGCTCCTCGGTCGCCCCGACGAGGACCGGGAAGGTCCCGAGCGCGTTCACGGCATAGAGCACCCCGACCCCCCCGCACGCGCGCGAAAGCTCCTCGACGCAGATGCACAGGTCGATGACGCCGCCGCCCGAGCCCCCGTATTCCTCGGGGATCCAGACTCCGCTGAGGCCCGCCTTCGCGATCGCCTCTTTGATCTCCCAGGGATACTCTTGCAGCCGGTCGTATTTCGCCGCGAGAGGGCGGACCACCTTCTCGGCGACCGTGCGCGCGCGGTCGCGCCACATCAGATTCTGTTCAGTGAGAAATCCCGGCAACGATGTCCCCTCAGCGGCGGCTCGATGTGTCGCGGATGCGCCCTGGGGGCGCGTGGCGTGAGGCACGATTATTCCCGATCTCCGGCGCGCTTGTCATCAGAAGTTTCCGCGGACGGCGGCCGGGGGTCACATGGGGCGAATCCGCGACATAGAAGCGCCAGGGTATGCTGGCCCAGGGTCCGGGAACGTTCTTGCAGCCAATCCGGGGTGATGTCGCGACCTCGGAGTCCCCGACCGAGCCCCCCCGCTCGATCCAGAGGTCGGTGCCGCACAGGTCGGTGCGGTTCCACGCAAGATCCAACCCGAAGGCCCGGCAAAGCCGCGCCGGACCCGAGGTGAGGAGATGCCGCTCGGCGAGGCCGCGGGCTTCCTCCATCCATTCGATCCCCTGAAGCGGCTCTACGGCGCGGATCAGGACCGCGGCCGGCCTCCCTTTGGCCTCGGTGACCGCGTTCAGGAGGTAGTGCATCCCGTAGGTGAGATAGACGTATGCGAAGCCCGGCGGCCCATAGAGCGGCTCGGTGCGCCGCGTGATTCCCGCGCGGGCGTGACAGGCAAGATCCTCCTCCCCAACGTAGGCTTCGGTCTCGACGATTCGTCCGCGCAGGATCTGCCCATCGACGCGGCGCGACAGGACGCAGGCCAAGAGCTGACGCGCGACCGTCAGGGTCGGCCGGGAATAGAAGGAGCGGGAAAGCGGGGAGCCCACGGCGCGAGTATACATCGGGCGAGGCTGTAGCCTACACTCCCGCCCGTGCCGCGAACCTCCAACGAGCCGCGCCCGATCTCCGCGGAATCGCGGACGATCCTCTTCCTCACGGTCTTCATCCACCTCCTCGGCTTCGGAATCATCATTCCCCTGCTCCCCTACTACGCGGAGACGTACGGCGCGACCGGCTTCACGGTCGGATTGCTCACGACGTCCTTCTCGTTCTCGCAATTCGTTTTCGCACCGTTTTGGGGAAGGCTCAGTGACCGCGTCGGGCGGCGGCCGGTCCTGATCGGAAGTCTTCTTGTCACAGGCGTGTCCTACTTCGTCTACGCCGCCGCCGGCTCCCTTGCGCTCCTCTTCGCGTCGCGGATCCTGGCCGGCGTTGCGGGCGCCGTGCTCTCGACCGCCCAGGCTTACGTGGCCGACACGACGACGCCCGAGAACAGGACGAAGGGGATGGGCTTGATCGGCGCGGCGTTCGGGATGGGGTTCATCTTCGGCCCCGCGATCGGGGGCGTGCTGAGCCGATGGGGCTTCGCGGCTCCAGCCTACGCGTCGGCCTCGCTCGCCCTCGCGGCCGCCGCCTTCGCGTTTCTCAGGCTTCCCGAGTCGCTCCCGCGCGAGGCGCGCGCGGGAGCCGCCGAGCGCCGGGCACGGACGACGCTGCGCGAGGCGCTCGCGAGACCGGCCGTCGGCACCGTGCTGGAGCTATTCTTTATCGCGACCCTTTGCTTCTCGGGAATGGAGACCATCCTGGCGCTCTTCTGCCAGCGCTTCTACGGCTGGGGGCCGCACCAGATCGGCTATCTCTTCGCCTACGTCGGCGTCGTGGCCGCCTCGATGCAGCTGGGGATCGTCGGCGCGCTCGCGCGCCGGTTCGGCGAGCGCGCGCTGGTGCGCGCCGGGCTCGCGTTGATGGGGACCGCGTTCGTCACGGCGGGGCTCGTCCCCCCGCTCGCGCTCTTCCTCGCGGTGATGGGCGCGATCGCGGTGGCGAGCGGGCTCATGACGCCGTCTTTGTCGGGGCTCATCTCGATCGCCACGCCGGCCGACGAGCAGGGCGGGGTCCTCGGCGTCTATCAGTCGCTCGGCAGCCTTGCCCGCGCGGTGGGCCCCTTCCTGGGCGGCCTCGCGTTCGACGTGGTGAGCCCGGGCGCGCCGCTCTGGATGGCGGGGATCGTGCTGGGGCTGGCGGCGCTCTTCGCGGCGAAGCTGCCCCGCCGGAGCGCCGCTACCGCCCGATCGACTTCCTGATGCTCCCGCGAAGCTTTTCGAGACCCTCCGCGAGCGCGGCCTTCGTGATCACGAGGGGCGGGCGGAACCGGATGGAGTTGGGACCCGAGCCGATCACGATCACGCCCTCTTCGTAGGTCTTCGCGATCACCTGGTCGCGGAGCGCGCCGTCCTTGAGATCGAAGGCGCACATCAGACCCTTGCCGCGCGCGTTCGAGACATGGTCCGGGAACTCGCGCGCCAGGGACTCGAGCCCTTGGAGCAGCTCCGTCCCTCGGGCGGCGGCGTTCTCGAGAAGCTTCTCCTCCACCATGATCTCGAGATACCTCCCCGAGCGCACCATGTCGACGAGCGTGCCTCCCCAGGTGGAGTTGAGCCGGCTCGAGACCCGGAATACGTTGTCCTTAACCTCGTCGATCCGCGTGCCCGCGATGAACCCGCAAACCTGGGTCTTCTTGCCGAAGGCCACCATGTCGGGCTTCACGTCGTAGTTCTCGTACGACCACATCTTCCCGGTCAGCCCCAGGCCCGCCTGAACCTCGTCGAACACCAGCATCGCCTCGTACTCGTCCGCAATCCGGCGCAGCTCGTGTAGGAATTCCTTCCGAAAGTGGTTGTCGCCCCCTTCCCCCTGGATCGGCTCGATGATGATGGCGGCGATATCATCCTTGTTCCGTTCGAACGCCAGCTCGATCTGCGCGACCGAGAGCGCCTCACGCTCCTTCACGTCGCGAAGATTGTCCTCCTGGAGCGGAAACCGCACCTTGGGGTTCAATACACGGGGCCAATCGAACTTCGGGAAGTAAGCCGTCTTGCGTGGATCGGTCGTGTTGGTCAGCGAAAGGGTGTAACCGGAGCGGCCGTGGAACGCCTGCTCGAAATGGAGCACCTTGTGCCCTCGCTCCTCGCGATAGCCGCGCGCGAAGTTCTTGCGCACCTTCCAGTCGAACGCGGCCTTGAGGGCGTTTTCTACGCCGAGCGTGCCGCCCGCGACCAGGAACAGGTGCGGAAGGTAGTCGGGCATCGCATGGGTGCCGAACGTCTCGACGAACTCGGCCATTTCCACCGTGTAGACGTCCGAGTTCGAGGGATTGTGCCGTGCCGCGCGCAGGAGCTTCTGCGTGAATTCCGGGGTCTTCATGCCGGGATGGTTCATCCCGACCGGATTGGTCGCGAAGAAGGAGAAGAAGTCGAGGAGGCGTTTCCCATGACGCGAGTCGTAGATGTAGACGCCTTCGCTCTTCTCGAGGTCGAGAACGAAATCGAAGCCGTCCGCGAGCATCCGCTTCGCGATCGTCTCATGAACCTTGTCGGGCGTGACCTTCGCCGAAGCGGCGGACAGGGTCGGATTCATCGTATGCTCCTTTCGGGCTGGGCGGCGTTCATTCCGTTTCAATCCTGATCCGGCGCTGCTCTTTGGCGGTGGCCAGGACCATGAGCGTGCGCGTCTGCCGCACGCCGCGCACCGAGTTCAGCTTCTCGATGAGGAGTCTTCTGAACGCGGCCATGTCCTGGACCCGCACCTTGAGGAGGAGCGAGAACTCGCCGGTGATGTGGTGGCATTCGAGAACCTCATCCAGCTCTCCCACCGCCTGGATGAAGCCGGACTCGAACTTCGGGTGCTCGATGAAGATCTCGACGAAAGCGGTGATGTCGTGTCCCAGCTTCCGCTCGTCCAGAAGCGCGACGTAGCCGCGGATGACGCCGCTTCGCTCGAGTTTCCGGACCCGCTCGTTGACCGACGGCGCGGTGAGACCGACCGCTTTGGCCACGTCGGCCTGGGAGATCTTGGCGTTATCTTGCAGGAGGGCCAGGATCTTTCGATCGGTGGCGTCCAGCGCAGCCCCATTGTCCTGTTTTGTTAGGTTATTTGCGATCATCACCTAATATTATTCGACACAATAGCTCATATAGTCAACATTTATTTAGTACATGGACCTCTTGACCCGGGGCGAGGCCGCTTGAAGGCGGCGGCACATGGGCGTAGGCTCTTACCCGTGACCTGCCGATACCCTCTCCAGGAGACCCAGCGCATCCCATGAAAAGACCGGAATCCATTAAAGCTCTTAAAGTTAGCGGATATCGCCCGCAGACCGTGAAGCAGGAGATGAGGCGGAATCTCGTCGGGATGATCGAGCGGGGAGAGATTCTTTTCCCCGGGATCGTGGGATACGAGAAGACGGTCCTCCCGCAAATCGAGAACGCCTTGATGAGCGGGCATGACTTCATCCTGCTCGGGCTGAGGGGGCAGGCGAAGACCCGGATCCTGCGCCAGCTGGTCCGCTTCCTGGACGAATGGATCCCCGCGATCGAGGGATGCGAGCTGAATGACGATCCGCTGAATCCGGTCTGCGTCGTGTGTAAGAGCCGGGTCGCGGCCGAAGGGGACGAGGTTCCGATCCGGTGGATTCACCGCGACGAGCGCTATCGCGAGAAGCTCGCTACCCCCGACGTCACCATCGCCGACCTGATCGGCGACATCGACCCCATCAAGGCGGCAAACCGAAGGCTCTCGTACAGCGATCCCGAGGTCATGCACTACGGGATCGTTCCGCGGACCAATCGTGGGATTTTCGCGATCAACGAGCTTCCCGACCTTCAGCCCAGGATCCAGGTCGGGCTCCTCAACATCCTCGAAGAGAAAGACATCCAGATCCGCGGATTTCCGATCCGGCTTCCGCTCGACGTCCAGATCGTGTTCTCCGCGAACCCGGAGGACTACACGAACCGCGGCAACATCATCACGCCGCTTCGCGATCGCATCGCGTCTCAGATCATGACCCACTACCCGTACACGCTCGAGGACGCGATGAAGGTCACCGAGCAGGAGGCGTGGACGAATCGCGGCGACGGGATCGACGTCGTGGTACCCGCGTACATGAAGGAGCTCGTGGAGACGGTGGCGCTCCAGGCGCGCAAATCCTCCTACGTGGATCAGGGCTCCGGCGTGAGCGTGCGCATGACGATCTCGCTCATGGAAAACCTGATCTCGAACGCGGAGCGCCGTGCCATCCGGACCGGCGAGCGTCGCCAGGTGGTGCGCATCTGCGATCTCCAGAACGGGATCGCCTCGATCAGCGGCAAGGTCGAGCTGGTATACGAAGGGGAGCAGGAGGGCGCGGTCGCCGTCGCGAAGCATCTCGTCGGCAAGGCGGTGAAGGAGGTATTCGCCCGCCACTTCCCCGACGCGTACAAGGCCAAGGAGAAAAACGAGGGAGCGCCCTCCGAGTACGACCCGATCTTCCGCTGGTTCGCGCAGGGGAAGCGGGTCGAGATCTCCGACGAGCTTTCGACGCGTGAGTTCCACCAGCGACTGTCGCAGGTAACGGGGCTCGAGGAGCTGCCGAAGCGATATCTCTCGATCAAGGACTCGATCGAGCTCCCCACCGCGATGGAGTTCGTCTTGGAGGCGCTCCATCAGAACTCGATCCTCGCCAAGGAACGGACCGACACGAGCGCGCTCGCCTACACGGACATGTTCTCGACCATGCTCGGAAAGCCGGAGGACGCGGAGGACTGATCGTGGATTTCCGCTACTCCAAGTGGGACGAGCGGCTCATCAAGAACGTCAACTTTCTTCGGAACCTCCTCTCCCTCTACAACCGCCTCCTTCTCATGACCGACGGCAACGTCGACGAGGCTCTGCGCGCCCTGGAGGAGCTGGGGGAGCGCTTCGGATTCTTCAATTCCGAGTTCACGCCCGAGGATTTCAGGAAACACCTGCTGGAGTCGGACGCGGTCCAGGAGGTGAGCGGGAAGCACGTCTTGACGCGCCGCGGCGAGCGGATGATCCGGCAGGATTCGCTGGACCGCATCTTCACCGCGCTGGCCAAGGATTCCACTGGCGATCACCGCGTGCCGCGGACGGGCGCCGGCGGGGACAGGATTACGGAAACGAGACCCTACGTGTTCGGGGACAGCATCTCGGACATCGATTTCGTCTCCAGCGTCCGGAATTCGGTCCGCCGGCAACGGGGCGAGTGGGGAGAGGGCCTGAACCTCACCGAAGACGATCTGGAGGTTTTCGAGACCGAGCATTCGTCATCGTGCGCGACCGTGCTCCTCATCGACGTGAGCCACTCCATGATTCTCTACGGGGAGGACCGCATCACGCCGGCAAAACAGGCGGCCCTGGCTCTCGCGGAATTGATCCTGACCCGCTACCCAAAGGATTCGCTGCACGTCGTCCTGTTCGGCGACGACGCCTGGGAGGTCAAGATCCGCGATATTCCCTACGCGTCTGTAGGGCCCTATCACACCAACACCAAGGCGGCGCTTCAACTCGGGCAGCGGATCCTCGCGAGGCAGAAGCACGTGAACAAGCAGATCTTCATGATCACCGACGGGAAGCCGTCAGCCATTCACGAGAACGGGCGGCTGTACAAGAACGCGTTCGGCCTCGATCCCAAGATCGTGAACAAGACCCTTGACGAGGCCGTGCAATGCCGTCGCAAGCGGATCGCGATCACCACGTTCATGGTGACCCAGGATCCGTACCTTGTTCGTTTCGTCGAGCGTTTCACCCAGCTCAACAAGGGCCGGGCCTACTTCGCCGATCTGGAAAACCTCGGCTCCTACCTCTTCGTGGACTACAACCAGAACCGGCGCAAGCGGGTGAACTAGCGTCGCGCGGTCGCTGGTGAGCCACCCGCACTACCGAAGCACATAGCTCAATCCCGCGCCCACGGTACCCATAATGAGCGCGTCGGAGCCCATCGTCTGGTGGTATCTGAGATCCACGTCGAACATCGTCCGATTCCATAGCCGAATCGATGCGCCCCCGCCGAAGTTCATCCCGAACGGGACATCCCTCGAGGAGCGGACCTCCTCCCCGACGAAGACTCGGAGCGGCCGAGGTATGGCATATCCCGTCGAACCCATGCTGTAGAGGCCCGCACCGACTTCCGCTCTCGGCGTGATCCGATGCTGGTACGGCACGCCAAACTCCAGCTGAATCGTCATGGGATCCACGCTCTGTGGGCTACCGGCTACGTCCAGGTACAGGTGGTCGTAATTCACCGAGACCAGCACGTTCCGGCTCAGGGCCAGTCCGAGCGCCCCGCCCGCCGACCACCCGGGACCGGGTACACCGTCGGGATCCGGGAAAACGAGCCCGCCGCGGAGCCGGAGAACCCCTACCGGAAGCTCGCGGTCCGTGCTTCCGGCCGCCAGAGAGACAAAGGTTGGGGAGAGGTTCAGTGCAACGAGGGTGACGAGGAGAGAGCATGCGCACAACAGGGTCCGGTGCGACATTCGATGGCCCCTTTCCAACCCGGCGGTCGTCTAGAGCGTACACCCGTCGAGCGCGGCGCAGAAGCGCTCGATCTCTTCATCGGTGTTGTAGTAATGGACCGACGCCCGGACCATGGACGCAAGCCCGCGCGCTTCCATATCCAGGCGGGTCGCGGTCGCGTCTGTGACGGTCACGTTGATGCGCTGCCGCGCGAGGGCGCTCTTGATCTCCTCCGGTTTCCTGCCGTCCATCGTGAAGGTCACGATCGCGCACTTCTCGGCGCCGATGTCGCGGACGGTCACGCCGGGCACGTTCGAGAGCTTCGTTCGCAAGGTCGCCGCGAGCCCCCAAGCGCGGTCCCGGATTGCCTCGAGCCCCCACGCCATCGCGTAATCCACGGCCACACCGAGCCCCAGCTTGGTCGCGGCATTGCTCTCGAAGTTCTCGAAACGCCGGGCGTCCGGCCGCAATGCGTACGCGTCGCGCGACAGCCAGGTCGCCCCGTGCATGTCTGCGAGCGACGGCTCCAGCTGATTGAGGAATTCGCGCCTCACGTAGAGGAACCCGACCGCGCGTGGACTCCGAAGGAATTTGCGCCCGGTTGCGGAGAGCATGTCGCACCCGATCTCGCGGACGTCGACCGGCATCTGCCCCACCGCCTGGCATGCGTCCAAGATGAAGGGGACGCCCGCCCGGCGCGCGACCGCACCGACGGCACGCGCCGGGTTCACGAGCCCTCCGTTCGTGGGAATGTACGTCAGGGAGATGAGCTTCACGCGGTCGTCGATCATGCCCTGGAGCGCCTCGACCGAGACCTGGCCGGCCGCATCGCCCGGCACAACATCGACGATCGCGCCGGTGCGCCGCGCGACTTGCAGGAAGGGGATGTAGTTGCTCGCGTACTCCGCCGCCGAGGTCAAGATGCGGTCGCCTCGACCGAACCGAAGCGAGGAAAATGCCATGTCCCAGGCGCGGGTCGAGTTCTCGACGACCGCGATCTCCTCGCGATGCGCCCCGAGCAGCGCCGCGAGCGAATCGTAAACACGTTCGAGCGAGGGCAGCGCCCGCTCGGCCGCCTCGTACCCGCCGATCGAGGCCTCGAGGCGGAGGTGATCGAGCACCGCCTCGAGGACCGGGCGCGGCATGAGCGACGCGCCCGCGTTGTTGAAATGGATTACGTTGGCGCACCCGGGCGTCTCTTCACGGGCGCGCGCGAGGTCGATCGCCTTGACCTGCTCCCCGGCCCGCACCGTCACAAGGGATACGCGAGACCGGCTTGGATGGCCACGAAATTGGCATCGATGAACCGATCTCCCACGACATGATGGAACTTGAACCCTGTTCCAAAGGTGGTCCTTGGAGATAGAGGCGTCGCGATTCCGAATCCGAAATTGAGTCCGAAATCGTTCTCGTTGTCGGAGCTGATGATGAAGGTGTTCGGCGCCACGAATTCGGTGACTTTCTCGCTCACGTGGTAGAGCCCGAGCCCGCCGCTCACCCACGGTCTTACGCTGCCGCTGCTCGAGAAGCCGTAATCCACGCTCATGGTCACCGGCGTTATCGCCACGCGCCCGTCGGCGAACTCCTCGCCGAAGTGGTGATAGGCGACTCCCCAGGAGAGAACGGTATTGCGGCCGACCCCATAACCGAGCGAGGCGCCCAGGCCCCACCCGGTATTGACCAAGTTATCGAGATCTCCGGTCGGGGTGGAAAGGCCGGCGTGGAGGCGGAGCATGGTGCGTCCCTCGAAACCCCCGCGCCAGGAGCGATTGCGTTCCGGGTACTTGCGAATCGAAAGATCCGATGTCTCTGCGAATGCGTTCACGGCAATCGGGAGCAGGAGCACGATGCAGGCGATGCCGGTCCAAAGTCTGCGGTTCATTCGACTCCTCCGTTGATCGAGGCTCTACGCGGCCCCCCTGAAGCCCGAAAGTGTAGCACCTCGCCGCCATTCCACGGTAGATGCCGCCGCCTTGACGATTCCCGGCGCCGCATGGTCTACTCGCTCCACGTCCCATTCCCAAGGAGCGCCGATGCCTTTTCCCCTCGCACCGGCTGAGCTTGAGCCCCCCGAGGCGGAGCCGGTCCCGCTTCACGAGGCCTATCGCGCCTGCGAGGAGATCGCGCGGGCGCACTACGAAAATTTCCCGGTAGCGTCGCGTCTCATTCCGGCGGACCGGCGGATCGCGCTCGCCGCGATCTACGCCTTCGCGCGCCAGGCGGACGACATCGCGGACGCGCGGGCGCCGAGCGAGGACCGGCTGCGCGCGCTCGATGCGATCGAAGAGGCGTTCCTCAGGGCGCTCGACGGTGCTCCCCAGGGCGCGATCTTCACCGCGCTCGCGGACGCGGTCGAGCGGCATCGGCTCCCCGTCGAGCCCTTCCTTGATCTCCTTTCCGCGTTCCGTCTGGATGCGCGCGACGCCACCTTTCCGACCTGGGACGATCTCCTCGCGTATTGCCGCGGCTCCGCCAATCCGGTCGGACGCCTCGTGCTCGCGCTCTACGACATCGAGGATCCGGAGGCGCTCCGCGCATCGGACGCGGTGTGCACCGCGCTCCAATTGACGAATTTCTGGCAGGACCTGGGCCCGGACTTAGCAAGGGGCCGTCTCTTTCTTCCCGTGGAGGACCTGCGCCGTTTCGGCGTGAGCCCCGAGGAGATCACGCGCGCCTCCTCGCGTCCGGCGCTGACGAGGCTTCTCACCCATGAGTGCCGCGCCACGAGAGACCTTTTCGCCCGCGGCGCTCCGGTGGTGCGGGCGACACCTCTGCTGCTTTCCGTCCACCTCCGCGCGACGATCGCGGGCGGCCGGGCGATCCTCCGGGCGGTCGAGCGTCTCGGCTGGCGCGTGCTCGAGCGGAGGCCGACGTTGAGCGGCGCCGCGCGGGCCGGGATCGCGGTCCGCGCGCTCCTCGGGCTCGATGGTTAACACGCGCGGGGCGGCGAGGGGCACCAACTTCGCGCTCGCCTTCCGCGCCCTTCCCCCCGACCAGCGCGACGCCATTCGAGCGGTGCACGCGTTCAGCCGCAAGGTGGACGACAGCGTGGACGAAGAGCCGGATCGGGACCGCGCCCGCGAGGAGATCGTGCGCTGGCGCGGCGAGGTCGCCGCGTGTTACGAGGGAGAGCCGGTGGAGCCCGCCGCGCGGGCGTTGCGCCCGCACCTCGAGCGCTTCCGCATTCCTCGCCGGTACCTGGAGGAGCTCCTCTCCGGCGTGGAGATGGACCTGACCCACCTTCGCTATGCGACCTTTGAGGAGCTGCGACGCTACTGCTATCGCGTCGCCTCGGTCGTCGGGCTCATCTGCCTTCGCATCTTCGGCGACGAGGAAGAGCGCGGGAGAGCGTACGCCGAGAATCTCGGGCTGGCGCTCCAGCTCACGAACATTCTCCGCGATCTGGGCTCCGACCACGAGCGCGGAAGGATCTATCTCCCGGCGGAGGACCTCCAGGCGTTCGGCTACCCGGAGGACGCGCTCGCGCGGCGGGAGCGGAACGGCGCGTTCCACGAGCTGATGCGCTTCCAGGCCTCGCGCGCGCGCGCCTTCTTCGCCGCCGCCGATCGCGAGACGGCGAACCTCGATCCCAGGCGGATCCTCGCGGCCGAGATCATGGGCCGAATCTACAAGCGGCTGCTCGCGCGGATCGAAGCGTCCGGATTCGACGTCTTTCGCCGCGAAGTGCGCGTTCCCCTGTACGAGCGCGCGTGGATCGCCGGGAGCGCCATCCTCGCCGCCCACGCCCTGCGATGAGCGCCCGCCACGACGTCATCGTGGTCGGCGCCGGATTCGCCGGAGTCGCCGCGGCAACCGCGCTCGCGGAGCGCGGCGCGAGCGTGCTCGTGCTCGAAACGCGGCAGCGCCCCGGCGGGCGCGCGTATTCCTGGACCGATCCCAAGACCGGAGAGATCCAGGACAACGGCCAGCACGTCCTGGGAGCCTTCTACGACGAGACGCTTCGGCTCCTGCGGCGGATCGGCACCGAAGCAGCGCTCGCGGTGGATCCCACGTTTCACCTCCGGGTCTGGGAGCGCGGGCGCGGGACGTTCGAGCTTCGCTGCCCCAGCTTGCCCTCCCCTTTTCATTGGCTCGCGGCTGTCGGGACGTGCTCCCGGCTCTCGGCCCAAGCCAAGCTCCTGGCCCTCGAGCTTCCCGGACGCGCGCGCGCGCTCATCTCGCGGAACGGCGACGGCTCGACGCTCACGGTCGATGGGTGGCTCGCCCGGATCGGCGGGCGGGAGGATCTTTCGGCGGTCCTCCGGCCGCTCGCGCTCGCGTCGCTCAATGAGGACCCGCTCGAGGGATCAGCGGAGCTTTTCGCTCAGGTCCTGGAGCGGATCTTCAAGAGCCCGGCGCGATCCAGCGGGCTCGCGCTCCCGCGTCGCGGTCTTGGGGAGCTCGTGGGCGGCTTCGAGGAGTACGTCGCGAGGCAAGGCGGAGAAGTGCGGTACCGGTCGACGGTCCTTGGACTCCGCATCGAGGCGGGCCGGTTGACGGGGCTCTCCCTCCTGGGCGGCGACCGGATCGAAGCCCGGCGGGTCGTCCTCGCGGTTCCCCACGACCGAGCCGGCTGGATGCTCGCGCCGGAACACTTCGGCGATCACCGGGAGATCACGCGCGCTTCGTGGTCACCGATCGTGTCCACGGTGCACGCCTACGATCGCCCGATCCTCCCGTCGCGATTCGTCGGGCTCGTGGGGACGCACACCCAGTGGGCGTTCGATCGTGGAACGACGGGAACGGACGAGCGCTACGCGGTGGGCACGGTCCGGAGCGCCGCCTTCCCCGACGTGGAACGGCCGGGCCGGGCGATTCTCGAGGAGACCGCGGAGGAGCTGGCCGAGGCATTTCCCGCGGCGCGGCGGGCGACGCTCCTCGACGCGCGGGTGTACAAGGAGCGGCGGGCGACCATGCGCTCGCTTCCGGGAGTGCAGCCCTTGAGGCCCCCCGCCGAGATCGGAGTACGCGGACTCTATCTCGCCGGGGATTGGACGAAGACGGGGCTTCCCCCGACGATTGAGGGCGCGGTCCTGAGCGGACACCGTGCCGCCGCGCTCGCATGGTCCCAGGAGGGGCCGTGACCCGCCGCCTCCGCGCGTCCATCCTGGCATGGTACATGAAGCATCGCCGGGATCTCCCGTGGCGGAGGTCGCGCGATCCCTACGCGATCTGGGTGAGCGAGGTCATGCTCCAGCAGACCCGGGTCGAAACCGTGATTCCCTATTACCAGCGCTTCCTTCGTCGTTTCCCCAAAGTCGGATCGCTCGCGCGGGCGCGCGAAGAGGATGTGCGCGCCTCCTGGTCCGGGCTCGGATACTACCGGCGCGCCCGCCACATGCACGCCGCGGCGCAAATCATCGTTCGCGAGCATGCGGCCCGGGTCCCATCCAATCGGGACGCGCTCCTCTCGCTTCCGGGAATCGGCGATTACACGGCCGCCGCAATCGAGAGCATCGCCTTTGGACGCCCCGCCGCCGCGGTGGACGGCAACGTCGTGCGGGTGCTTGCGCGGATCTACGGGCTCGAAGGGCGACGCGACTCGCCCAGGCTCAAGCAGGCCGTTACCGAGCGGGCCGTGAGGCTGACGGCCGGGCCGCGGGCGGGTGATTGGACGCAGGCGCTGATGGAGCTGGGCGCGCGGATTTGCCTCCCACGCGATCCGCTCTGCGATCGGTGTCCGGCGGCGCGTCTTTGCGTCGCGCGTCGAAGCGGGGCGCCGGATCGATTTCCCGAGCCTTCGGTGCTGCGGGCGCCGAGGGCGGAGCGCCGGCTCCTTCTGGTGGCGAGCTCCGGACGCCGGGTTCTTCTGGTTCCCGACGAGGCGGATTCGCGCGC
>DASXTQ010000102.1:0-50585 GCA_036505295.1 Candidatus Eiseniibacteriota bacterium
CGAGCGCAAGCGCGTGCTGGCCGATTCCGTCGACGCAGCGCTCGCGCAGGGGCTCAAGGCGGGGAAGGATCTCGAAACTTTGGCTCTGCCGCTCGGCGGGCTCAGGACCTCGCGCCTCTTCCCACGACACGGCCCGATCCCGGATCTGGCGCGCGATTCGCTTCTCACGAAGGATTCCACCCTCTACGAAGAGATCTTCTCCTCGCACCCGGGGAGGGTGCTCAAACGGCGGCCCGGGTCGCTCGGGCCCCTTTACGCGGTGGTGGATTCCGTCCTCGCGGCGAGCCCGCAGCAATACGCGGAGCACCGGAGCGAGCTGAAACAGGAGCTCTTCGACCAACGATCCGCGGCCTGGACCGATCGGCTTCGAGCGCGCGGGAAAATCCAGGTTTACCGGAAGGACCTGAAGCTCGATTAGGATCTTGCTTGCGCCGGGTCTGGTTCCCCCATAGCATCGCCCTACCTCGCTCATCACACACGGCGGTCCCGCTCCCGGGGGAACACTGGGATGCGGCGGACGAAACGATCCACGATCCACGACATGACGGACGGCGAGCGGCCGCGGGAGCGGCTGCTCGATTCGGGTCCAGGCGTCCTGACCGACGCGGACCTGGTGGCCGTGCTCTTCGGCACCGGAGGGCCAGGCGAAGGTATTCTCGAGTTATCGGCGCGCGTCACGGCGGCGATTCCACTCCGGCAGCTTCATCGCGTGCCCGTGGAGGAGCTCTTGCAAGTCCGGGGCATGGGCCCGGCCCGCGCCGCGCAGCTACTCGCCGCGGCGGAGCTGGGCCGGAGACTGTGGCCGGACGGCGATGCCGCGCCTCTCGTACGCGGTCCGGAGACGGTCTTCGATCTTACACGAGACATTCGCGCCGCCAACCGGGAGCACTTCGTCGGCTTCTACCTGAACTCACGGAACCAGGTGCTTCGCCGCGAGATCATTTCGATCGGAAGCCTGAACGCGAGCATCGTTCACCCGCGGGAGGTCTATCAGCCCGCGATCGCTGTCTCGGCGGCGAGCTTGATCCTCGCTCATAATCATCCAAGCGGAGATCCGACCCCGAGCGAGGAGGATCTCGCGATCACGCGCCGCCTCGTGGAGGCGGGGCGCATCTTGGGGATCGACATCCTGGATCACGTCGTCGTCACGCGGGATGCGTACGCGAGCTTCAAGGAGAGAAAGCTGCTTCATGGCTAGGCTGGTGCTGCTCGCGCTCTTTGTCTGCGCCGCCGCTGGGTGTGCGGGCGGGCGTGACGCCCGCCCCGCGCTTCCCGAGGGCACGGTCGCGATCCCTGTCTTGCTGGCGGAGGCGGATTCGACTGCGGCGGGCGGGAACCCGGCGGACGCACGCAACGTCTATGCGCGCGCGGCGAGAGCGGCGGCGCGGGCGGGCTCGAGACCGCTCGAGATCCGCGCGCAGCTGGGCACGGGTCTCACGTCGCTGGCTCTCGCCGATGCCGAGTCGGCCCGGCGCGCGTTCCTCCGCGCAGTCGAGCTGGACCCGGCTCTCGCGGCCGCGCACGTGGGGCTCGGGCGATACCACGCCGCGATCCGCCATTACAAAGACGCCAAGGAGGAGTTCGAACGCGCCGCCGCGCTCGATACGCTGAGCCCGGAGCCGCTTTATCGGCTGGGGCTCGCCTACGCCGAGGCGAAGCAAACGAAGCTCGCGGCGGAAGCGCTCACCCGCGCGCTCGCGCGCGATCCGACGCACGCTCCGTCGCTGGAGGCGTTGGGCGCTCTCTCGGAATCACGCTATCTCACCGTGGGTTTGCCGGCAGGCTACGCAGCGCTACGCGCGCATTCGAGCGTCTCCCGCGGGGAGCTGGGAGTGATGCTCGCCGCGGAGCTGGGGGCCGATCCCGAACGGCCGAGCTGGCACGGCGCGAAGGACTATCCCTCCGACACGGAGGAGGCACGCGGCGCCTGGGGAGAGCGCTGGATCCGGGTTTCGTTGGCGCGCGGCTGGCTGGCTCCGTTTCCCGACGGGTCGTACCACCTGGGCGATCCGGTCACGCGCGGAGCCCTGGCGCTCCTGATCGCGGCTATCGAGAAAACCTGGACCCAGAGCGCGGGCGGATCGCGGGTGCCGCCGTCGCCGGGGAGCGCAGATGATCCGGCCGCGAGAAGAATCCCGGCCCCCGATCCATTCCCCGACGTTGGCCCTCGCCACTACCTTTTCCGGCCGGCGCAGGAGGCGGCGCGGATCGGGCTCCCGCTTCGTCCGGAGGGGCGCTTCGAGCCGTGGGCGTCGGCCACAGGATCGGAGGCGTTCGCCGCGCTGAAGGGCCTCGCGCGGGCCCTGGGTGTCGAGGCCGTTCTTCCCGAGGAACCCGGCGTGAGGAACATGGTAAAATAGGGGCGTGACCCGCCCCCACCCCTCCGCACCGCTGCTGGTCTTGGCGCTTTGCGTCGTGGGGGGACCCATACCCGGACAAAGGGTGGCGGCTGCCGATCCATCTCTGTCCGTGCAAGCGACTTCCGCCCCGACCGCCACGAAAGCCTACCCCGAGCCGAGCCTCGGCAACGTGACCCCTGTTCGCGTGAGAGCGCCCTCGGGGCGCGTCTACCGCAGCGGCCAAGCGAATCAGGACGGCGACACGGTCTGGGTCTTTCGTGACAGCCTCGAAACCCTATCCAGCCCATCGAACGAGGATGGCTGGACCCACGTGGACGCATCCTTCCAGCCGGCCGCCTGGCACATCGATACGGTGTACGGCTGCCAGGGCCACGCGTTCTGGTGCGGCCGAATCGATTCGAGCTGGGTCAACGATGCGAATCGGCGCGGATACGATAACAACTGGACCCAAGTCCTGAAGAACTTCGTAAATCTTTCCGGAGCGGCAAGCCCGGTCAAGATTTCCTTCAAGCACCAACTGGAAACCGAGGCGAGCTACGATTTCGGGACGCTCGAAGTGCTCGACATCGAGTCTTCCTGGGTGCCCTTGTATACCTGGTCGGGATCGGTCCACGGACAGGCGGGGGCGCCGTGCGACACGTTCACGATCCAGATCCCGGACACGATCATCGCGAAATACAACCCCGTCCAGTTCCGGTTCATCTTCACCAGCGATATCGGAGGGTCCGCCGCGGACGGATTCTCATCCCCGGCCGATGGTTGGTCCGTCGACAACGTAACGGTGAAGGCGGGGACCAACGATCTCCGCTTTTTCGACGATTTCGAATCCGGTCCCGGGACCTGGACCGTATCGACGTTTCCTGCCGTGGGGGATAACTGGCGGATCCAGGCAAACGTTCCGGCGGAACAGGTCTGCACGGCCAACACAAGCAAGGTCTGGACGGTGACCAGCCCCACGACCGGAGCCCTCGTGCCCCGGATCGACGACAAACTCATCAGCCCGCCCATCCTCACGAACAAGGCGGACCAGGTTTTCCTCGCATTCGATGTCTATCGGAGTCTGCCGCTCCTTGCCTGCTTTTACTACAACATCCAATTCCGGACGCGAAACGTTGGGGCGGCATGGTCCTTGTGGTCCCAGTCGTCGAGCCAAATCTATTTCGGCTCCGAGAAGGAGTGGATACGCCAGACCGTGGCTCTCCCGGGGGCCGCCGGCAAGGATTCGGTCGAGTTCATGCTGAACGTGAAGGACTACTCGCAGATCTACTGCGACGGGGTTTCCACGCCCAGCGGGACCGCGGTTTATTTCGATAACTTGGCGCTCGGGGTGATCGGGCTCGCGCCCCCGTCGATCTTCGTGTCGGAGCAGGATCTGTTCCAGGATACGTTCAACACGGCCCCGTTCTGGGCGAATGACAACATCAACACCCCATCGGGGGACAGCACTTCGGTTCGGCTCTCGGCGTCCCGCGGGCTCAAGCAGGCCACCTTCTTCTACAGCCTGAACGGCGGTTCCTTCGCGAGCCTTCCGCTCACGCCGTTCGGTACCTCGATCCCGTCCGCCTATTCGGCCGACGTACCCGCGGCCTCCTACGCCCGCGGCACGAGGGTTCGGTATTACTTCTCCGTGACCGATTCGCTTAACACGACGGTCACGCTTCCGTCGGACGCGCTGGCCGCATCCCACTACTTCGACGCGACCGTGCTGCCCGCGATCCAAAGCCCGTCGGGCACATGCGCCGGAGACACGGCGAAGGTCCTGTACGTGAACGCGTTCACGGGGCCGGAAGGCGGAGCCTCGATGGATCAGAGCCTGACGGCGCTGGGGCTGCGGTTCGACCGCTACGACGTGAACTCCCCCGCGAGCTCGCTCGGCAACTCGCCGGGAGGTGGCACGCCGGGTCCGACGCGGTACTGGCCGGCAACGTCGGCCGCAACCCTGGGAATGTACTCGGCGATCATCTGGGATGTCGGGGGGCGTTCCTCTTCGGCGCTCACTGCGGAAGAGCAGCAGCTCCTCCAAGCGTGGATCAAGCGGCCCGGGGCGAATCGGGGGCTTCTGGCCGCGGGCGACAACCTCGCATACGACCTCGCGTTCAACGGGCAGGAAGTCAACTCGTTCTTCACGTGCACGCTCGGCGCCGTCTACCTTCGAGACATCTGGGAGAACACGCCACAGGATTCGCTGACACCGACCCTGACCGGCGCGGCCGGGACGAGGATTGCCTTCGAGCCCTTCCCGCTGGACGGGACATGCCCGTCCCTCAACCGATTCGACGCGCTGGGGACGTCCTCATGCGCCGGCTCCAAAGCGCGCGGATGGATCGTGTATCCAAATACGATGCTCGCTTCCGTCGAGAAGCGGGATTCCGTCGGTGTGATCGCGGACTCCTCGCGCTCCGTCCTGCTCGGTTTCAGCCTCGGCGCGATTTCCAGCATCGTCCGTCGCAACCTGCTTCTTTATCGCACCATCGTCGGGGAGTTTGAGGTTCCGGGCTGTTACGTCGCGACGGGGGTCGAGGAAACGCCGGCGCCTGCCGGCTCGCCCGCGGCACGCCTCTTCGGGGCCGCCCCGAACCCATTCAACCCATGGACGACGATCCGATTCACGCTCTCGCGCCCCGCGCGCGTTCGGCTTCTCATTTTCGACGTCTCGGGTGCCCGGGTTCGCAACCTCGCCGACCGGGCGCTGCCGGCCGGCGAGTATCACATCACCTGGGACGGGAAGAACGACCGCGGGCGGGAGCTCGCAAGCGGAGCCTACTTCTACAGGCTTGAGGCGGATCGAGAGGTCCAAGCCAAGAAACTCATCCTCTTGCGCTGACGGCCGTTTCGCTCTACCATCCCCTCGATCAGCAGACATCCTTCGGGGCGGGGTGAAAGTCCCCACCGGCGGTGATAGCCCGCGAGCCAAAGGGTCTAGGACCTGGCGGCAGATCCCGGTGAGATTCCGGAGCCGACAGTCACAGTCTGGATGGGAGAAGGATGGCCACATTGGACGGATGCGTCCGGCCCTAGGCCGTGTGCGCCCCGCGGGTGTCTGCCTGCGGGGCGCTTATTTTATGGGCAAATCGTGAGCATCAGGGTCTCACCGACCGGCAAGAATCAGGCGGAGAAGGGGCCGTCCTGCCCCGTCTCGACGGCCGAAGAGCGCGTGATGCGCGCGGCGATCCGGCTTGCGCGTCGAGGCATCGGCACGACCCATCCCAATCCGCGCGTGGGCGCTTTGGTCCTGCGCGACGGCGAGGTTGTGGGCCGGGGTTTCCACGCGCGCGCAGGCGAGCCGCACGCCGAAGCGCGGGCGCTCGAAGAGGCTGGGGGCCGCGCCAGGGGAGGGACGCTCGTCTCCACCCTGGAGCCGTGCGCGCACCAAGGCCGTACGCCGCCGTGCGTCGACGCGATAATCGATTCCGGCATTCGCCGCGTGATGCTGGGCATGCGCGACCCGAACCCGCTCGTGGACGGACGCGGCGTGAGCGCTCTCCGTGCGGCGGGTGTTGAGGTCGTGGAGGACGTTTTGGGCGCGAGCTGCCGCGACCTGAACCTTCCGTATCTGAAGTTTCTTGCGACCGGTCTTCCATGGGTGACGCTCAAGTCGATGGTTTCCCTTGACGGTCGGGTTGCGAGCGAGAGCGGCGACTCGCGAGGGATGGGGGGAGCCGCGGAAATCAAGCTATGCCACAGGCTCCGGGCAGGTCAGGACGCCGTCCTGGTCGGGATCGGGACCGTCCTCGCCGACGACCCCGAGCTGACGGTTCGCCTCGTCCGCGGGAGGAACCCGCTTCGGATCGTGCTCGACTCCCACCTCCGCGTGCCACAGGGCTCGCGGCTGGTCCAATCGGCCGCGCGGGTTCCCCTTCTGGTCGCGACCGTTTCGGAGGATCGCCGCCTGAGCGACCCCCTGGTTCGCCGAGGCGTGCGGGTCTGGCGCTTCGAGCCCGACGCGACCGGGCGGGTGCCGCTGCGCCCGCTCTTCAAGAGACTGGCTGAGGAAGGGGAGCTTTCCATCCTCGTCGAAGGCGGCCCGACGGTGCATACCGCGCTCTTGCGCGAGGGGCTCGCGGACCGCGTGGCGATTGGGCTTGCGCCCCTCATCGTGGGCGGCACGAAGGCGCCCACCTGGACGCGTGACCTGGGACGCGCGCGCCTGGACGAGGCGCTGGAGGTCGACTCGCTCGTGATGCGCCGCGTGGGGCGCGATCTCTGGATCGAGGGATCGCTCCGCACGGCGGGGGGACGCGGTGTTTAGCGGCATCGTAGAGCGTATGGGGCGCGTCGAAGAGGTCGAGCGCACGCCGGAAGGCTCGGCCCGGCTCGCCATCCGAGCCGGGTTTCAGGCCCCGCCCGTTCCGGGGGCGAGCGTCGCGGTGAACGGCGTTTGCCTCACGATCGAGCGCGCACACGGCGACCTGTTTCATGCCACGGCTGTTCCGGAGACGGTTCGCAGGACGACGCTGGGCGCGCTCTCGGCGGGGGACCGGGTCAATCTGGAGCGCGCGCTCAGGGTCGGGGACGAGATCGGAGGCCATTGGGTGCAAGGGCATGTGGACGCGACGGGAAGGGTCTCCTCGGTCGAGCGCACAGGAGGCGATGTGCTCCTCGCGGTGGAGATTCCCGAGGCGCTCCGCCCGTACGTGGCTCCGAAGGGGTCGCTGGCGGTGGACGGCATCAGCTTGACGATCGCTGCGTGGGCTGAGCCATGCGCGACGGTAGCGCTCGTACCCTATACGCTCGAGCATACGATCGCGTCGGAATACCAAGAAGGGGGGATCGTGAATCTGGAAGCGGACATCGTGGCGCGCTACCTCGAACGGCTCATAGTGTCTCGGGGGCTCGTTGAGCCTTCCCTCCATGTGCCGGCGCACGCGAGGCGGGCATGAGGCGCGCGGGGGGACATCTGGCTGCTCACGGCCGCGCGGGCGGCGGTCGCGGTGCGTCGCCGCGCTCGGATGGACTCGCATCGTCCCTCTCGACGATCGAAGAGGCGCTCCGAGACATCCAGGCGGGCAAGATGATCGTTGTGGTGGACGACGAAGACCGCGAAAACGAAGGGGACTTCGTGATGGCGGCCGAGAAGGCCACCTCGGGCGACGTCAACTTCATGGCGCGCGAGGCCCGCGGTCTGATCTGCGTCTCCATGTCGGGCGGGAGGCTCGGCGCGCTGGGGCTCGCCCTCATGGCACCCATCAACACGGCACGTTTCTCCACCCCGTTCACGGTCTCGGTCGACCTGCTTCGAGGCACGACATCCGGATCGTCGGCCCACGACCGCGCGCTCACGATTCGCGCGCTCGCCGATCCGAAGACAAAACCCGAAGACCTGGCTCGGCCGGGACACGTGTTCCCTCTGCGGGCTTTGGACGAAGGAGTCCTGAAGCGTCCCGGTCACACGGAAGCGGCGCTCGATCTGGTGCGTCTCGCGGGACTCCATCCGGCCGGGCTCCTCTGCGAGATCCTTTCGCCGGACGGGCGGATGGCGACGGGGCAGGAGTTGATCCGGATCGCGCGACAGCACCGGCTCAAGCTCGTCACGATTCGGGATCTGATCCGCTACCGTTACCGGCACGAGCGCCATGTCAAGCGGGTCGCGTCTTCGCGGCTTCCGACACGATTCGGGAACTTCCGCGTGGTCGTCTACGAGAGCCTCGTCGACGGCCACCACCACGTCGCGCTCGTCAAGGGCTCGGCCGGTACCAAGCCGAGGCTCGTGAGGGTCCACTCGCAGTGTTTGACCGGGGACGTCTTCGGCTCCCTGCGGTGCGACTGCGGCGAGCAGATGGAGGCCGCCCTCGAACGGATTGATCACGAGGGTGCGGGGGCGTTCCTCTACATGCGGCAGGAGGGACGAGGCATCGGTCTCGCGAACAAGCTGCGCGCGTACGAGCTTCAAGACCTGGGGCTGGACACCGTCGAGGCGAACATCAAGCTCGGATTCGCGCCCGACCTTCGCGATTACGGCGTGGCCGCGCAGATCTTGCGCGATCTGGGTTTCGCGAAAATCCGTCTCCTCACCAATAATCCACGTAAGATCGAGGCGCTCAGCGAATATGGGATCGAGGTCGTCGCCCGCGAGCCGCTCGAGATCATGCCCAACGCGGCCAACGCCCGGTACCTCGCGACGAAGCGCGAGCGGCTGGGGCATCTGCTTCACCATCCCGCTCTCGGCAGCGCCCATCCAGTCCACACGAACGGGAAGCGGGGAACGCGCGCGTGAGGTCTGCGCGCCGCTCGGTGCCCGTGCGCCGTCCGCCTCGGAGGCCGGTCGCCACCCCGAACGTGATCGAAGGTTCTCTCGACGGCAAGGGGCTCAAGATCGCCATCGTGGTCTCGCGATTCAACGAGTTCGTCGGGAACCGGCTCCTCAGCGGAGCGCTCCTCGCCCTCGAGCGGCGCGGCGTCAAGGCGCACGACACGGTCGTAATCAAGGTGCCGGGAGCCTTTGAGATTCCGAGCGTAGCGAAGCGCCTCGCGGATTCGGGCCGGCACGACGCGGTGGTCTGCCTGGGCGCGGTGGTGCGCGGGGAGACACCGCATTTCGAGTGGGTCGCCGGGGAGGCCTCGAGCGGGATCGCCCGCGCGTCCTTTGAAACCGGCGTACCCGTTCTCTTCGGCGTGCTCACCGTGGACACTCTGGATCAGGCGCTCGACCGCTCGGGGGGGAAGCACGGGAACAAGGGCGCGGAGGTCGCGGAGGGCGCTGTCGAGATGGCCAGACTCGTGCGCGCCCTCGCCGCGAAGACGCGTTGACCCGACGGCGCCAGGCACGCGAGATCGCGTTCCGCGCGGCCTATCAGGCAGACGTGACCGGTGACCCGATCGACCGCTGCCTCGAGGAGATCCTGGAGGATCTGGAGGAAGCGGCGGACCCCGAGACCAAGGAGTTTGCCTCGTCGCTCGTGTCCACGCTGGCGCTGCATCAGCTCGAAATCGATTCCGTGGTATCCCGCATTGCGAAGAATTGGTCGCTCTCGCGCATGGCGGCCACCGACCGTTCCGTGATCCGGCTCGCCGCCGCGGAGCTTCTCTACCACGCGGAGGTGCCCGTGCGGGTTACGCTTGACGAAGCGATCGAAATCGCGAAGAAATACGGCATGGAAACCTCCGGCGCATTCGTGAACGGTATCCTGGATCGGCTCGCCCACGACGTGCGGCCTCCCGGATGAAGACCGCTCTTCTCTCCGACGTTCACGCCAATTTCGAAGCGCTGGAGGCCGTCCTCAAGGTCGCGGACGAGCGCGGCGCGGGCCGGATCCTGTGTTTGGGGGACGTCGTCGGCTACGGCGCGAGCCCGAACGAATGTCTGGAGCTCATCCGCGACCGTTGCCAGCTCGTCCTCCTCGGAAATCATGACTCGGCGGCGAGCGGCGGTCCGGAGGCCGCGCGGTTCAACCCGAACGCGAAGGCCGCGGCGCACTGGACCGCCAGGACGCTCACACCCGACAACCGCGATTACCTTCGCTCTCTGCCACTCACCAAGAAGATGGATCCCTATCTCTACGTCCACGCGTCCCCCGCGGCGCCGCGGGATTGGGAGTACATCTTCGATCGCTTTGACGCCGAGCCCCAATTTCAATTCTTCTCCGAGCCCGCGTGCTTCATCGGCCACACCCATCAGCCCGCGATCTTCGAACGGTCCTCTTCGGGGTGCATCTACCTGCCGCCCACGCGGCTCCTCTTTCATTCCACGCACCGCTACATCGTGAACGTCGGAAGCGTAGGACAGCCACGGGACCGCGATCCGCGAGCCTGCTTTGTCCTGCTCCACGAGCCCGCGGGGGAAATCGAATTCGTGCGTGTGCCCTACGATATCGAGGCCGCGCAGGAGAAGATCCGGGCCGCGCGCCTCCCGCTTGTTCTGGCCTCGCGGCTCGCGACCGGAGAGTAGGGCGGCGTGCGAACGTCCACGGAAGCCCACTGGTCTCGCTTCTGGCGCGAGCGCTCCGAGATCGAAGACGTGTACCCGACCGACGGTCGCGTGGTGGAGCAGATCCTGGCCGAGGGGCCCGTATCGGGGAGGCTGGTTCTCGAGGTCGGCGCCGGGTCCGGGCGCGACAGCATCGCGCTGGCCGAGGCGGGGGCGACGGCGGTCCTCCTGGATTATTCGGCACCCTCTCTCGAAGTCGCTCGGGGCGTGGCCGCGCGCGCCGGCCGCCGCGTGCACCTGGTCCGCGCGGACGCGCTCGCCATGCCCTTTCGAGACGGCTCCTTCCACGTCGTATTCCATCAGGGCCTTCTCGAGCACTTCCGCGATCCGCGTCCGCTCCTACGCGAGAACGTGCGCGTGCTCGGGGAACGGGGCATCCTCCTTGTGGACGTGCCGCAGCGCTTCCATCTCTACACGATTCTCAAGCACCTCCTGATCGCCGTCGGAAGATGGTTCGCCGGATGGGAGACGGAGTTCACGATCGGAGAGCTGGAGCGGCTCCTGCGCGCGGCGGGGGTCACGGTGACGCGACGATACGGCGGTTGGATGGTGCCGGGTCTCTTCTATCGCTCGTTACGGCTGGTCCTGCTCCGCTCCCGAGTCGCGCGCCTGCCGCTCTATCCTCCTCCCGTCCCCATCCTGTCCAAGCTCGAGACGTCGTTTCGCGAGCGCTTCCGCCGTACCCGGGCGTCCTTCTATACCTACTTCGTCATCGGCGCCCTGGGTCGAAAAGAGACGGCGGATTCGTCCCGTTCCGGTGTACATATCGGGTGAGGCTGCTCGCGTTCAATTGGCGGGATCCCAAGCATCCGGAAGCGGGCGGCGCCGAGCTCCACCTCATGGAAATCCTGAGCCGCGCGGTCCACGACGGCGATCAAGTGACCTGGCTTGCCGAGGCGTTCGCCGGATCCGCGCCGGAAGAGGAATACCGGGGCATCCGGATCCTCAGGGGGGGATCGTGGTACAATGCGCACCTTGCTCTGGCCCGGCTCTATCGTCGGAAGCTATGGGGAGAGCGGTTTGATCTGGTTCTCGAAGACATCAACAAAGTTCCATTCTTCACGCCCTGGTACGTTCGCGCCCCCGTGCTCGCCGTGGTGCCGCACCTATTCGGCACCGCTGTGTTCCGGGAGGCGTCGATCGTCGTCGGCGCCTTGGTTTGGGCACACGAGAGTTTGATTCCGCTCGTGTACCGCGATGTCCCCTTCCTCGTGATCTCCGAGAGCACCCGTGACGACCTCGTGCGCCGAGGCATACGCCCGGAAAGGATCTCGGTGGTGCGGTGCGGCCTGGATCAGAGCGGGTACTCGGTGGCCGTCCCTCCTGGGGATCGAACCGAGCCGATCGTGGTTTTCGTGGGCCGCCTTCGCAAGTACAAGGGGGCGCAATACCTCATTCGGGCGTTTCCCGAAATCCTGCGCGCGGTCCCTGGCGCGCGGCTTCAGATCGTGGGAGACGGCCCCTACCGGCCGCATCTGGAACGGCTCGTGCGCTCCCTCGGCATCGGAGAAGCAGTCGAGTTCCTCGGAGCCCTCAGCCATCGCGACAAGGTAGCGGCGCTCAACCGGGCCCAGGTCGCCGCGGCCCCCTCGCCCAAGGAGGGTTGGGGGCTCACCGTCATCGAGGCCAACGCGTGCGGCACTCCGGTCGTGGCGAGCAGAAGCCCGGGTCTGGTCGAGTCGGTGCGCGACGGCGAGACGGGGCTCCTCGTCCGGCACGGTGACGTCCCTGCCCTTGCGCGAGCCACCGTCCGTCTTCTCACCGACAGGACGCTCCGTCTCTCGATGGCGGAAGCGGGTCTTCGGTGGGCGCACGGGTTCACGTGGGACCGCTGCTACCGCGAGAGCCGGGCTGTGATGCTGCGCGCGGCCGGGGGGCAAGCCGCGTGAGCCACGGCTCGAACCCGGGAGTATTTCGAAAGCTCAAGCTGCCGCTCATCGCGCTCAAGATCATACTGAGCTTCGCGCTGTTCGGCTACGTGATCGCCAAGGTCTCCCCGCGGAACGTCTGGGATACGATGAAATCCGCGGATCCGACGCTGATCGCAGCAGCCGCGGGGCTATTCCTGACCTCAAGCCTGATCGGGAGCTGGCTCTGGGCCAGGCTGTTGCGCGCTCAGGGCGTCTCGATCCCGTATCCGAAGGCGGCGTCCTACTATTTTGTGGGGCTCTTCTTCAACAATTTCCTTCCATCGAACGTCGGAGGCGACATCGCGCGAATTTCCGATGCCGCGAAGCACGCCGAACACGTGAGCCCCGTCTTCTCCGCGACGCTCATGGACCGCTTGATCGGCGTCCTGGCCATAGGGCTCCTCGCCGTGGTGGCTTCGGTGGCGGTGATCGACCGGCTGCATCTTTACGCGATCTACTGGGGCATTTTGATCGTTTTTCTCGTGGCGACCGCGCTCTTCGCGAGCGTCTTCAATCGAAACATCCTCGAGGCGTTCGAGCGGCCCTTCCGCGCGGTCGGGGCTCACAAGATCGAGCGTGCGATCGCCCGCCTGATGGACGACCTGCATGGATTTCGTAGCGAGAGGGGCGCGCTCCTGGCCGCGTTCGCCGCCTCGACGCTCGTCCAGATCAGCCGGATCTACGTCCACTACCTGGTCGGGCTCTCGCTGGGAGTGCGGATCTCCCTCGCGTACTATTTCCTGTTCGTCCCGGTGCTGGCGGCACTCGTCTCGCTTCCAATCTCGCTGAACGGCATCGGCGTGCGGGAGGGGGCGGCGGTGGTGCTCTTCCGGCTCGCCGGCTTGACGCGCGAGGAATCGTTCAGCATTCCGTTTCTCACGTACATTCTCGCGGTCCTGATCAGCTTGCTCGGAGGGCTCATCTTCATCTCGCGCACGCCCCGACGGGCGATCGGAAAACATCTGCAGCGACGAAAACTCGCTCGTGCCTCCGGACGCGACGCAACCCCTGGAGAGGGACGGGCGTGAACTCCTGGAAGCGTTGGCACCTGGTCGCCGCGGCGCTCGCCTTCTGCGTGCCGCTCTTCATCTACCTCCGCACGCTGACGCCCACGGTACCGTTCTGGGACTCCGGGGAATTCATCGCCACGTCCTACATTCTGGGCCTGCCGCATCCGCCGGGGAACCCGGTCTATACGATGATCGGCAGGATGATAAGCTTCCTCCCGATCGAGGGCGTTGCCTGGCGCGTGAACTTCATGAGCGCCCTCGCGTCCGCCCTCGCGGCCCTCTTCACCTTCCTGATCACCGTGCGCTCGCTCCGGCGTTGGTTCATGGACCGGGCCCAGACGCCAGCGAGACAGCTTGCGTGCGAGGTGGGCGGGCTCGTCGCCGCGTTCTTCATCGCGTTCTCGAATTCCTTCTGGGACAGCGCCGTCGAGGCCGAGGTCTACTCGCTCTCGTCGTTCCTGGTCGTATTCTCGATCTGGCTCGCCTTCAACTGGTGGGATCATCTCGGGGAAACCAACAACGACCGCCTGCTCGTTCTGATCGTCTACATCCTGTCGATCTCCGCCGCCGTGCACCTCGGCACGATCCTGGTCGCGCCCGGGCTCCTTCTTCTGTTCGCGATGAACCGGCCCCACTACTTCAGTACGACACGGTTCTGGGCGTCGGCGGCCCTGGCGGGCGTGTTCATACTCTTTCTCTGGTACAACGAATTCTCGGCCGACGTCGACGTGCCGCTTCCACTCATCCTCATCGCGCTCGCGCTGCTCGTCACGGTGTACGCGCTGAATTCCAAGAAGCTCGTGAAGAACAACCTGTTCACCTGGTGGACGATCGCATTGATCGTGGGGTTCACGGTGCAGCTCTTCCTGCTGGTGCGGAGCCACCAACACCCCGCCGTGAACGAGGGCGCGCCCGAGACGTTCAATACGTGGAAGGACTACCTGCTCCGGAAGCAGTACGGTCCCTCGAACCCGTTCGAACGCCGCGCGGACCCCTGGTACCAGATCGAGCATATGTATCTCCGATACGTCGGCATGCAGTTCACGCTGACGAGGGGATTTGGGCCTTTCGGACCGGATTCCTTCTGGGTGATCGCCCTGAACTCGATCCCGTATCTGCTGCTGGCCCTCGGCGCCTATTGGAATTGGAGGCGGGACAAGAAGACCTTCTGGTTTTTCCTGGCGCAGAACTTCGTCATGGGACCCCTGCTCATCTTCTATCTCAACTTCACGGACCATGAGGTCCGGGAGCGTGACTACTTCTTCACCAATTCCTACCATTTTCTAGCGATCTGGATGGGGATGGGAGCGGCTGGAGTCGTGGAGTGGCTCGCGCGCGCCCTGGAGCCGGCGAGGGCCGCGCCCCCGGTCGCCGCCCCGGCCGGTGCCCCGCCCGGGGTGACGGCGATCACGGGATCATCCGGGGGAATGTGGTCTCACCGTGCGGGCGTAGCGCTCGGGGCCGGCGCGCTGATCGGGATCTCGCTTCTGCCCATGAAGGAAGGGTGGTTCGAGCACGACCGGTCGCGTTTCTACATCGCCCACGACTACGCCTACAACATGCTCACGCCCCTGGAGCCGGGGGCGATCGTGATCACGAACGGCGACAACGACACCTTCCCGCTCTGGTACATCCAGGAAGTGGAACACGTCCGGAAGGACGTGCGCGTCGTGAATCTGAGCCTGCTCAACACGCCCTGGTACATCAGACAGCTTCGCGATCAGGAGCCGCGCGTGCCCTTCTCCTACACCGACCCCCAGCTCGCCGCGCTCCAGCCCTATCAGGACGAGAAGACCGGCAAGATCATTTGGGTCAAAGACCAAGCCGTGGTAGATCTGGTCCGGACGAACCAGTGGAAGCGGCCGATCTACCTGGCGGTCACCGTGCCCGAGCAGCTTGGGTTCGAAAAGCATCTCATGCTGGAGGGTCTCGTCTTTCGCGTATATCCCCAAGAGGTCGGGGAGCACAGCGTCGACGCCAAGAAGACGCTCCACAACCTGTATCACGTGTTCCAATACGTGGGCTTGCTGGACAAGAACCGCAGCTTCGACTCCACGGTCTACAAGGACGACAACGCCTACAAGCTCGTGCAGAACTACAGCGCGGCACACGTCCAGGTTGCCTACGAGCTGCAGAAGGCGGGGCAGGACAAGGACGCGATCTCCTTGCTCCGGGACGCGGTCAAGATGACGCCCGATTTCCCCGGGCTCCTCGAGTACCTTGGGAAAGCCTACCAGGATATGGGGGACACCGCCGAAGCGGAGCGCGTCTTCTCGCAGGCGCTGCAGCGGTTCCCTAATTCGGCAGAGTTCTATTTCCACCTCGGCGTGATCCACTGGCAGAGGGGACACAAGGAGCACCGCGCCGATTGGATCGAGCAGGGGCTTCAGGAGCTTCGACGTGCGTGCTCGCTCGATCAGCGCTACTTCGACTGGTTCGGCAGCCTGTTCAGCGCGCTCTGGATCGAGGGGCGCCGAGAGGAGGCGGTGGACGCTCTGCGGACCTGGGCCCGCGCGCATCCCGAGGATCCGCAAGGGAACGCGTGGCTCCGGAACTACGAGGATTCGCTGAAGGTGCTCTCGGCTCCGCCGCGCGGAGGCGCGCGGCGCGGGGCAGGCGGAGGGCGCTGACGCCCCGTGATTGCTGGAGCGGGGTTGGCAAAGGAACACGTGACGGAGAGCGATCGATTGTCCGGGGAGGCGACCTACGACGTGGAGATCACGGCGCTCATTCCCGTGTACAACGAGGGGGAGAATCTGAAGCCCCTTCTCGAGAAGCTCACCGCGGACCTGCGCGTCCTGGACCGGACGTACGAGATCCTGGTCGTGGACGACGGCAGCACCGACGACTCCATCGGAAAGCTCCGCGAGCTCCATCGCTGCATCCCGCATCTCCGCGCGATCGTGTTCCGGCGGAACTACGGCAAGTCGGCCGCCCTGTCGGTCGGTTTCGGCGCGGCGCGCGGGCGCCATCTCGTGACGCTCGACGGCGATTTACAAGACGACTCCGCGGAGATCGGACCTTTGCTTCGGAAGCTCGAGGAGGGCTTTGACCTGGTCTCGGGGTGGAAGCAAAAGAGAAAGGATCCGATCACGAAGACGATCCCGTCCAAGCTCTTCAACGCGGTGACCTCCTGGATGACCGGGGTCAGGCTCCATGATATGAATTGCGGTCTCAAGGCCTACCGGGCCGAGGTCGTCAAGACCCTCCAGCTGCGCGGGGAGCTGCATCGCTTCATTCCGGTGCTGGCTCACTGGAACGGATTCCGCATCGGCGAAATCCGCACCGTGCACCACCCCCGGCTCCACGGGACGACGAAATTCGGCGCGGCGAGGTTCCTGAACGGTTTCCTCGACCTCCTCGCGGTGATGTTCCTCACGACCAGCTCGAGCCGCCCGCTTCATCTCTTCGGCCGGATCGGCGTCTTCTTCGCCCTGGTCGGCGCCGCGATCACGATCGGGTTCTCCTGGCGATGGGTCCTTGGGGAAGGGCTCAGGCTCAGGCCGGCGCTCCTCTTCGGGGCAGTGCTGGTCATCCTGGGCATTCAGTTCATCTCGATGGGATTCTTGGGCGAGCTCATCGCCAGCACTCGCGCGCACGAGCCCGACTACGCGATTCGCGAGCGGCTCTAGCCGCGTCCCATACGGGCGAGGGGAGCATTGAAGGCCGCGATCCTGGGCCCGACGTACCCGCACCGAGGCGGGATCGCGCACTACACCACCCTCCTTGCCCGCGCCCTCGACCGGCGGCACGAACTCGCGATCATTTCCTTCGCGAGGCTCTATCCGCGACTCCTGTTCCCCGGCACGACCCAGTTCGACACGAGCACGAGCACGATCGAGCCCCCCGTCCGTCCGGAGCCGATCCTGGACAGCCTGAACCCTCTGTCGTGGCTCCGGGCCGGGGCGAGACTCCGCGCCATCGGGCCGGATTTCATCGTCGTTCCCTGGTGGCATCCCTTTTTCGGTCCGTCGCTCGGGACGGCCGCGCGGCGAGCCCGGCGTCCGGGGAAGCGCACCGCGCGGATCTTCCTCTGTCATAACGTCTCGCCGCACGAAGCGACGCCGATCGACCGGGCGCTCACCGCGTACGGGCTCGGCGCCGCCGACGCGTTCCTCGTTCACGCAAGGTCGGAAGAGGAGAAGCTTCGCCGCATCACGCGCGGCAAACCGATTCGGGTGCACCCGCACCCTTCCTACGAAATCTTCAGCGAGCGGGCACCGAGCCGGGAAGAGGCTCGTTCGGCGCTCGATCTCCAAGGGCGCGTTCTCCTTTTCTTCGGCTACGTGCGCCCGTACAAAGGTCTCGCCGACCTGCTCTCCGCTCTGAAGCTCGCGCGCCGTGACGCGTGGGATCGCGCGTTGATCGTGGGGGAATTCTACGAGCCGCTCGAACGCTACCGCGCGCTCCTCGAGGATCCTTTGATCCAGGAGCGCGTTCGCGTCGTGAACCGCTACGTGGCGAACGAGGAGGTGGCCCGCTATTTCGCAGCCGCCGACGTGGTCGCGTTGCCTTATCGCGAGGCGACCGGCTCCGGCATCGCTCAGATCGCGTTCGGCGCGGGGGTACCGGTGATCGCGACCCGCACCGGCGGATTGGAGGATGTCGTCGAGGAGGGTGTCTCCGGGCTCCTGGTTCCGCCGGGCGATCCCCCATCGCTCGCCCGCGCGATCGAGCGTTTCTTCGACGATGCCATGTCGGAACGGCTCCGCGAGGGCGTGGCGCGGAATCGGGGCCGCTTCGGATGGGACGCGCTCGTGGGCGCACTCGAATCGCTCGCGGCGGAATGCGCACCGTGACCGCACATCCAACCTGGGCGGTCATCCTGGCCATGAACCAGCTCCGGATGACGCGCGAATGCCTCACCTCGGTCTCGGCGCTCGATCCGGGGGCCGGACGCGTGGTCCTGGTGGACAACGGATCCACGGACGGGACGGCGCAAGCGGTGCGGGCGGAGTTCCCTCACGTCGAGGTTCTCCGCCTCGAGAAGAATCTTTATTTCGCGGGGGGCGTGAACGAAGGGATCCGGTCGGCGCTCTCGCGCGGCGCGGGCTCGATCCTCCTCCTCAACAACGACGTCGTGCTGGAGCGCTCCGCGCTCGGGAAATTGCGTGCCGCGCTCGAGGCGGATCCGGCGCGGGCCGCCGTGTCGCCGAAGATCTACTATTACGATCCTCCCGACGTAATCTGGTTTGCCGGGGGCGTCATCGGCCGCGGCCTCGGGCTGATCCGTCACCGCGGCGCGAACGTGAAGGACGAGAAGCTTCGCGACGGACCCCGTGCGGTCGACTACGTGTCGGGGGCGGCCGCGCTCCTGTCCAGGGACGCGCTCGAAAAGGTCGGGCTGCTGGATCCGAGCTACGTCATGTACGTGGAGGACGTGGATTGGTGCGCCCGTGCCCGGGAGCAGGGCCGGGTTCTCTGGTACGAGGCATCGGCCAAGGTGTGGCACCACGTCTCCGCCACGAGCGGGGGAGGCCTGACGCCGCTCAAGGCCTATTACCGGCTTCGGAGCGGCGCCCTTTTCCTCGTGCGCCACGCCACGCCTTGGCAGCGGGCTCTCTCGTGGGGTTCGTACCTCGCATGGACGGGGTGGCTGCTTTTCCGCTCGATCGCGCGACGTGATTTCGGGTCCGCGGGAGCGCTCGCGCTCGGGTTCGCCGATTTCACCCGGATCCTTCTCGGCGCGCCGCCGCCGCTTCGTACACCCGAGTCATTCGCTCCGCCAGCAGGTCGACGCTGAATCGGGCCGCCCTCTCCTTCCCGAGCCGGGAGCGGGCGGCGAGGGGACCTGGATCGCGGGCAACCGTTTCCAGCCGCTCCGCGAGCGCCCCTGCGTCGCCCGAGGGAAAAGACACCGCGGCGTCCCCCACGACCTCGGGCAGCGCGCCGGCGTCGCTTACCACGCACGGCGTCCCCAGCGCCATCGCGAGGAGCGGGGGGATCCCGAAGCCCTCGTAGCGGGATGGGTAGATGAAAAGCTCCGCACCCCCCAGGAGCGCGGCCAGCTCGGAGTCGGGAACGTATCCGGGCCAATACGCGCGCAATCCCTTCGTATCCGCCAATCCCGCCAGCCCATCGGCGAGCGGGTGCCGCGCGCCGGCCAGGACAAGCGCAGGGGCGCCTGCCCGCTCGGGAAAGGCTCGTGCCACCGCCTCGATGAGGAGCTCGACGCCCTTCCTGGGGTCGAAGCCTCCGAAGTAGAGCCAGTACGGCGCGCCGCCGTACTTGGACCTCGACGCCGCGATCCGGTCCGGGGGAGCAGGCTTGAGCCACCGGGGTACCGCGCAGGGGACGACCTCGATCCGCGCGCCGGCCTCGGGGATTCGGGAAGCAATGTCGCGGCGGCTCGCTTCGCTCAGCGTGACGATCGCGGAGGCGTGCCGCGCCGAGGCGCGCACGGCGCGGCGGTAGAGCCACCGGTGGAGGAGCGCAGGCCTCGGCCAGGGGACAAGTCGCGGCATCATCCACGGAATCACATCATGGAGGGAGAGAATGGACGGGAAGGGGAGCTTCGCCGGAATGCCGTGGTTCCAGGTCGCGTGAAAGAGGTCGGGAGGCGGCTTGATCTCGCGGAGAATCCTCGGAAGCTCGCCCGCCTCCCAGCGGATTCTGCCGCCCGCGGGCCCGGAGACCCTGACCTCAACCGATTCGGGAAGGGCGCCCGGCTCGACCGGCCGGTCGCTCACGCCGATAAACCTGAAACCGCGCGGGGAGAGCTCTTCCAAGATCTGGGTCAGGATGAGGCCGATGCCGGTGGCCGGCCCCCGCGCGAGGGGCCTCAGGTCGATCGCGACTCGGATCGGACGTGGCACGCATGGGCACGCTACGGGACGTCCGGGGAAAGGTCAACGAGTCCGCGCATCTCACGTCTTGACGCTCGATTGCGGCCCCCCGTACTCTGAGACCATGCACGACCTCGGAGGCTCACGTGCGTCCCGGCTGGGACGTCGTCTGGCTCAGTGATATTCCATGGGGGAGTCTCTGGCAAAGGCCGCAGCAGCTCGCCACGAGGTTCCCGCCTGACTCGCGGATTCTTTTCGTGGAGCCCTGGACCATTGGCCACGCGCCTGCCCTCCGGCCGACTCAGGTCACCGAGCGAATCTCCCGCGTTTCATTTCCTTTTCTCCCGCTCCACGCGCGCTCGATTCGCTTGAGACGCCTCGCGTACCGGCTCGGGGACTCGGCGCTCGCGGTTCATGGCCTATTCGCGGCCCAGCGCGCGTGGGCAGCGACCCTCCGCGGATTCGGCCGACCCGGGGCGCGGCGCCTGGCGCTCGTGCAGAATTTTCTGGCCCGTCCCTCGCTCCGAACGTTTCGCCCCGAACGGGTCGTGTACGACATGATCGACGCTCCGCTCCACTTCGCCCCGGTGCCGCCGCGGCTTGTGCCGCAGTGGGAGCGGCTCCTCCGCGAGGCCGACCGCGTTTCCGTCACCTCGCAGCCGCTCGCCCAGCTCGCGCGCTCGGGCGGCGCCCCGAATCCGCGCTCGATCGGGAACGGGGTCGACGTCGTGCGATTCCAGGCGGCCGCGCCGGCCCAGTCCCTTCCGGGAGACGCGGGCGCGCCGATCCTTGGCTACGTCGGATCGCTCCATTCCTGGTTCGATGTGTCTCTCATCGCCACGCTCGCCCGGTCGCTCCCGGACGCGCGGGTCGTTCTGGTAGGTCCCGCGCACCCCTCGACCCGCGCGGAGCTCGAACGCGTTTCCTCATCGACGCCGAATCTCTTCTGGCTCGGCCTCAAGCCCTACTCCGAGATCCCGTCGATCGTGCGTGCGTTCCGGGTAGGATTGATCCCGTTCCGCCGCACGCCTCTCACGGAAGCGGTGAATCCGGTCAAGCTCTACGAGTACGCTGCAGCCGGCGTTCCGTGCGTCACGACGAGGTTCACCGATGACGTCGGGACGTGGGGGGGCGCGGCACGCGTCGCGGATTCGGAGGAGGCGTTCGTCGCCTCGGTGAGATCATTCCTGGAATCGCCCCCGGACCCGACGCCTCTGGTCGCGTTCGCGCGCCTTCACGATTGGGACGAGATCGCGCGGGAGTTCGTCGCCTTTTGCCTGGAGGACGCCGCGTGAGGCGCCCCTCCCGAGGAGGGCCTGGTGCCGCACGACAGGCGGGATCCCGCGAAGCCAAGGACTCCGACCTCTCGCGGTGGGCTTGGGCGGTCGTCGCGCTCCTCGTCCTCGTCTTCTTCTATCCGATTACGTTCGGGAAGGTCTTCCTCAGTCCCGATTCGGTCGCTCCGGCCGGATTCGCGCGGATCGCGCTCGACGCGCTCCGGAACCGGCACGTCTACGCGCTCTGGAATCCGTATCACTTCCTGGGAATGCCTTCGTTCGGGAGCCTCGCGTTCGTCCCCTACGTCTACCCCTTGGATCCCGTTTTCGGATTCCTGAACAAGACGCTCCACTTTCCTGATCTGACCTGGCTTCTCACGCACTACCTGCTGCTTGCGATCTCCATGCTGGCCCTTCTGAGGGCGCTCGGCGCCTCGGCGGAAGGAGCGACCCTCGGCGCGATCACGTTCGCGCTCACCCCGAATCTGGTGGCGGTGGGCGTGTTCGGACACGGAAGCCAGATCATGACCGCGGCCTATCTGCCGCTCCTGGTCTTCCTGCTCGATCGGTTCGTGCGTCGCGGTTCGCCGCTTGCCCTCGCCGGGTTCGCCCTGGCCGCGGCGCTTCAACTCCTCCGGGGGCACGTGCAGATCGTCTTCTACACATGGCTCGCCCTCGGCGGCTACGCGCTCTTTCAAGTGATCCAAGGACTGAGGGAGGGGCAAAGGGGTGCGGTGGTGCGCGCGCCCCTCGGGCTTCTCGTCGGGCTCCTGCTCGGGTTTGGGATGAGCGCCTTCCTCTACCTCCCAACCCACGAGTACGCGAAGCTCTCGGTCCGCGGAGGTGGGGAAGGGGGCGGCGCGGGCCTCGACTACGCGACCCAGTGGTCCTTCCATCCCCGCGAGATCCTCACGTTCGCCATCCCCAGCATGTTCGGCTTCGGCGGCCGGACCTACTGGGGAAGCATGCCCTTCACCGATTACCCCAACTACATGGGTATCGTGCCGCTCGCGCTCGCCATCTACGGTGCGATGCGCTGGCGCGGGAGGGTGCGCTGGTATCTCCTCACGATGGCGGTGGTGGCGCTCCTCATGTCGTTTGGAAAACACTTCCAGCCCCTCTATGCGCTCCTTTACTTCCATCTGCCGTTCTTCAACAAGTTCCGGGTCCCGGTCATGATCCTGGTCCTGGTCCAGTTTGCGACCGCCGCCCTCGCTGCGTTCGGGCTCACGAGGGCGCTCGAGCGTGGAGCGACCACCAAGGGCAAGGACGCGGACCCCGGCGCTTCGTGGATGCGGGCGGGGGTGTTGTCGGGGGTGGGCGGGGTCGCCGTCGTCGCGCTCCTGCATGCCCTCTCGGGAGCGATCGAAACCGCCGCGATCCGCACCCGTCCCTCCTTCAACGCCGACCTGGCCCGGCAGGCGCTCGACATGGCCTCGCTCGATGCGATCAAGTCGGGGATCCTGCTCGGGATTGCGTGTCTCGCCATCGCGTTCGCGCGGCGGGGCCGGATGCGCCGGCTCACGGCGGCGGCGCTGGTTCTTGCGGTCACGGTGGTCGATCTCTGGGTGATCGATCGCAAGATCATCGACGCGCAAGTCGGATCCCCGCAGGAGTACGCGGAGTACTTCAAGGAAACACCCGAGGTGACTTTTCTCAAGTCCGACTCGACTCTTTTCCGGGTGCTCCCGATGGATCCGCACGACAGCCGGCTGGCCGCCTACGGCATCGCGTCGGTACTGGGCTATCACCCGGCAAAGCCCAAGCTGTACCAAGCTTTCGCCGACACCGCGCAGATCATGAGCAGCCTCGACATCCTCCGTTTCCTGAACGTGAAGTACGTGCTCACCGACGGCTACATCCCGAAGGACACACCGGGATTCACGCTGCGACACGACGGCGATGTGAAGGTATACGAGCTGGAAGGCGCATTGCCGCGAGCCTACGCGGTGCATCGACTCATCCCGGTGCGGAACGAATCCGTCGCTCTCGCGATGATCCGGACCGGCAATTTTCATCCGACCCGGGAAGCGCTCTGGACCGGTCCCGATCCATTGCCCCCGATGGCCGAGCCGAGCCTGCCGGACTCGGTCCGGGTGATCCGGTACGATTTCAACGACGCCGAGTTTCTTGTTTCAACCGCGGCGCCCGGCCTGTTTGTCCTGGCCGATCAGTACGACCCGGATTGGAGGGCGACCGTGGACGGAGCGCCCGCGACGATCCATCAGGTGGACTACCTGATTCGCGGCGTCCTGATCGGCCCCGGGGTACACAGGATCCGCTTCCGCTACGAGCCGCGCGCGCTCCAGGCGGGGATCCGGATTTCCATCGTGTCGCTGGCGCTCACGCTCCTGCTATCGGGCGCCGGTCTGATCCGCCGGCGCCGGCCCGCGGCCGCGCCGGGCCCCGTGGCGGGCGAGCCTGCCGGGGGATCGCCCGCGTGAAAGCGCTGGTGATCATCCCGACCTACAACGAGCGGGAGAATCTGCCGGAGCTCTTGAGGCGGATCTTCGCGGAAGGGCTGCCGCTCGAGGTGCTCATCATCGACGACAATTCGCCCGATGGAACAGGGGCGGCGGCGGACCTCCTGGCGGCGGCGGATCCGCGGGTCCACGTGATGCACCGTCCCGGGAAGATGGGGCTTGGGTCCGCGTATGTCGCGGGGTTCCGCTACTCGATCGAGCACGACTACGACGCCGTGTTCGAGATGGACGCCGATTTCTCACACAATCCGGATTCGCTTCCGGAGTTTCTGAGGGAGCTCGAGAACGCGGACCTCGTGGTCGGATCTCGCTACCTGCACGGCGTCACGGTCGTGAACTGGCCGCTGAAGCGGCTGATCCTTTCCTACCTCGCGAACGTGTACAGCCGCGTCATCACGGGCATGCCCATCAAGGACGCGACCGGCGGATTCAAGTGCTTCCGCCGGCAGGTGCTCGAATCGCTCGACTTGACCCGCGTCAAATCGGACGGCTACGGCTTTCAGATCGAGATCAATTTCAAGGCGTGGCGAAAGGGATTCCGTATCCGCGAGATTCCGATTCTCTTCGTCGACCGTCGCGCGGGGGAATCCAAGATGTCACGGCGGATCGTTTGGGAAGCCGCGTGGATGGTCTGGAGGCTCCGCGTCCTCGACCTGCTCGGCGCCCTCTAGCTGGACCACGCCATGTCCGTCTCCCTGATCGTCATCCATTACCATACCCGCCCGGCGCTCGGACGCCTGCTCCAATCCCTCCGCGACGCGCTCCCGGAGCCGCTCCGGGAAATCCTCATCGTGAACAACTCGGGAGAGCCGCTCGAGGATCTGCTCCCCGGGCTGCCATGGCCGGCGAGGATCCTCGCCCCGGGGAGCAATCTGGGGTATGCGCGCGGCGTGAACGAGGGAATCCGGGCCGCCCGGGAAGACGCAATCCTGATCCTGAACCCGGACATCCAGGTGCTGCCGGGCTCCATCGAGGCGCTCGTCCGGTGCGCCGGGGAACACCCCAGGGCGGGAATCGTTGCCCCCAAGCTCATGAACTCCGACGGAACACTTCAGCTTTCCGCCCGGCGATTCTACAATTGGAAGACCCTTTTCCTGAGACGGGCACCGCTCGGGCCGTACGCGGCCAGGAGCCGAACCCTCCGGAACCACCTGATGGCCGACTGGGATCACGCGGAAACCCGCCCCGTCGACTGGGTCCTCGGAGCGGCCATGTTCGCGCGAAGGCGGGCGGTGCGGGACGTGGGGATGATGGATGAGCGCTACTTTCTTTACTTCGAGGACGTGGATTGGTGCCAGCGGATGTGGCGCCACGGATACGAGGTTCTGTACTGCGCGGATGCCTCGATGGTGCACGAGTACGCCCGCGGGAGCGCCCAGCTCCGCGCGCGCTCGATCCGCGCGCACGCGGCCGGGCTCCTCCGTTTCGCGGAAAAGTGGAGCGCCGTTCTCTACGCCGTGAGCCAAAATCGCAAACGCATTCTGGCGCTGGCCACCCTGGCGACCGACGTACTTGCGGCCGTTCTCGCCTTCCTCGGCGCATACGCGATCCGGGCTTCGCTCGCGCCGGTCTTCGCCAAGCCGATTTACCCGTTCCCGAGCTACGGTGGCCTTCTCTTTTTCACGGTCGCGGTCTCGCTGGCCGCGCTCGCGGCCAACGGGCTCTACCGTCGATCCACGTTCCTGGACGGGATCGAGCGCGCGTTTTCAATCGGACAGGCTGTGATTCAAGCGGTGCTCTTCCTCATGGCGGCGACCTTCCTGTTCCAGACCCCGCGATACTCGCGCGTGCTTGTGCTCCTTCTGGCCCCTCTCCTCTACGGGGCGCTCCTGGCCTCGAGGACCGTGGTCGGAAGGCTGGGCGCCGGGGCTCGAAGGCAGGGCTTCGCGTTTCGCCGTGTCCTCGTCGTGGGGTCCGGGGACGAGGCTGAACGGACGAGGGAGGCGCTCGAGGAGGCGCGCGGCGAGGGGTTCGAGCCGCTCAAGACAGTAGTACCCTCCGACCCCGGCGAGCCGCCGGAGGCGGCGGCGGCGAGGCTCAAGGCGCTCGTCGAGAGCGAGCGGATCCAAATCGTCTGCGTCGTTCCGGAGCCTGGGGAAGTGCCGTACCTCCTCGCCGCGGCGGCCGCGCTGCGCGACTCGGGCGCGGCGGTCTATTGGGCGGGCTCCGTGGCCCAGCTTGCAGCCGAGGAGAGCCTCGCCTCGCTCGGCCGGGTGCGCGCGGTCCTGCTCCATTCCCCAAGCCGGGGTCTCTCGCTCCGGGTGAGGAAGCGCGCGAGCGATCTTCTCCTCTCGATCTTCGTCGCCCCGTTTCGCTGGGGCGCGCTGCGCGCGTACCTCGCGGGGCGTGGCGAGCGCTACGGTCCCGCCGAAGCATGGGGGCGGGTGTGGTCGGGACGTCTGAGCTGGGTCGGCCGGAGCGCCTACGAAGGGGATCGATGGGCAGGCGTTCCAGGGTGGGCACGGCTCGCCCTCGAATCGGTCCGCCCCGGCGTCGTGACTCCGCCCGACGGGGCGTCCGGGGATCCGATGGCCAAGGTGGCGGCCGAGCTCGCCTACCTTTCTCGCTTCTCGCTTGCCGAGGACCTGCGCGTATTTCTCCGGGCCACAAGGGGGACCATCCGTTGAGATGGATCCTGTCTTTCCTGCCGGGACGCGTCCAGGTCGTGACGCTCGCGCTCGCGGCGTCTGTGTCTTGGCATGTGGGGGCTCCCCCATCGGCAGCATCCAAGACGTCCCTGTTCGTGAGCAATTACGTCAACTCGAACGAAATCCAGAGCCTCACGGCGTGGAACGGGCTCCTCGCGGCCGGGACCCTCGGAGGGATCGTGACGATCGCCCCGGGGACGGGCGTCGTCACAAAGATCCTCCGCTCGCAGGGAGGACTCCCCTCCAACAGCGTTCTCTCGATCGAGGTGTCCCCTTCGGGCGCGCTGTGGGCCGGAACGGCCGAGTCAGGAATCGCCCGGCTTCGGCCCGACGGGACGTTCCGGCGCACCCTCAGCTCATTCGACGGTCTCCCGAGCGACCGCGTCCAGGCGCTGTACGTGCGCGGCGATACGGTGTGGGTCGGCACGAGCGGAGGGGTAGCGCTCTTCACCGAGAGCCCGGCGAACGGGCAGATCGGGCTCACGCGGGTCTACACCAACGCGAGCACGTCGGGAGCGCTCGCCGGCGATGACGTCCGCGCGTTCATCCAAGTCGGGGACACGCTCTGGTGCGCGACCATGTCCGGACTCTCGGCCTTCGCGGGCGGCGTGTGGATTGCGCGCACCACCGCGCTCGCGATCCCGGCGACTTCGCTCGCTTTGTACGCGGACACGCTCTGGGCGGCCACATCTCTCGGTCCGTATCAATACGCCGGCGGCGTGTTCCGTTCGGCGAACGTGGGGCACGCCTTCGCGAGCCAGACGCTCTCCGCGGGCCCGCAGGGGTTCTTCTCGGGCTCCGCCACGTTCGGCGCGTATCGCTACGCAGCCGGCGCGTGGACTCCCGTGAACACCGGGCTGCCTAGTCTCCACGTCACCGCATTTCGCGACGGGCCCGACGGAGCCCTCTGGGTGGGAACGCTGGCGGGCGCCGCGCGGCTTCTTCCGGAGAGCCTCTCGTGGGAGCCCCACCTCTCCGACGGCCCGCTCGTCAACGGGACGCAACGTGCCGTGGTGGATCGCCGCGGCGTATGGTTCTCGACCGGCAACGCATTCCCGCCCGGCTCCGGACGCGGGGTCGTGCTGCGCTTCGACGGGGCCTCGTGGAGCGCCCTCACATACGCCTCGACCGGCGGCGCCTTCCAGGATACGGACGCCTTCGCGATCTTCTCCGATAACTCCTCGAGGCTTTGGGTCGGACATTGCTGTTTGGACGGGGATCCCCGTCCGCGCGTCGATCGATATGATCCCGGAACCGGGGCTTGGGACGTGCCTCTAGCGTTCAACATATGGGCCATCGACCAGTCGCCCTCCGGTCGGATCTACGCTGGGAGCGTGGAGCACGAAAACGGGATCTACGAGTTCGCCGCGACCGGCGCGCTCCTCGATTCCCTCACGCCCCTGAACTCCGGTCTCACGAGCAACAATCTCAGGGCGGTTCGCTTCGACTCCGCGGGGAAGGGATGGTTCGGAACGGCATTCAACGGCGTCGACATCTGGGACGGCCGAGGCACGCAGGACCACACCGACGATGTCTGGACCCACGTCACCGTGCAGCCGAGCGACCAGGTGTCCTCCCTCGCCGTGCTCGGCCCCCAGACCGCCTGGATCGGCACATCGGGAGGCGCGGGCCTGGTCCAGAACGGGATGTTCGTCCGCGTCCTGACCTCTTCGGGAAACCCCGGTCTTCCGAGCGGCCAAGTGAACGACCTCGCCGTCGACTCCCAAGGGAACGTGTGGGTCGCCACATCGGGGGGCCTGGCGCGGGCGGACGCGTCCGGGACCGGCGCGATCGAGGTGTTCACGACCCAGGACGGACTCGTCGATAACGACATTCGTGCGCTGGCTTGGGATGATGCCCATGGCGCGCTCTGGGTGGGAACGGGTCACGGGATCTCCCGCGTCGTTCCCACGACGGGAGGGGAGCCGGGCATTACCGATCAGAGTTACGTCTATCCGAATCCCTCACGCGCGGATCTCGGCAGCCTGAAACTCGGCGGCATTCGGAACGCGCTTGATGGGGAAATACGCGACCTTGCGGGGAACGTGATCCACCGTTTCCGCTGCGACCCCGCCGCGAACGAGATCTGGGATTTGAGGAACGACGGAGGCGAGCCCGCCCCGTCCGGGGTCTATCTCGTCGTGCTCCGGGACAAGAGCCAATCGCGAATCCTGCGCGTGGCGGTGGTGCGGTGAAGGTCAAGTCGCGGGTCGCCTGTCTTGCCCCGCCCGACCGCGCGGCGTGGGACGCCCTGGTCGCGAGCGCTCCCGACGCGACCGTCTTCCATACCTCGGCGTGGGCCGAGCTCTGGCTTGCGGAGTGGCGCGGCACGCGGTGGGTCGCCTTCGTGGTCGAGGACGAGAAAGGCTACGCGGGCGGGATTCCCGCCATCGTGCGGAATCGAGGCATCGGCCGGACCGTTTTCTCGATGCCGTACGGCACGTACGGCGGGCCGCTCGTGCGCGCGGACCATCCCGACCCCGCATCCGTGCGTCGGGAGCTGCTCCAATCGTACGCGCTGCTCGCCGGCGGGAGCTGGACGCTGCGCTCGGAGCTGATCTGGTATCGGGGAACCCGCGACGAGATCCCGGCGCGTCTTCCGGCGGCGGAGCGGTCCACGCACGTGCTCAAGCTCGCGCCCGATTTCGAGGCACTGGCCGAGGGGTTCGCCCCTCCGACGCGCCGCCTCGTCAGGCAAGCGGAGGAGAGCGGCCTCACGATCCGTTCCGCGGCCGGCGAATCCGACGTGCGCACCTATTACGATCTGGCTCTGGAAACCGTTCGCCGCCGCGGCGGCAAGCCGAAGCCCTATTCGGTCTACGAACGGATCTACCGGGCTTTCGTGCCCCAGGGGCTCGCCCGATTTCATCTGGTCCACCACGGCGAGACGCCGGTTGCGGGGAGCCTCCATCTGTTTCACGAAGGGGTCGCCATGAACTGGCTCACGGTCTCTTCTGAGGCGAGCTGGCCCCTGCGGCCCAACAACTTCATCATCGCGGGAATATTGGCGACCCTCTGCGACGCCGGATACCTCGAGTACGACTTGGGCGGCTCTCCTTCGGACGCCGCCGGCTTGATCCGTTTCAAGGAGGGCTGGGGCGCGACGCCGCGCCCGCTCGTCGTGGCCGGGCGGCGGAGCTCGGCTTACCGGAAGCTTCGGGGGTAGCGCCGGGTGCGCATCCTCCTTCTCGCGCACGGGCCCTCGATCCACACGCGGCGCTGGGCCACGGCGCTTCGCGACCGCGGGCACAGCATCCTCCTCCTGACCGCCCATGCCGGCGAGGACGCGGGAGTTCCCGTGCGCGTCGTCGGCAGCCCCTGGCCGGTGAAGGCGCTCCACTACGGGAGCGCCTTGGGCGCCGTTCGGCGTGAGATGCGCGCCTTTCGTCCCGACGTGACCGTCGCCCATTTTCTGCCGAACTACGGCTTCCTCGCCGCGCTGGCCCAGGCTCGCCCTTGGATGCTCGTCTGCTGGGGTTCCGATCTCCTGACGAACGCGCGCCGCTCGCCCCTCCATCGGGCGCGCGCACGCTATGTTCTCCGCCGAGCGGGGCTCATCCACGTGGACGCGGCCGTGCTCGCCGAGGCCGCCGTCGCGCTCGGGGCGCCCGCCGCGCGGGTTTGGATGCGGCCCTGGGGTGTGGACGACGGAGCGTTCGAGCAGGCGGGCGAATCCCGACCCTCGCCGAACGGAGCCGAGGCGGTCCGCCTCCTATGGACCCGCCAGCTCGAGCCGGTCTACGATCCGGAAACCTTCATTCGCGCTCTCGGCTTCCTCAAGCGGCGCGGTGTCACGTTCCGCGCGACCATGGCGGGGGATGGACCGCTCCGCGCTTCGGTCGAGGCCTGGGTTCGGGAAGAGGATGTCGCTCGCGAAGTGGTGCTCGAAGGATTCGTCGGCTCAGACCGACTCCGGGCGCTCCAGCGCGAAGGGGACCTCTACATCTCGCTCGCGCGCTCCGACTCCACCTCGCAGTCTCTGCTCGAGGCCATGGCGGCCGGCCTGATCCCAGTGGTGAGCGACATCGCGGGGAACCGCGAATGGGTGACCCACCGCCAGGAGGGTTACCTCGTGCCGGTGGGGGATGCCAACGCCCTCGCCTGCGCGATCGCCGAGGCTTCGAAGGATCCGGCTGCCGATGCTTATCGCGCCCGGGCGGGAGCCGCCGTGAAGGCGCGCGCGCGTTTCGCGGACACGCTCGATCAGCTTGAGGTGAGGCTCGACGCGCTCGCGGGATCGGGCGGCGCGCCGTGAGGCGGGTTCTTTTTCTCGCCTACTTCTTTCCGCCGCTGGGAGGGGGAGGATGCCAGCGCACGCTCAAATTGGTCCGGTACTTAGAGCCCCTCGGATGGTCCTCCGCAGTCGTGACGACGCGGGACCGCGACTACTGGATCCTCGATCCGAGCCTCCTCTCCGAGGTGCCCGCGGAGGCGGAGGTGATCAGGGTTGGGGGGTTCACGGCGCTCAGCGCCCTCCGAATCCTCATGCGCGCGGGTGTCTCGATTGAGGAGCCGCAAGGCGTGCGCCGGCCGGCGCCGTTTCGGACGCTGCGCGCGCTCCAGCGCTGGACCCTCTTCCCCGACGGATACCGCGGGTGGGCCGATGCCGCCCGCCGCGCCGCGGGCACGCGCATCCGGGCGGGCGGAATCGACGCGCTCTGGACGACATCCTCGCCCGAGAGCGCTCACGTGGCGGGGCTCGCACTCAAGCGGAAGCACGGCGTTCCATGGGTCGCCGACTTTCGCGATCCATGGGTGGGGCGCGTCACCTATCGGCCTCCGACGCGCTGGCACGACGCGAGACATCGCGCGATGGAGCGACGCGTGGTCCAGGAAGCGGATCGCGTGACCCTCGTGAGCGAAGCGATGGTCGAGCTCTATCGGGAGCGATACCGCGACGTCTCCCCCTCGCGTTTCATGTTCCTTCCGAATGGCTTCGACTCCGATGATTGGCGCCGCGCAGCCTGCGTCGCGAAGGAGGAAGACCGGATCGCCCACGGTTCGCCGGAGCCTCGGCGGTTCGTGCTGCTCCACGCCGGGCAGCTCGCGCACCGTCCGACGGTGCGGACGCTCCTCGGCGCCGCGCGCCGCGTGCTCGAGGCGGATCCCGCCGCGCGCGACGATCTGCGGATCCGATTCGTCGGCGGGAACGAAGATCTGAGCCCGCGCGAGCGGGAGCGATACGGGCTGGGTGCTATGCTCGAGCTTCACCCCTCGCAGCCGCATATCGAAGCGCTCGTCTCGATGCGGCGTGCCGGGGCACTCCTCCTGCTGGGGCATGGAGGGGAGGCGGACGCCCTCCTCTACACGGGAAAGATCTACGAGTACCTGAGCAGCGGGCGTCCGGTGCTCGGGATCGTCGATCCCGGTCCGGGCGCGGCTCTGATCCTGTCCTCGCGCGCGGGCGCGGTGATCGCGCCTGGGGACGAGAACGGGGTGGCGCAGGCGATCCTCGCGTGGCTACGCGCCTGGCGCGGCGGCGCGGACCTCTCTACCCACCTCGCGCAGGAGCCCCTGGCCGCGTGGGAGCGCTCGAAAATGGCTGTCGACGTAGCCAAAATCCTCTCCGAAATGTTGCCGGTTCGCACCCGCTAAGCCACTTTTCCCCACACCCGGCCACGCTCGGCCAACCCTATGCCTTCCAATAGAATAAAAATTTCACCCTATTCGTGAAATCGGCTTGACACCCTTTTCGGATGGGCAGTAGGATGCCGCGGTGGTGATTTGTGGGGAATAGTGGGGATCCGAACAGCCGCGGGAGCCAGCCCGATGGCGGATAGGGACGGTAGATGGCGACGTTTCGGGGGAGCTACCGGCATTCGATCGACCATAAAGGTCGCATCAGTATCCCCGCGCGGTTTCGCCGCCTCCTCTCCGGAGACGCCTCGGACACCTTCATCATCCTCCGTGGTCTCGAAACGTGCGTGGCGCTCTATCCGCTCGATGAATGGCGGCGGATGGAGGAGCGCCTCCGCTCGCGCTCGTTTCACGACGAAACCAATCGCCGCTTCTTGCGGATCATGTCGCTGGACCTCAACGAGGGGACCCTGGACGCGCAAGGACGCGTCGCGATTCCACCCCGCCTTCTCACCCACGCGCAGCTCAAGGGCGAGGCCATGGTGAACGGCGTCGTGGACCACATCGAGATCTGGGATCCGACGCAATTCGACGAATACCTCAGAAACTCGAATCGAAGCTACGAGGACATGGCTGGGGAGCTGCTCCTGTGACGGCCGCTCGAGGGGTCGCGCGCCTTCCGTTCGCGTTTGACCGTCCGGTCTTCCAGTGGGACTCGCGGCGCGGAGCGGGGCCGCTCGTCGTGCGGTTATTCGGAAGACTGGGAGAACACGAGCTCGCGCAGATCGTCCAGGCGGTATGGGAGCGGGGCCGCTCGCCGCGCGATCTCGTCTGCATCGAATTCGAGCAAGTGACGCATCTCGACTATCGCGCGCTTCCCGAGTTCACGCGCGCGCTCATCCGGCAGCAGAACCGGGGCGCGGATGTGTGCCTCGTCGGTTTGAGCGCCTATCTCAGAGGCTTGTTCGGTGTCGCGGGTCTGGGACCCGCTCTGCGCCGTCTGGAATGGATGCCGGTGAAGGAGGCCGAGGCGCCGCGCCGTCCGCCGCTGGGTCTTGCGGACGTCATCTCGCAATTCCCGGCTCGTCGTCGCGATATCAGGCGTTAGCGGGAGAATCCGAGGAGCTGAATGCCGGGTCACGTCCCGGTTCTCAAGGAGGAGGCCGTCCAGTTGCTCCTGACAGATCCGAACGGGACCTATGTGGATGTGACTTTGGGGGGCGGCGGTCACGCCGCCGCAATTCTGGAGTCGCTGGGGGTGGATGGGAGACTGGTGGGTTTGGACTGTGACCCGGCTGCAATTGATCACGCGCGCGCCATGCCGCCCGCACCGGATCCCCGGTTCGTCGCGGGGCGCGCGCGCTTTTCCGAGATCGGGCCCGCGCTCCAAGGTCTCGGGATCAACGTCGTCGATGGAATCCTGGCGGATCTCGGAATTTCCTCGATCCAGCTCGGCGACCCATCGCGCGGGCTTTCCTACAGCGCTTTGGGGCCGCTTGACATGCGCCTCGATCCCTCGCTGCCGAGAACTGCCGACGCGTTGCTCCGGGCGATCGACGACGACGAGCTGTTGCGCTTGCTGCAGGAGCTGGGCGAGGTGCCGCGACCGCGGGCGGCCCTTCGCGCGATCCGCCGCGCGCTCGCGGCCGAGTCCCCTCTCACCGCGGAGACGCTCCGCAAGGCGCTCGAACCGCTCTACCCGGGGCCCGCGCGGCCCCGGCGCCTTTCCCAGGTCTTTCAGGCTCTGCGGATCGCCGTGAACCGCGAGCTCGACGAATTGGAATCGCTGCTTCACGAAGCGACGCACCTTTTGCGGCCGGGCGGGACGCTATGTGTCATCGCGTATCACTCGCTCGAGGACCGTATTGTCAAAAATACGTTCCGCCCGCCGCGTCCATACGATCCGAGGGAGCCCATCGCCGATTCGCCGTGGGTCCCCCTTACCAAGAAGCCCATCCGTCCATCCGACGAGGAATGCCGCCGGAATCCACGCGCCCGAAGCGCGCGCCTTCGCGCGGCGCGACTGAAGACGGAGGCCGCTTGAGCCTCGCGATGAAGGTCGCATCGGCGCCGCGGCGCGGCGCGGGACTCGCGCCGGGACGGCGCTCGCGCGCCGAGGCCAGGATCGCCGACGACGGCGGGCCGGACGGCGAACGCGAGCTGCATGGGCCGTACCTGCGCTCGTTCCGCGCCCAGCCCAAGCGGCGCTTGAATCCCCGCGTGATCGCGCTCCTCCTGGTCGCCGCGTCGCTCCTCTTTGTGAAGGTTTGGGAGCGTACGGTCTCGAATTCGCTCTCCATGGAGCGCGACCGGCTGGCCCGCGAGGTGCGGACCCTCGAGAACCAAGTCCGGATCACGCGCGACCTCGAGGAGCAGGCGGCGTTCCGGAGCGGCTTCGACCTCACGAGCTTGAGCCAGCTCGGCTTCCAGAACCCCGATCCGGCACGGGTCGTGGACGTCGATCTCGTCGAGCCCCGCGGCCGGCGCGGGGCGCGCGCCGGCCTGGGCGTGAGGCTCCTCGGAGCGGTGCGGCGGGCCGTGCCCACCGCCTGGACCGAGCGCGTCTTGGGGCTGCCGGCGGCACCCGTAGAAGCGGGAGGAAACCGATGAGCCCACTCGATCTCCGCCGTCTCAAGCTCCTGGCTGTTCTCGGGCTTCTCTTCTACGGCGCGATCCTCGTGCGCCTCATTTCGATCCAGGTGTTGGGCCACGCCAAGCTGGATCGAGAGGCCCGCGGACAGCAGACATCGCGCGTCATCCTGGAGCCCGAACGCGGCCGGATTTTCGACCGTCACCTTCTCCCTCTCGCCGACAACGTGGACGTGAGCCAGATCTCGGTCCGCCCGGCCGAGGTTCGGAACGCCTCCGCGGCCCAGCGCTTCATCCGTGCCGCGGTGGGGCCCCGCGGTCTGGACCGCCTCCGCCGGGGGAGGAGAAACGCCTATATCCGCATCACATCTCAAGTTACACCTGAGCAGGAGATCGCGATCAGGAAATCGGCGCTTCCGGCCGGGGTACAAGTGGAGGAGGTTCCGGCCCGCGTTTATCCGCTGGATGAGCTTGCGCGCCCTGTCGTGGGCATGGTCGGCGTCGATGGGATGGGGCTCGAGGGGATCGAGCGCGTGTTCGACCGCGAGCTGCGCGGCGTGGGCGGGTGGGCCACGCTTTTCAGGGACGGGCGCGGCCTGGAGCACCAGCTCCCGCAGAGCATCGTGAAAGTCCCCGAACCCGGATTGAGCTTGGTGACGACGATCGATCGGGATGCGCAGTCGGTCCTCGTCATGGAGCTGAAACGGGCGGTGGCCCGCACCGGCGCGCGGAGCGGAATGGCCGTGTTCGCCGATCCGCACACCGGAGACATCTTCGCAATGGCGACCGTGGACGGCGCGAATCCGCCCGATGGCTCGACGGGGAGGAACCGCGTGATCGCGGACCAGTACGAACCCGGATCGACGTTCAAGCTGCTCGTCGGGTGCGCGGCGCTCGAGGAGCACGTCCTGGTCCCGGAGGATTCGTTCTTCGTGAATCACGGCGAGGCGGACTTGGGCGGATTCACGATGCACGACTCGCATCCAGAGACGCGCTGGTACACCGTGCGCGAGGCGACCGCGCTCTCGAGCAACGTCTGCTACGCGCAAATCGGGATGAAGGTCGGCGCGAACGTGCTCTATCGCTACGCACGGCTGTTCGGCTTCGGGCAGCCGACGCGGATCCAGCTTCCGGGGGAGACGTCGGGGCAGATCCGGAATCCGTCCCGATGGTCGGCTCGGTCCTTGGCGACGATCTCGATCGGTCAGGAGGTGACCGCGACACCGCTTCAGATGCTCATGGCTTACTGCGCCGTGGCGAACGGCGGAATCTTGATGCGGCCGAGGATCGCCTCGGCGCTCGTAAACGAGCTCGGCGAGCCGGTGCGGCTCTACCCGGTAGAGCGCGTGCGCCGCGTGATCTCACCGGAGACATCGGAGACGTTCCGCTCGTTCCTTCGGGACGCGGTCACCATGGGAACGGCAACCGAGGCAGCGCTTCCTTGGTGCGAAGTCGCCGGCAAGACCGGCACGGCCCAAAAATCGGATGAGGGGGGCCGCGGATACGGACAGGGACGTTACGTGTCCTCGTTCGTGGGAATGGCTCCGGCGAGCAATCCCCAGATCGTGGGTCTCATCGTCCTCGACGAGCCCCGCGGCGCCTATTACGGCGGCGCCGTCGCGGCGCCTGTCTTTCGCGACATCGTGGCGACCTGGGCCACCCTGGGCAGGGGTCCGGTCCGTCTCCCGGCACAGACGCTCGTTACGGCGGCCAAGCGGAAGGAACGGGCGGTGCGCGTTCCGGACGTCAGGCTCATGGCGGCCGAGCAAGCCCGCTTCGTGCTCCGCTCCGCGGGGATGGATTGCGCCGTCGAGGGAAACGGCGCCCGCGTGGCGGTTCAATCGCCGGAGCCGGGCGCGAACGCACGATCCGGGGAGGTGGTCCGGGTCGTCCTCTCGACCGACCCCGCGCCGGACATTGGATTTCCCGATCTTCGGGGCCTTTCGCTGCGCGAGGCGCTGGCGCGCCTGAGCTCGCTCTCCGTTCACGTCGCGGGCGTCTATGGGAGTGGACAGGTCGTGGAACAGGATCCTCCGCCGGGCACGGCGATCAAGGCCGGCCAATCTTGCGCGATCCGGTGCGCGCCCCGGAGCTTGTGATCGGGATCGGCGGCTTGCGCACCGAGGCGCTCCCCGGGCTTTTGGGCGCCTCCGAGACGATCGGAGAGCTTCGCGGCGAGTGGGGGATGGTCCGCTACAACTCGCGCGACGTGAAGGCGCGGGATCTCTTTGTCGCTGTCCCGGGTCTCACCCACGACGGCCATGCGTACGTCGCGGCCGCGGCGCGGAGCGGCGCCTCGGCGGCCGTCGTCGAGCACTTCGTGCGGGAGGTCGACCTTCCGCAAGTCCGCGTTGGGGATGCACGGCGCGCGCTTGCGATTCTGGCGGGGGAGGAAACCGGGCACCCCTCGCGCGAGATGGTGATCGCGGGGGTGACGGGGACCAACGGAAAGACAACCACCGCGCATCTGATCCGCGCGGTGTTCGAGCAAGCGGGGCATCGCACAGGATTCATCGGCACGGTCGGATACGAATTCGAGGGACACCACGAACCGGCTCCGCATACCACGCCCGAGGCGCCCGACTTGATGCGCATGCTTCGGGCCTGGCGAGCGCGCGGGGCGGCGGCTGTGGCCATGGAGGTTTCATCGCACGCGCTCGCTCTCGAGCGGACATACGGCGTCGCGTTCGATATCGGCGTCTTCACCAATCTGACTCAAGATCATCTCGATTTTCACGGAACCCTTGAATCGTACCGCGAGGCGAAAGCCCGCCTCTTCCGCGCCGAGGCGAGAGGGGACCGGACGAAGCGTTTTTCGGGTGCCGTGAACGTGGACGATCCGGCGGGCCTCTGGATCCAGGCCCGTGCCGACTGCCCCATCGTCGGATTCGGGATGGGCGCTCGAGCAGACATCCGGGCGGAAGATGTGCGCTCGAGATCGGACGGCACCGATTTTCGGATTCGGGAGCGGAACGAAACCACGACGGTCTCCCTGCGCCTGAGAGGAGCATTCAACGCCATGAACGCGCTCGCCGCGTTCGCCGCCGGCCGTGCGCTCGAGATTCCCACGGGCACGATCGTCGCGGGTCTCGAAAGGGTCGCGTCGGTGCCGGGGCGGCTCGAGCCGGTGAATGAAGGACAGCCCTTTCAGGTGCTCGTCGATTACGCCCACACGCCGGATGCGCTGACCCGGGCGCTCGACGCAGTGCGGGAATTCCGTCCCCAGAGGCTTCTGTGCGTCTTCGGTTGCGGGGGGGACCGCGATCGGGGCAAGCGGCCGTTGATGGGTGCCGCCGCGGCGCGGCTCGCGGACCAGGTGATCCTCACGTCCGATAACCCCCGGAGCGAGGACCCGGCTGCGATCCTGCGCGAGATCGAAGCCGGAGTGCGCGGAGCGTCAAACGTGCGGACGATCGCGGATCGGGCCGAGGCAATCGCGGCCGCCATCGACGAGGCCGCTCCCGGCGACGCTCTCCTGATCGCGGGGAAAGGGCACGAGACCTACCAGATCATCGGCGCCCGCACGCTCCCATTCGATGACCGAGAGGTCGCGCGGACGGCTCTTCGGCGGCGGGGATTCGGCCGTTGAACCAGACACCGAGCCCCTGGCTGACACTCGACGAGGTGATCCGCGTGACCGGGGGGCGGCTCGCCCACACGATCGAAAAGCCACACGCGTCCGTGGCGTTCAGCGCGTGCTCGATCGACACACGGTCGCTCTCCGGCGGCGAGCTTTTCGTCCCGCTCCCGGGGACCCGCGCGGACGGGCATGATTTCGTGGTCTCGGCCCTGGAGGGGAAGGCGGCGGGGAGCCTCGCTTCGGACGCGCGGCCGCGCGATGCCGGCTGGGAGCGGTCCGGGAAGCCGGTCGTCCTCGTCAAGGATCCGCTCCGGGCGGTTCAGGCTCTGGGACGGCACTGCCGGGCCAAGTCGGGAATTCCGCTGACCGCGGTCACCGGCTCGAATGGGAAAACGACCACGAAAGAGATGATCGCCGCGGTGCTCGGCGCGCGCTACCGGGTGCACAGGAATCGGGGAAACCTGAACAACCACATCGGCGTTCCGCTGACGCTCACGCGGCTCAAACAGGAGCACGAGATGGTCGTGATCGAGATGGGAATGAGCGCGCGCGGCGAGATCCGCGAGCTCGCGCTCGTCTCCCTCCCGAACGTGGGCGTCCTCACGAACGCCGCCGCGGCGCACCTGGCCTCGCTTCGCACCGTCGAGGAGGTGGCGCGGGCGAAGAGCGAGCTCGCGGAAGCGCTGCCTCGCGACGGGTTTCTGGTCCTGAACGCGGATGACGAGCGCCTCTGGAACATGAACCGTGGGCGGCCGGTCCCGCACAAGAGCTACGCGCTCGAGAATCGCGCGGCGGATCTCATCCCGACGCGCGTCTCGCTCACCGCCGATGGCGGCGCCTCCTTTGCGCTGGCGGACGGAACGGAATTCCGCCTAACGCTCCTCGGGCTCCACAACGTGCGCAACGCGCTCGCCGCGATCCTCGTGGGCGACCACTTTGGCATCCCGCGGGCGCTGGCGGCCGAGGCCTTGGGCTCGCTCCGTCCGGAGCGGCACCGTCTCGAGCTTCTCGAGTCGGGCGGGGTCTTCGTGCTCGACGACGTCTATAACGCGAACCCCGCTTCGATGCGCGAAGCGCTCCGGCTCCTGGCTGCGATCGAGACCAGGGGCCAGCGGCGCGCCGTGCTCGGCGACATGCTGGAGCTGGGCCCGGATTCGGAGCGGTTCCACGAAGAGGCGGGCCGCGAGGTGCCGCGCGAATCATGGCTCTACGTGGCGGGGGAGTATGCCGCCGCGGTGGAGCGCGGCGCCCGCGCCGCGGGGGTCTCGGCGGCGCGTATCCGGCTGTTTCCTACGGTGCTGGAGATGGCGTCGGCCGTCGAGAAGGACGCCAAGCCCGGAGACCTGATTCTGGTCAAGGGCTCACGTGGGATGCGTCTCGAGCAGGTAGTGGAGCGTTTGGTTCCAGGGCAGAAGGACGCGTTTGATCCGATGCACGCGGCGGGAAGGAACTAGGGTGCTCTACCACTTCCTCTATCCCCTGCACGAGCAGCTCCCGGCCCTGAATGTCTTCCGGTACATCACGTTTCGCTCCGCCTACGCGGCGGCGACGGCGCTCTTCCTGGCGTTCCTGCTCGGTCCTCCGGTAATCCGGTGGCTCCGTGCGCTCAAGATCGGCCAGCAAGTGCGCGATGATGGCCCCCAGAGCCACCTGCCGAAGGCCGGAACGCCCACGATGGGCGGTGTCCTCATCGTCATCGCCATCGTGATCCCGACGCTCCTCTGGGGAAATCTGGAGAATCGGAACGTCTGGATCGCGCTGCTCGCGACCGTGTGGATGGGTCTGGTCGGCTTCATCGATGACTATCTTCGCGTCGTCAAGAGGATGCGGAAGGGGCTCCTCGGGCGTTACAAGCTGGCCGGACAGGTCGTGCTCGGGATCGCGGTGTTCTCGGCGGTGTATTTCTATCCCAGCCACGGCGTCCTGGATCCCGCCGAGACCAACGTGCCGTTCCTGAAGCGCACGGTCGTGGACTTCGGCTGGCTCTATCTCCCGTTCGTGATCCTCGTTGTGACCGGCGCCTCGAACGCGGTGAATCTCGCGGATGGGCTCGACGGGCTCGCCGCGGGGATGACGACCTTCGCCGCGCTCGCCTTGGGTGGAATGTGCTACGTCACGGGCCACGTGAAATTCTCCCAGTACCTTCAGATTCCCTATTTCCAGGGCGCCGGGGAGCTCACCGTCTTCTGCTCCGCGGTTGTCGGCGCCACGCTGGGATTCCTGTGGTGGAACTGCCATCCGGCCGACGTCTTCATGGGGGATACCGGCTCGCTCGCGCTCGGGGCCGCGCTGGGCACGGTCGCCGTTCTGATCAAGCGAGAGTTCCTTCTCGCCATCGTCGGGGCGGTCTTCGTGGCGGAGGCGCTCTCCGTCATGGCGCAGGTTCTGTCGTTCAAGATGTCAGGGAAGCGGATCCTCAAGATGGCGCCGCTTCATCACCATTTCGAGCTCAGCGGATGGGCGGAGCCGCGCGTCGTGGTCCGGTTTTGGATCGCGGCGGCGCTCTCAGCCCTGCTGGGATTGAGCACGCTCAAGCTCCAATGACGAAGCCGATCCGGGCCTGGTTCGAAGGATCGCGGGTGTTGGTTGTGGGGCTGGCGCGAAGCGGGATCGCCGCGGCGGGATTGCTCGTCCGACACGGTTGCAGCGTCCGCGGGGTGGACAGGAGGCGCGCCGAGGAGCTGGGGGCCTCGGCGCAGGAGCTTCGGGATCTCGGCGTGGAGCTCCGCTTCGGCTCGATGGATCCGCCGGAACTGGAAGGGCGCGATCTGGTCGTCGTGAGCCCGGGAGTGCCGCTCGATCTGCCGCTCTTCACCGAGGCGGAACGGCGCGGCATCCCGATCGTGGCGGAGGTGGAGCTCGGGTTCGGCGTCGCGCGCGCTCCGGTCATCGCGGTAACCGGAACGAACGGGAAGAGCACGACGGTGGAGCTCCTGGGCGCGATCGGGCGCGCGGCGGGGCGGAAAACGGAAGTGCTCGGCAATATTGGCACGGCCCTTTCGGAGAGGGCGGAGTCGGTTCCCGAAGACGGGCTCCTGGTGGTCGAGATCTCGAGTTTCCAGCTCGAGGCTTGTACGCGGTTCCATCCCAAGGTCGGAGTGCTGCTCAACGTGACGCCGGATCACCTGGACCGCCATCGGAACATGGAGCACTACGCCGGACTCAAGGCGCGCCTCTTTGAATTTCAGAACAAGGACGAGTTCCGCGTTCAGCCTCTCGGCGACTCGAGGATCGAGCTTCTCCTGCGGCCGATGAAATCGCGGCCGCTCTGGTTCGGATTCGCGGACCCGACCGGGGACGGGGTGTGGCTTGAGGAGGGCTCCCTCCGCTTTCGCTTCGCGGGACGGTCGGGGGACTTGATCCGTCGCGAGGAGGCGGCGCTGCCCGGGCCGCACAACAGCGAGAACATGGCGGCGGCAGCGGCGGCAGCCCTCGCCGTCGGCATCCCTGAGCGCGCGATTGCGAAGGCCCTGCGCGAATTTCGAGGGCTGCCCCACCGGCTCGCGCTGGTCGCGGAGATCGACGGGGTCCGTTACGTGAATGACTCGAAGGCGACCAACGTGGACGCGCTCAAGCGAGCGCTGGAATCCTTTTCGCCGCCGGTGACCCTCATCGCGGGCGGGAGAGACAAGGACGGCGATTTCGCCGCGATCCGGGCGCTCGTCATGGAGCGCGTGCATTACGCCGTCTACGTCGGCGAAGCGGCTGGGAAGCTCGAGCAGTCGTGGCCGGACGTGCCCCATGAGCGGGCGCCGACGCTCGAGGACGCCGTTCACGCCGCGCGGGCTCACACACGTTCCGGCGGTGTGGTGCTTCTCTCGCCGGGTTGCGCAAGCTACGACATGTTCCGGAATTTCGAGGAGCGGGGCGCCCGGTTCGAGGCCGCGGTCCTCGAGCTGAAGCGTTCGCTCGCGAAGGCGCGCCGATGAGCACCGCCATCGCGGCGACTCGCAGATTGGATTGGGCCATTCTTCTCCCGGTGGTCGGGCTGCTGGCGCTTGGGCTCGTGATGGTCTACTCGTCGAGCGCGGTCCTGGGCGCGGACCGCTATCACTCCGAGTTTTTCTTTCTGAAGCGGCAGGCCATGCGGCTCCTGCTCGGGCTCGTGGTCATGCTCTTTCTCGCGCGCCTCGACTATCACCGCCTGGTGGCGTTCTCCCCATGGGCCCTTGCGGGAAGCGTGGTGCTTCTCGCCGCGCTGGTCGTCCTCGGGGGCGCGGGCGTGCGCGGCGCCAACCGCTGGCTCTCGGTGGCTGAGTTCACGCTCCAGCCAACCGAGGTCGCGCGGTGCGTGTGCGTGGTCTACCTGGCGAAGCTCCTCGACCGGAAAGGGGACCGAATCCGATCGTTCCGGGACGGCGTGCTCCCCGCAGCGGCGGTGCTCGGCGTCATCGCAATCCTGATTCTGAAGCAGCCGAATCTGGGGAGCACGATCGCTCTCCTCGTAACCGGTTTCATCATGCTCCACCTCGCGGGAGCTCGGCCGAAGCATCTGGGCTTCCTCGCCGGCGCCGGGGCGCTCTTGGCCCTGGTTCAGGTCCTTCGCCATCCCTACATGATGGACCGCGTTCAGGGATGGCTTTCGCATTGGGCGACGGGGTCGGTCGACGCGCAAGGGAAGAGCTGGCAGCTCCACCAATCCATCGTGGCGCTCGGGTCGGGAGGGGTCTTCGGCGAAGGTCCGGGCCGGGGAATGCAGAAGTTCTTCTTTCTGCCCGATCCGCACACCGATTTCATTTACGCCGTCATCGGGGAGGAGCTTGGCCTCGTGGGCACCGCGTCGGTGCTCGTCGCGTACGTGGTCCTCTTCTTGCGCGGCCTCAAGATCGCCGGCCGAGCGCCGGACCGTTTTGGATTCCTGCTCGCGGCCGGTCTGACCGTGAGCCTCGCCGTGTACGTCGGCATGAACATCTCGGTCGTGACCGGGATCATCCCGACAACCGGATTGCCGCTTCCGTTCCTGAGCTACGGAGGATCGGCCTTGGTCGTGAACTTGGGGGTCGTGGGTGTCCTACTCAACATCGCAAGCCAAATGCAAACCGGCATTCGAACCGGTCCGGTCGCAGGATCGAGCGCGCGGAAACGCCCGGGTGGCCGGTAGCGCCGCGGCGATTCGCGTGCTGATCGCCGCCGGAGGAACCGGCGGACATCTCTATCCGGGCCTTGCCATCGCGGAGGAGTGGATGCGGACGCATCCCGATTCGAAGGTGGTGTTCGTGGGAACGAGTCGCGGGCCGGAAACGCAGGCGGTCCCGCGTGCCGGTTTCGAGCTCAGGCACATCGCGGCACGGGGGTTCCCGCGCCGCCCCGGTTTGGGCTGGTTTCGCGCCGTGTTCGGGCTTGGGAGGGCCTTGGTGCAATCGTTCCGTCTGATCGTGGACTTCAAACCGCACGTGGTTGTGGGGACCGGGAGCTATGTGAGCGCGCCGGTGGTGTTGATCGCGAGGCTCTTCGGGATCCCCGTGATCATTCAGGAGCAGAACTCCATTCCGGGCGCCACGAACCGCTGGCTCAACCTGGTCGCGACCGAGGTGCACATCAGCTTCGTGGAATCCCGAGGGTATTTTCGGCGAAAGAACAACCTCCGCGTCTCGGGGAATCCGATACGCCGGTCCCTTCTCCAGCAAGATCGGCTGAGCGCGTACGAGGCGTTCGGGTTGGATCCCCGGAAGCGGACGCTCTTCGTGTTCGGCGGGAGCCGCGGCGCGCAGAGCATCAACCGGGCCGTCCAGGGCGCGCTCGAGCGCTGGAAGGGCCTCACCCAGCTCCAGGTGATCTGGCAGACGGGTTCGGACGATTTTGAGGCGATCCGCCAGCGCTTTCAGAATTTTCCGCTCGCGGTACGAGTCTACGCCTACCTCGAGACGATCGAGAAGGCCTACGCGGTCGCGGATCTCGCAATCTGCCGAGCGGGCGCGATGACCATCGCCGAGCTGGCCGCCGCGGGCGTCCCCGCGATCCTCGTGCCCTACCCGCATGCAACGCGGGACCATCAGACCCACAACGCGCGGGGGCTCCTGGATCGTGACGCCGCCGAAGTCATCGCGGACAAGGACCTGGATCCCGAGGTCCTCGCCGGCAAGGTCGAGGCTCTGCTTCGCGACGAGCCGCGGCTTCGCCGATTGGCGAGGAACGCGCGGGCGTTCGCGCGGATCGACGCCGCTCAGCGAATCGCGCGTTCCATGGAGCAGCTCGTCCATGCGAGCCCGATCCCGCGTGAAAGCTGAGTTCGCATGTACGGGAGAATTCGTCGGATTCACCTCGTGGGGATTGGCGGAAGCGGAATGAGCGGGATCGCGGAGGTGCTTCTGAATCTGGGCTACCAAGTGTCGGGATCGGACGTGAAGGAATCCGAGCCTGTGGCGCGGCTTCGCTCGCTCGGCGCGCGCGTCTTCATCGGCCATCGTGCGGACCAGGTGGAGGGGGCCGACGTGGTCGTCGCCTCGACGGCGATCGCGGAGACGAATGCCGAAGTCCTCCGCGCGCACGAGCGCGCCATCCCGGTCATTCCGCGCGCGGAGATGCTCGCCGAGCTGATGCGAATCAAGTACTCGGTTGCCGTCGCCGGGGCTCACGGGAAGACAACGACCACGTCGATGGTCGGGGAGCTTCTCGCGCACGGCGGACTCGACCCGACCGTGATCGTCGGGGGCCGGGTCCGCGCGGTCGGCGCGCACGCGCGGCTCGGGAAGGGGCCGTTCCTGGTCGCCGAGGCCGACGAGAGCGACGGGAGTTTCCTCCTCCTCAGCCCGACGATCGCGGTGGTGACGAACATCGACGCCGAGCATCTCGATTACTACAAGGATCTGGCCCACGTGCAGGAGACGTTTCTCGATTTTGTGAATCGCGTTCCCTTCTACGGGGCGGTCGTCCTGCCTCACGACGATCCCAACGCCGCGCCGCTTCGTCCACGGGTGAAGCGCCGTCTGCTCACCTACGGATTCTCGGAGGGCGCGGACTTCCGCGGCTCCGAGCTCCACGTCGATGGGCGGGGCGTCCGTTTCAGACTGAACGCGCGGGGTCGCGACGAGGGGGTATTCGATCTTAAAATCAACGGCAAGCATAACGCTCGAAACGCGCTCGCCGCGATCGTCGCCGGCTGGGAGTTGGGAATTCCCATTTCCAAGATTCGCGAAGCGCTCCACGAGTTCAGCGGCGTGAGCCGGCGCCTCGAGGTCCGTGGGGAGGTGCGGGGCGCGCTCTGGGTGGACGACTACGGTCACCACCCGACCGAAATCGAAGCCGCGATCGAGGCGCTCCGCGAAACCTACGGGCGGAGGATCGTCGCCGTGTTTCAACCGCACCGTTTCACGCGGACGAAGGCGCTGCGCGACCGGTTCATGACCTGCTTCGCGGGCGTGTCGGAGCTTGTGCTCCTTCCGATTTACCCGGCGGGTGAGCCCCCGATTCCCGGCATCGCCTCCGAGATTCTCGCCGATGGGATCCGCGCGAACGGCGCCGCGACGGTGCGGATGGCTGCGGATTTCGGCCAGGCCGCGAAGATCGCCCGCGAGATCCTGCGCGAGGGGGACCTCCTGGTCACGATCGGAGCCGGGGACGTCTACCGCGTGGGAGAGCTGGCGCGGGGAGGCTCCGCGTGAGCGCGCGCCGCATCCGGGAAGGGGGGACCCCGTGAGGGCGGGTTGCCGCACGACCGCCAGGCTCAAGCTCCCCGAGAGGCGGCGGCGCAATCGAAGGATCGCCGCTTCCGCGATCCTCGCGGCCCTTGCCCTCTGGGGGCTCACGGGGCTCGCGCGCCCCGCCGCTCGCGTGCTCGGCACGCTACCCCTGTTCCAAGCGGGACGGGTCGAGGTGACCGGCCTTCTCTACCTCACGCGGGAGGAGGTTCGGCCGTCGATTCCCGTGAGCGAGGGAGAGAGTCTTTTCGACGTGCGCCCGGCGGAGATCATCCGCGCTCTGACACGGAATCCAAGAATCGAGAGCGCGTCGGTACAGCTCCTTCCTGCGGCGGTCCGGGTTTCGGTCCGCGAGCGTCGGCCGTTCGTGCTTGTGAACGCCGAGGGCCTTCTCGAGGTGGATTCGACCGGGACCATCCTGCCCCCGCTTGCCGGGGGGCTGATCGCCGACCGTCCGGTGGTCACCGGTCTTTCGATCCTTGCGCGTCGCCCGGGCGCGCGCGTGACCCTGCCGCGCTTCGACGACGTCCTCCGTGTCGTAACGCTCCTCGAGTCGCCGGACGTGGCGCTCCTGCCTGAGATCTCGGAAATCGTCGCGAGCGATCCCCGGTGGTTCGTCCTGCGAACCTCCCGGGATCAGATCCCGATCCTGATCGATCCGAAGGGGTTGACGCCGCGCTGCATGCGGGCGCTGGCGGCGACGCTCCGCGATTTGCGGGATCGCGATCGACGAGTTTTAGGTTTGGATGCTCGATATCGGGGACAGGTGATCGTCCGGTGCGCTCCCGACAGCTTGGGCGAGGCGCCGGCGGTGCGGGACAAGGTGTAATCGGAGGGGGACTGATGGCGGAAGCGAAAGTCTACGCTGGGCTGGACATCGGCACGACGAAGATCACCGCCATTGTCGCAGAGCCGGAGGAGGACGGGGAAGGGATCCGCGTCATCGGCGTGGGCACCGCGCCTTCGGACGGGCTCAAACGCGGCGTGGTCGTGAATCTGGAGAAGACGACCCGGTCGATTCAGTACGCGGTTCAGGAAGCGGAGCGCATGTCGGGCCGGACGATCCGCGGCGTGTTCGCCGGGATCGCGGGGGACCACATCCGCGGGATCAACAGCCGCGGCGTGATCGCGGTGTCGCGCAAGGACGCGGAGATACGGCCGCACGACCTGGAACGGGTCATCGAGGCGGCCAAGGCCGTCGCGATCCCCGCCGACCGGGAAATCCTCCACGTCCTGCCGCAGGAGTTCATCGTCGACGACCAGGACGGCATCCGCGACCCCGTCGGGATGTCGGGCGTGAGGCTCGAGGCGGAGGTCCACATCATCACCGGGGCCGCGTCCGCGTGCCGCAACGTCATTCGCGCCGCGGAGCGCGCCGGGCTTGAGGTGGAGGAGCTGGTGCTGGAGCCGCTCGCCTCGGCGGACGCGGTTCTGACGCAGGACGAGCGCGACCTGGGCGTCGCGCTGCTGGACATCGGGGGAGGAACCACCGATGTCGCGATCTTCTACGAGGGAAGCGTGCGCCACACGGCGGTGATCGGACTCGGAGGCTCCAACGTGACCAACGACCTCGCGATCGGCCTCCGTACCCCGGTCGAGCGCGCCGAGCAGCTCAAGCTTCAAAGCGGGTGCGCGCTCACGTCGATGGTGCGGCCCCAGGAAGTCGTGCAGGTGCCGAGCGTCGGCGGCCGGTCGGACCGCGAGGTGTCGCGCCACATGCTCGCCATGATGATCGAGCCGCGTATCGAGGAGATCTTCGAGCTGAGCAAGAAGGAAATCCGCACGAACCACATCGCCGACCTGCTCGGCGCCGGCGTGGTGCTCACCGGCGGCGCCTCGTCGCTCATGGGCATGCCGGAGCTCGCGGAGCAGGTCTTCGACCTGCCGGTTCGGCGCGGATTCCCGATGGGGATCACGGGGTTGACGGAGGCGGTATGCGATCCACGATTTGCGACCGGCGTGGGGCTTGCGATCCACGCCCATTTGACGGGTGCGAGGCCGCACGCGGCCGAGCGGGGGGTGCTGAGCCGTATTTCATTCGGGTTGAAGCGGTGGATCGAGGAGCTGGTCTAATCCAGCGGAGGAGGGAGGAGTCGAGCGATGCTTGAGTTGATTGATGACGGGAAGGCTGTGTTGGGTGCCTCGATCAAGGTGATCGGAGTCGGTGGGGCGGGAGGAAACGCGGTGAACCGGATGATCCAGTCCGGCCTCCAGGGGGTGGAGTTCATCGCCGCGAACACCGACGCCCAGGTGTTGGACCAATCGCTGAGCCCGAGGAAGCTCCAGCTCGGGGCGGGCATCACGAAGGGGCTCGGTTCGGGCGCGAATCCCAACGTCGGCCGGGATGCGGCGGAGGAGGATGAAGCGAACATCGCCGAGGCGCTCGAGGGAGCCGACATGGTCTTCGTGACCGCGGGGATGGGTGGAGGCACGGGCACGGGTGCGGCGCCGGTGGTCGCCCGCATCGCCCGGACGCAGGGCGCGCTCACCGTCGCGGTCGTGACCCGGCCCTTCGAGTTCGAGGGCCGGCGCAGAATGCAGCTCGCGGAGGACGGTTTACGGGAGCTTCGGGAGCGGGTCGATACGCTGATCGTCATCCCGAACCAGCGGCTTCTCACGATCGTCGATCGCACCACGCCGCTCAAGGAGGCATTCCGCGTGGCGGACCAGGTCCTGCACCACGCGACCAAGGGGATCTCGGATCTCATCACGGTTCCCGGCCTCGTGAACCTGGACTTCGCGGACGTGAAGACGGTCATGGTCGAGCGCGGAAACGCGCTGATGGGTGCCGGGCATGCGACCGGCCCGAACCGCGCGTACGAAGCCGCCCAGTCGGCGGTTTCCAGCCCGCTTCTCGATGATGTTTCGATCTCCGGGGCCGAGGCGCTCCTCGTGAACGTCACGGGCGGAGAATCGATGACGCTCCACGAGATCAACGAAGCGGTCACGGTGGTGGTCGACGCCGCCGGCCATGACGCCAACGTGATCTTCGGCGCGGTCATCGACGAGCACATGGGAGACGGGCTCTCGATCACGGTGATCGCAACGGGATTCGGAAAGGGAGAGGCGAGGCAGAAGCCGCTCGCCATGCCGGCGCCCCACGCACCGGCGCCTCGGATCTACGAGATGGACCCGCGCGAGCGCGCCGCGAGGCCGGTCACGGTTCGGCCTTCGCTCGAGGAACCCACGCCGGAGGAAGAAGGAGTCGTGGCGGCCGCGCGCCCCGGCTATCGGATGTCGCCCGGCTCGCCGCGCCGTCCGTTCGGCGGCAGGGCGATCACACGGGACAACATGGACGTACCGGCCTTCATGCGGAAGCAGATGGATTAACGCCCGCTCGACGCGGGCTCAGGAACTTAGGAGAGAAGCGAGCGCGCTCGGGCTTAAACAGTTCGGGCGCGCTGAGCTTCCTTGGCGCGCATTCCCTTCTGGACGGCGCCGGAGCGGATGCAACGCGTGCAGGCCCGGATCGTTCGCGGCCTTCCTTGCACCACCGCACGCACGGTCTGCAGATTCACTTCCCAGCGGCGCTTGGTAACGTTGTGGGCGTGGCTCACGTTCTGCCCGTGTAGGACGCCCTTGCCGCAGATGTCGCAGGTCCTGGCCATGAAACCTCCTCTGGATCAGTAAGAGCCCGGGAGTGTAGCCGGTCTGTCTTCCGCGGGCAACCCGTTTGACAGCGTGGCGGAAAGCCGCCTAGCATCGATGCAATGCCCTCGTTCAGCGATCCCGTCCGCTACCTGAGCGGCGTCGGGCCCGAGATGGCCCGGCGTCTGGCCAAACTCGAAATCCGCACCATCCGGGATCTCCTCTTCCACATCCCAAGAGGCTACCTCGACCGTCGCACGGTCACGCCGATCGCCTTTCTTCGTCCGAACGAGGAGGCCTCCATCTTGGGCACGCTCGCGAGCGTCCGGCTCGAGCGGCGCCTGCGCGGGAGGCGCGACGTGGCCGGCGTCGTTCAGGACGGGACCGGCGCGTTGCGCGTCGTGTGGTTCAATCAGCCCTTCGTGGAGCGCTTGCTCCGGGCAGGGGAGCGGTACTTCTTCTCCGGGTCGGTGCAGCCGTTTCGCGGTTTGGAGATGCACAATCCTGAATTCGAGCCCGATGAAGAGGGGGCCGAGCATCGGAACCTCGCACGGGTCGCACCGGTGTACGGGCTCACGCAGGGAATCACGCAGCGCTGGCTGCGCGCACGCGTTGCCGACGCGCTCCGCTCCCTGTCCGCGACGCCCGATCCGGTTCCATCCGAGTGGCGGCGGCAGCAGGCTCTCCCCGGCCTCCGGGAGGCGCTCGCCCAGGTCCACTTTCCTGAGCGACCGGAGGACGCGGAGCCCGCGCGGCGGCGGCTCGCGCTGGAGGAGCTCCTCGCGTTGCAGGTATCCCTGCAATACGCGAGGGCGTGCCACCGCGGGCGGCGGGCGGCCCGCTCGCTCGAGCACGGCGCCCCGCTCGCCGTCCGCTTTCGCGGATCGCTCCCGTTCACGCTCACGCGCTCGCAGCAGGACGCGCTCGCCGCGATCGAGCGCGATCTGGATCGCGAGGTTCCGATGCGGCGGCTCCTGCTGGGGGACGTGGGCTCGGGAAAGACGGTTTTGGCCCTCGCCGCCGCGGTTCGCGCCGGAGGCGCCGGAATGCAGACGGCGATCCTGGCGCCGACGACGCTGCTCGCCGAGCAGCACGCGGAAACGGCCGCTCGGCTCCTGGGCCCGGCCGGCCTTCGGTTCGCGCTCCTGACCGCCGCAACCCCGCCCAAGGAACGGGACCGGATCGCGGCCGGGGTCTCCTCGGGAGAGACCTCTCTC
>DASXTQ010000103.1:0-27703 GCA_036505295.1 Candidatus Eiseniibacteriota bacterium
TCGCCGCGAATCCGCGCGGCGCTGGTCGAGGGGCTCCGCGACCAGGGGGCCCGGGTCATCGACGTGGGCCAGGTTCCCACGCCGGCGCTGTATTTCGCGATCCTCCACCTGCACGCGGACGGCGGCGTCATGGTGACCGGCAGCCACAACCCGATCGAATACAACGGGCTCAAGCTCTCCGATGGGATTTCCTCGCTGCACGGCCCGGACATCCAGGATTTGCGCGACCGGGCTACTTCCGCCGGCGCCGGCGCCCTCCCCCAGCGCGGAACGGTCGAGGAGGTCTCCGTCGATGAAGAGTATCTTCGTGACCTTACGTCACGGGTGTCGCTCAAGCGCAAGCTCCGGGTCGTGGTGGATCCGGGAAACGGCGCGGCGAGCATCCTGGGGCCGGCGTATCTTCGCGCCCTTGGATGCGACGTGGACGCGATCTTCGCGGAACCGGATGGCCGTTTCCCGAATCATCTGCCCGATCCCACCGTTCCATCGCTCATGCGCTCCTTACAGGAGCGCGTTCGAGAGACCGGAGCGGATCTGGGGATCGGGTTCGACGGCGACGCGGATCGCGTCGGCGCGGTGGACGAGAAGGGGCGGCTTCTCTACGGGGATCAGCTCCTGGGCCTTTACGCGGCCGACGTCCTGGCCTCGCGGCCGGGAGCGCTGATCATCTTCGAGGTGAAGTGCTCCCAGGGCCTCGTCGACTGGGTGCGAATGAAGGGGGGAGAGCCGGTGATGTGGAAAGCGGGGCATTCGCTGATCAAAGCCAAAATGCGCGAGACGAAGGCCCCCTTGGGCGGGGAAATGTCGGGACACATGTTCTTCGCCGACGAGTTCTATGGGTACGACGACGCCCTGTATGCGGCGGCGAGGCTCTTGCGCATCCTGGCGGGGGGGCCGGCGACCCTCTCCGCGCGGGTCGATGAGCTTCCGCAGTCGCGTTACGTTTCGACGCCCGAGCTGCGCCTGGACTGTACGGACGAGCGGAAATTTGCTATCGTAGATGCGGTACGCGAGCACTTCGCGGCCCGGTACGACGTCATCGACGTGGACGGGGTGCGGGTCCAGTTCGGCGACGGTTGGGGCCTCATCCGAGCGTCGAACACCCAGCCCGTTCTCGTGGCGCGCTTCGAGGCAAAGAGCAAAGAGCGGCTTCAGGCGATCGCGCGCGAAGTTTATGACGTGCTCGCCACGTTTCCCGAGGTGACGATCCCCGCGCTCCAGATCTGAGTGCTGCACCTCGCGTCGCGCCGGAAGGAAAGCGAATCCTTGGCATCTCAGCCCGGCTGCGGTGCTGCGTTCTCGAGCCCCTACGTCTCCCAACGCCTGCGGCGCATCGGCGCCGCGGCGGCTCTCCTCCTCGCGTCCTGCACGCTCACCACGCTTGCGGCTCACGCCCAAGACGAGTTCCTGATCAACGACGATCGGCTGCCGCGGGCCCAATTTGCGCCTCGCCTCGCCCTGGGCGGAACCGGATCGCTCGTGATCGCTTGGTCCGACGGGCGGAACGGCGCGGATGCGTTCATCGATTACGACATTTACACGGTGACCATCCGCGATCCCCTCGCTTTGGGCTCCACCGTGAATCGCCGGATCAACGACGACGTCGCCGCCGCAATCCAGGGTTTGCCCGACATCGCTTCGAGTCCGGCGGGCACGATCTTCTGCGTCTGGGAGGATAGCCGCTCGGGGAACCAGGACATCTTCGGAACGGCCCTGGATTCGTTGGGATTCAGGACGACGCCTAATCTCCGCATCAACGACGACTCCGGCTTCAACGAGCAGAGAAACCCTCGAATCGCCGCCGTGGGATCCGATCGCTACCTTGTCGTCTGGGGGGATCAACGGACAGGACAGTCCGACATCTACGGCTCCTACCGGAACGTGAACGGCGCCTCGCTCGGCCCCAACTTCCTCATCACGCCGGACCCGGTGCCGGGAGGGAGCTTTCAGGGCGAGCCGGCGGTGGCCACGAACGCCAGCGGCCTGACTCTGGTGGTCTGGCTGGATGGGAGGGAAGGCGGGACCGTCTTCGGTGCGACCCTCGACATCTATGGGCAGTGGATCGATGCCGCGGGCAATCTGGTCGGAGGAAACTTCAAGGTCAATTCCACGTCCGCCGCCCAGCAGGACGCGTCCCCGGCCGTCGCCGCGGACCCGACCCTCGGGTTCGTCGTCACGTGGATCGATAGAAGGCTCGGCACCTCGGTCGATCCCGGGGACGTCTACGCGCAGCGATTCGGTGCCGATCGCTCGCTCATCGGGCCGAACGTGCGGGTCAACGACGACCCGCTCGGGCGGAATCAGAGGAACGTCCGGGCCGCGTCCGGTCCGGGCGCCGCGTACGTGTTCTGGGAGGACCAGCGCGACGCGTTCGGTCTCGATCCCAACGTCGAGTCGGCCCGGGTCCCCTACGACAGCTCAGCCCCAAGCAGCAATTTCCGCGTGAACGCGAATACGCCGGGAAGGCAGGGGACTCCGAGCGCGATTTGGGATGGCCGTGACGCGTTCCTCGTCGCATGGGAGGACACACGGAACGGCGCCCCCGATATCTACGCGATCTCGTTCCTTCCGAGCGGGGTCAGGCGCGGTTTCGATACACAGCTGAACGACGACGCCGCGCGAAACGACCAATGGGTTCCCCGTCTGGGCCACGGTTTCGGGGAATACCTTCTCACGTGGATCGACCGGCGAAACCAATCGAACGACCTCTTCGGGCAGTGGGTGGGTGCGGACGGCGGACGCGAAGGTACCAACGTGTTTCTCTTCCACGACTCGGAAACCAGTCGCCCCGTCGCGAGCAACGCCGCGGTTTCCTCCGGCGGCTCCGCTCTCGTCGCGGCGCAAGTGACGCGGGATTCGGACGCAGGGGAAATTCGAGGTTTCTTCTTCCTCTCTCGGGGGAGCGCTCCCGCCTGGAGCTTTTGGATCAGCGACTCCCTCCAAAGCTCACAGGCCAATCCCGTGGTCGCGACTCGCGCCGGTGAGTTCGCGGTGGCTTGGATCGATTCGCGCGAGCCGGTCCCGAGGATCTATGGTCAACGGATCTCGGCGACGGGGGCGCGTCTCGGCGTGAACCATGCCTTGCTCTCCGCGGAACCCTTGGATCCACCTTTCGACTTCGACCTCGTCGCTGACGATTTCGGAGGAGGTTTTTGGCTCCTGTACGCCGAAGGTGTGTCGGCGGACCAGAGGCTTTGGGTCGCGCACCTGGACGCGTTCCTTAATCCGGACACGGCGCCCGCGGAGGTGGGATCCGGGTACCCGGGGCCCAGGCAGGATCCCAGGATCGCCGCGTCCTCCGAGGACGGACACCTGGAGGTGGTCTGGCAGGGTGTGAATCCGTCGGGTCTGGGAGCCGTCTACCAGCTCGCGCTGACGCCGAGCCTCTCGCCCCTCGGCCCTGTGCTGGAGATTGGGGATCCCGCCTATTCGGGCGCCCGGACCCAACCAGCCATCGTCGCCCTCGACTCACGATCCGTGGTGACGTGGCAGGAGAAGCGGGACGGGAATTGGAGCATTTGGATGCGCGTGCTTCAGAACGGCGTGATTCCGCTCACAGGTTCCGTTCGCGTCGACGAAGATCAGGGGCTGGCGGACCAGCTCGACCCGGCGGTTGGGATGGACGCCGCGGGACACGCCCTCTTCGTCTGGGCGGATAGCCGCTCGCTTTCGAGCGGCTCAGACATCCTGGCGCGCGTGATCGGATTGACGCCGACCTCGGTCGACAGCTTCCCCTTGCCGTCGCCCGAACCGCCTCCAGCGCCGCCGAGCCACATGCGCGTGGGGCCCGGAAGGCCGAACCCGTTTTCGGGAGTCCTGGGCGTCCCGGTCGAGGTGCCCGATTCGCCGGCGGGGTCGCACGTCCGGGTCTCGGTATTCGACGCGCGTGGCATGCTCGTCACCCGGCTGTATGATGGAGATGCTCCCGGTGGGAGGCTCTTTGTGCGCTGGAACGGATTGGATTCCCGCGGCCGGGGGGTTGCGAGCGGTGTCTATTGGTTCGTCGCGGAATCAGGAGGAGAGCGCCATGCGGTGCGTCTTGTCCGGCTGCGTTAGGCGGGGGCTCGCGGCGATGGCTCTGTGCGCGCTCGCCGCGCCGGCAGGGCACGCGTACGCCGCCGACACCCAGGCATGGGACGCGGCTTCGTCGCTCGCGGCGTCGCCAACACCGCCTGGGCTGCGCCTGGTCTGGAATGCGGGATCGGAGGATCCCGCCGCGGCCTTGGAGCGGCTCGAACGCGCCGGGTTCCGTGTCGCGGTCGCTCTGCCTCCCCACGTCTACTACGTGCGCGCTGAGGGCGCCGGCGGGAGCCTCTTGCCCACGGGGTTCTCGTTTCAAGAGGGTGGGCGCGCGGAATCGGCGGCTCGACGGGTTGGGGTCGGACCTCCGGACGCGCCCGGGCAACGTTTGAGTGCGCCGGGCGGCATCGACCTGGACCCATTCCAGGGAAAGGACGACGCGTTCCCTCCGACCCAGGCTGGACCTTCGACTCTTCGGAACCGCGTCGCACGGGGCGGGACGCTCCAAGGCCTCCCCTTCGGAGCGCGTTGGTTCGACACGAGCGAGCTCATGATCGGCAGGGTCGCCGTCTCGATTCTCTTTCCGGAGAGTGACGGCACGACCGATCCGAACCGGTACGATTGGACCCCGGCGCTCCGAGACTCCGTCATCCGTTCCGCGGTGCGGGGCCTCGCGCGGTGGACCGTCTTCGCGGCTGGACGTGGGATTGCGCTCAGCTTCGCGATCGAGGTGCATGCGGGGCTCGCCACGCGCTACGAGCCGATCGATCGCACGGTCGCCGAGGAGGACAACTGGATCGAGGACGTGCTGGCCGGGTATGCCGGTTATCGGAGCGATGCGTTGACCCTGGAGTATGATGTCGCGAACGCGGCGCGGTCGCGACTTGGGGCGCAGTGGAGCGTGCTGCTCTTCGCGGTGCAAAACGACACCGACCCCGACGGAGCCTTTCCGGATGGATACTTTTCTCACGCGCGTCTCGGCGGGCCGTTCTTCGTCACCCCGGTCAACAACCAGAACTCGACGAGCGCGACCCTGGACTTTTACATTGAGCACGAGATCGCGCACAGCTTCTGGGCCCTCGATGAGCATTTCCCGTCGAACGGGTGGTGGTCGTGCCAGCTTACGACCGGGTATTTGAACCAGCCCAATTCCAACTCCGTGGTTCCGGGGCCCGGTTATTGCGGCGTTTACCCGCCTCTAGCCTGCCTCATGTACGCGAATTATCCGGGCAGCGTCTGCGACTACACGCAGCGGCAGATCGGGTGGGCGGACCGCGACGGAAATGGGATCCCCGATCTCATCGAAACATATCCCGCCGTCATTCCGGACTCCTCGGAGTACAGGGCGGTCGCGGGCTCGCCGATCACACTCCGCGGCAAGGCGCTCGAAGTCGCGCTCCCGAATCAGAACCCATATCATTACTTCTTGGGCGACACGATCTCGATCGCGAACATCGATTCCGTGGTGTACCGCGTGGACGGCGGCCCAGCGAATCGGGCCGCTCCGTCAGACGGCGTGTTCGATTCGGGACGTGAATTGTTCGCGGCGACTCTTCCCGCGCTCCCGCCCGGCGATTACGTGGTGGAGTGGGAGGCCTGGAACTCGAACGGGTTAAAGAACGCGGAGAGCGAATTCACCACGGTGTCGCTGAGGGCACCCTCGACACCGGCGGGGGCCGGTGGGGGCGCGTCTGCGTCGCGCGGCCTCTCGCTCCGGGTCGGCCCGACGCCGAGCCCCGGGGCGGTACGGTTCACGTTGGGCGCGCCTCCGGGCAGCAGAGGATGGGGCCGCATTCATGACGTGCGCGGGCGCGAAGTGGCGCGATGGCGTCTTGAGGTACCCTCGTCGGGAACGGCCGATTGGCGCTGGGAGGGCCGAGTTGCCGGTGGCGCGGCGCTGCCCAGCGGCATATATTTTGTTTCGATCGAAATCGACGGCGCCATCCTGAAACGCCGCCTCGTAATCTCACGCTGACCAGGATCGCGCGCCCATGAGCTCATCCGAACGCCTCGCGTCTCCGCTACCCGAGACCGTCAAGCCGCCGTCCTCGGCGCTCCGCGGCCGCCGGTACGGTGAAGACCGTCTCTATCTCCTCGTTCGCGATCCCCGCTCCGTCCTCGCCATCTGGGAGCTGACCCCGGAGCTTCACGCCCGCGCCCGGGTGATCGCGCGAGACCGAAAGAGCGCGCTGCGTTACCAAATTCGGATCGAAGGCAGAGGGGGCAAGAGTGCGCCAGGCGCGGTCCTGGCGACCGCAGATATCCCCGACGCCCTCGGTGGGGAGCGCTGGTACCTGGCGCTTCCGCAGGGTGGCGGGGAATGCCGCGCCTTGCTGGGGATCGCTCTCCCAGGGGCTTTCGAGACGCTGCTCCACTCCTCGTGGGTTCCCGTACCACCGGACGGTCCTTGCGCCGAAGAAGGCGCGTGGGACCTGACGCCGGAGGCGCGGGCCTGGCTTCTCGAACGCGCGCGCGCGGGTGCCGCGCCTTACGCCGGGTCGAGCTCCGCCGCGCGATATCTGGCGCCGCATCCCGGAAAGACTCCATCCTGAGCGGGCTCGCTCGATGACGCAGGGCTACCTGTGCATTCTTCTGCACGCGCACCTTCCTTACGTCCGACACCCCGAGTACGAGGACTCACTCGAGGAGCGCTGGCTCTTCGAAGCGCTCACCGAAACCTATCTTCCGCTTCTTGCCATGCTGGAGGAGCGCGCGCAACGCGGAGTACCGGGCCGAATCACGGTTTCGCTCTCGCCGACCCTCCTCGCGATGTTCGAGGATCCGCTCCTTCGCAAACGATACGCCTTTCATATGGGCCGCCTCCTCGAGCTCGCGGAGCGGGAGGTCGCGCGGACCCGCCACGAGCCGAGGTTTCATCCGCTCGCGATCCACTACCGCGAGCGCTTCCGCGCCCGGCTCCACCAGTTTGAGGAGCGTTATCGGCGGGACGTTACGTCGGCATTTCGCGCGGTGTCCGACGCGGGCTCGGTCCGGCTCATCACGTGCGGCGCCACCCACGGATTCCTGCCGCTCATGAGCCTGGGCGCGCCGTCGTGGCGCGCTCAGATCGGCGCCGCGGTGGGGGAGTTCGAGCGCCAGCTGGGACGCCGGCCCGAGGGAATCTGGCTTCCCGAGTGCGGGTACACGCCCGGCGTCGAATCGGTGCTCGCGGAGTTCGGGATCCGCTTCTTCGTCGTCGATACCCACGGGATCCTCGACGCCTGTCCGCGACCGCTTCCCGGCACCTACGCCCCCTTCCGCACCGAGAGCGGTGTCCTGGCACTCGGACGGGACGCCGATTCCTCGAGACAGGTGTGGAGCGCGACCGAGGGCTACCCAGGGGACGCGTTCTACCGCGAGTACTATCGCGACCAGGGGTTCGACCTTCCGATTGAGGAGGTTCGCGGTTTCTTGCCTTCGGGCGGCACCCGGACGCACCTTGGCCTCAAGTATTACCGAATCACCGACCGCCGGAGCGCGCACCGCGAGCCTTACGAGCCGGAGATCGCCAGGGCCCGCGCCCGCGAGCATGCCGCGCACTTCGTGCGCGGGCGCGCGTCTCAAGCCCGGGAAGCTTCGGAGCGGATCGGCCAGCCATCGTTCCTCCTCGCGCCGTACGATGCCGAGCTGATGGGGCATTGGTGGTACGAAGGGCCCGAGTGGCTCGGGTACGTGCTCGATGAGGCGGCCGGGCCCACCTCCGAGATCCTGGCGGTCGATCCGCTCGAGGCGATCGGCGCGCTTCCGCGCCAGACCGAAGGCCGGCTCCACCCCTCGAGCTGGGGAGAGGGCGGCTATTCGGCCGTGTGGCTCGATCCCTCGAACGACTGGATCTACCGCCACCTGAACCACGCCGCGGAAACGATGCAGGCGCTGGCGAGCGCCGGGGATCGTGGAGATTCGCTCGCGAAGCGGGCGCTGCGCCAAGCGGGTCGTGAGCTCCTGCTCGCACAGGCGAGCGACTGGGCTTTCATCATGCGGACGGGTACGTTGGTTCCGTATGCGGTTCGGCGGACCGAGCTCCATCTGTCCCGGTTCGGACGTCTCGCGGACGCGCTCAAGGCGAACCGGATCGATCCGGTCGAAGTGGCGGAGCTGGAAGAGCTTGATCCCATTTTCCCGAGCCTCGATCCGGGGCTTTTTGCTTGACAGCGCTCTTTATCGAAACGTAGGCTGGAGATCGTTCCCCCCTAAGGTCCGCTTGATCCGAGGAATACAAATGCCGCGACGCACCACGATTCGTGCAGGGATTCTTTTTGCCATCCTCCCCTGGTTCGCCATCTCTTGCGGCACCAAGACAGCCACGCAGCCGGGGCTGAGCGAATCGATAACGGCGATGCCGGCCCCGGAGCAATTCCTGACTTCTCCGCAGGGGGAATCGCGCGAGCTTCTGATCAACGGCCGTCCGACCCCAATCGAATGGAACATCGCCGGGCCGCCGACGTTCGTGCTCATGCATGGAGGGGGAGGTGCGGGCGATTTTTATTTGAGCATCCGGAGCGTCTGGTCCACGGATCGCTTCGGCGCCCCGGCAGCGATGTATTTCCTGCTCCAGTGGCCCGACCTGTCCGCGAGCGTCTTGGAACGGCCGGTAGTCAATGACTCGGTGGACATTCTGGACGATCAGGGCAACCTTCTCGTGGACTGCCGCGACAAGACCGACAGTTTGGGCAACGTCATCCCCGGAAACGATGTGCTTCTCCGGCCCACGTCCTGGCACCGGTCGAATATCGAGGAAGACCAGGTCGTCGTAGAGATTTTCTCCGATTCGCTTGGTTCGTATCCCGCCGACAACTGGCGTTGGGGAGCCGGCACGACGGATCCGGTATTTCCGTCCTCCACCGTGGAATTCGCCAACGCAGCCAGTGACGGGGACAGCCTCGGACAGTTCACGCATCCGGCCGCGGGGGTCGTGGAAGACCGGTACGATGTCGGAGCGGGTCCCGTGGACGACGAGGGCCGGCTGTGCTTCATCGAGAATTTCACGCTGTATCCCAACGGGATCGTTCCGAAATTCATCGCCTCGAAAGGATCCCGTGACACAAGGCTGAATCGCGGCCACCCAGTCGCCTACACGATATGGAGCTACGTGCACGCACAGCTCACAGCTTGCGACAGCTTGAACCCGGTCCGAATCGACGACAGCGGCACCCGCGACAAGACCTGGAATCCCGGCGACTACGTTCCGAGCTATGAGCTGATCTTTCCCACGTTGAGCCAATTCGACGTGCTCGCGCGAGGGGGCTGGGACGCCGGGAAGTGGAATCTCGAAATCAGACGAAGGCTCAGCACCCCGTGGCCCGACGACGTCGAGCTCGTGCCGGGGCGCACCTACATGATGCGAGTCACGGTATACGATGCGTCCTCCACGCGGGGCAGCCGCTCCGCGCTTCTCCCCTTGAAGCTAAGGTTGAGGTAGACGGGCATGCGCGCCATCGCCGTGACTCGAAAGGGGGCATCGATCGGAAGCATGCGGTCGCCCACCCCGCGTCGCGCGGCAGCGGGCGCGTTGGTCCTGATGGTCGTCGGCTGGGCGGGGCCGGCGGTCGCGCAGGCCCAAATCTCCGAGGCGTGGAGCAGGGCTTCGACGGTCGACGTCGACGCTCGGGCTGTTTCGCCCCGTCTCGAGGCCATGGGCGGGCTCGAGGCGTCGGTTGAAGAGCCGCAGAATCGGATCAACCCCTACGCTTTCTCCGACAACCCAGCGGGTCTCCTCGCCGACCAGGATTCCTCGAGCATTGAGGAGTCCTCGCACTACGACAACTTCAAGGACGACTATTTCGGCTTTCCCCACAGCGTGGTGCAGCGGCGGAGCGGCCTCAGCGCCGCGCTCCGCAACACCCAGGGGTGGGTGCTCGGCCTCGAGGGGATCTATGGCGGCGTCAACGCGAGCCGCCACGACCTCTTTCCATCCCCCGACAACGGGCGTTTCATTCGCGACTTCGACATCATCTATCCCTCGAACTTCAATCCCTCCCTCGGGGACCGGCACCTTCAGGCGAGCGTCACCGTGCCGAGGCTCGGCGTGACGTACGGCCGGAAGTTTTTCAGGAAGATCACCCTCGCGGGGCGCTTCCGTTACCGGCACGAGTCCGAATCGCGCATCGTTCCGAATCCGTACGAAATGAATCTCACCTCGAGCCAGCTCGGGCTTTCGGGCGGCGCCCTCGTCAATCCGCGGCTCGGCCCGCTCGCCCTTACGCTCGCCGCGTCGGGGGGATGGATGGGGAATCACGTCCGCGGGTTGAGCGATGGCCCGTTCAACGATGACCACTATGATTGGAATCGCCCGGAGGTCAGCTACAACGCGCAGCTCGGCATCCGGTACAAGAGCTGGGTGCGCGGGATCATCGACGGCCGCCACCGGTCGAACGACGGGGAGGAGATCGCCGAGGTCAATTGGGCGGCCCAGTACTTCCTGAATCCGCTCCCGATCAACAACAACAACCCCTCGGAGAGCACCTTCAAGCGGAAGTGGTCCGCGTTCTTGAGCGGCCTGAGGCGAAACGAGGTGGCGTCGCGATGGATGTTCGACGTTCCCAAGACCCCGGCGCACGTGGGCTTCCGCTACCGCTACTACCGCGAATTGGAATGGATCCATCCGAACGAGACGGTGCTCGCCACAGCGCGGCCGCTCGATGTAAGGCGCCTCGGCTATCAAGCGGACGGCGGCGTTTCGGTTGACCTGCCGAACGAACGCGGAGCCCTGGGCACCGAGGTGCAATTCGCCCGCGAGGGACGGATCGATTACACGGGCGCGCTTCCTGAGATCGCAAGCTCCGAGATGACGTACCACTTCGGGGCGGAGTATCGCGCCCTCTCCTGGCTCCCCGTTCGCGGAGGTTTTGTGCTGATCCGCCGCGATCCGGATCGCAGGGACGGCATTCCTCCCCTCAAAGGGATCCGCATGACCGCCGGGTTGGGATATTTCTGGCGCTTCCTCGATACCCAGGTCGACGCTTCCTACGCGCACGAGCACGTGCGCTTCACGCCGGGAGACCCCAGCGAGGAGATCTCGCGCAGCGACCGGGCCTCGATCGTGTTTCGATACCTCTTCTGAAAAACGCGCGGAGCCGGACCGCTTGAAGGACCTCGCACGTCTCGCGCTCGACACCGCGGCGGCGCGCGGGGCGGGCTACGCCGATGTCCGCGCGATCGAGTTCACCCGCGAGGATGTTCAGGTCAAGAACGGCGAGGTCGGTGGGCTCGACCTCAGCGAGTCGGCGGGTCTGGGCGTCCGCGTGCTCGTGGACGGGGCCTGGGGGTTCGCCGCCACGGACGAGCTCACGAGACAGGGCGCGGAGCGCTGCGCGGCCCAGGCGGTCGCGGTTGGTCGAGCCAGCGCCAGCCTGAAGCACGAAAACGTCAGGCTGGCCGCGGAGCCCGCGCACCGCGCGGTCTGGGCCTCCGAGTGCGCGATCGATCCCTTCGGGGTGCCGCTCGAGCGAAAGCTCGATCTTCTCTTTCGCATCGACGCGGAAATCCGATCCGTCCAGGGCGTCAAGAACGCGGAATCCTCCCTCTCCTTTCAGCGGAAGCATCAGTTTTTCCTGAGCACGGAGGGATCGGATATCGAGCAGACGCTCACGCGCTCGGGGGGCGGTTTCACGTCGACCGCGGTTTCGGCCGACGAGGTGCAGCGACGGAGCTATCCCCAAGCCGAGGGCTACTACCAGACCCTCGGCTACGAGGTCGTCGAGGCGACGCCGTACGTCGAAAACGCGAGGCGGATCGCCGAGGAATCGGTCGCTCTTCTGAGCGCGGCGCAATGCCCGTCGGGAGAGCAGGATCTTATTCTGGAAGGCTCCCAGCTTGCGCTCCAGATCCACGAGTCGGTGGGCCACCCGACCGAGCTGGATCGGGTGCTGGGTATGGAGGCGAACTACGCGGGCACCAGCTTTCTGACACTGGATAAACGAAACAACCTCGCCTTCGGCTCGAAGATCGTGAACTTGGTCGCCGACGCGACGCTCCCGCACGGGCTCGCGACGTTCGGCTACGACGACGACGGCGTCGAAGCCCAGCGCTGGCACATCGTTCGCGACGGGCTCTTCGCTGGTTACCTCACGTCGCGCGAGCTGGCGCACCGAACCGGAGAGTCCCGCAGCAGGGGCTGCGTCCGGTCGGACGGGTGGCACCACATCCCGATGATCCGCATGGTGAACTTGAGCCTCATGCCGGGATCGGGGACGCTCGAGGATCTACTCTCCGACACCGATCACGCGGTTCTCATGGAAACCAATCGGAGCTGGAGCATCGACCAGCTCCGGTACAACTTCCAATTCAAGACGGAGCTCGCCTGGGAAATCCGGAAGGGAAAGAGAGTCCGGCTTCTCAAGAACCCAACGTATCAGGGCATTACGACGCAGTTTTGGAACTCGTGCGACTTCATCTGCGGTCCCGAGGAATGGAAGCCCTGGGGCGTCGTGAATTGCGGCAAAGGTCAGCCTGGACAGGTCGCCGAGATCACCCACGGCGCCGCGCCGGCGCGATTCCGCGGCGTCCGTGTCGGCGTGGGGTACGATGAATAGGGACGACGCGAAGTCTCTTCTCGACCAGGTCCTTGCCGCGGCGCGCGGGGAGGAGATCGAGGTCTTTCTGGGCGGCGGGACCGAAGCCCTCACTCGCTTCGCGAACAACGAAATCACCCAGAACGTTGCCGAACGGCGTTACCTCCTCTCGGCTCGCATCGTTCGTGGGAAGCGCACCGGCCGGGCGACCGGGAACGATCTGAGCCGTGCGGGCATCGATCGGCTCGTCCAGCGGGCCTCCTCGGCCGCGCGGCTCCAGCCGGAGATCGCGGATCTCCTCCCGTTGCCGGGACCGCAGCAGTATCGGCCGGTCGACGCGCTCGACCCTGAGACGGAATCGCTCGGCGCCGACGCCCGAGCGCTCGAGGTAGGACGGGCGGTCGAGCGGTCCCGCGCGGCGGGGCTCACGGGGGCCGGCATCTACGAGGTCCGCGCCGGGACGATCGGCGACTACGGCGAGATCGGGCCGCTCGCGATCGCGAACTCGAGCGGGCTCTTGGCCTATCACAGCGGCACGTCCGCTGCCTTCCGGGTATCCGCGCTCGAGGGGACCGTCTCCGGGTGGGCCGGGCACGAGTCCTATCGCGCGCGCGACATCGACGGCGCCGCCCTTTCCGCCCGCGCCGTGGCGAAGGCGACTCGATCGCGGGAGCCGAAGTCGTGGGCCCCGGGCCGATATACCGTGGTGCTGGAGCCGGCCGCCGTCGCCGATTTCATCCAGGACATGTCCTGGATCTCCTTCGGCGCGCTTTTGGTCCAGGAAGGACGGAGTTTTCTCTCGGAAAAGATGGGAGAGAAGGTGATGGGGGAGAACATCACCCTGCGTGACGATCCGTATCACCCACTCCATCGCGGGAGCCCGTTCGACGCAGAGGGGATGCCGACCCGGCCGACCACAATCATCGAGCGCGGGGTTGCCCGGAGCGCCGTGTACGACCGGCAGACCGCGGCCAAGGAAGGACGCGAAAGCACCGGCCATGGGCTCCCGGTTCCGAACACGTACGGACCCCTCGCCCGCCATCTCGTGCTCGAGGGGGGCGAAGAGAGCGTGGAGGACCTGATCCGCCGCGTGGATCAGGGGTTACTCGTCACCCGCGTCTGGTACACAAACGTTGTGGATCCCAAGACCGTGACCCTTACCGGGATGACGAGGGACGGGCTTTTTGCGATCGAGAAGGGAAGGGTCACCCACGCGGTCCGGAATTTCAGGTTCAATCAGAGCGTGATTCAGCTGCTGAGTCAGGTGGAGGCGATGGGGCGTGTGGAGCGGTCCGGAGGGGTTGTCTGCCCCGGCCTCCTGGTCCGCGATTTCCACATGTCGAGCAGCACGGAATTTTGATAATATTTGTTGTGGGCCGGGCCGATGCTTATGTATAGTCTAGGCCCGAGCGGCGCAGGACCGGCCGCGCCTCGTGGTGCGCTGTCCCTCCCCCCCCGCGAAGGCCAGCATTTCTCCGCAGCAGATCGCCGGCTGTGAGAACGACTTGACAGATTCGGATCTCGCCAAGACGGCGTCCCAGAACCCGACAAGCGGGCGTATTGCAATGAATTGCCTTGACTCAGGCCCCCAAAGCGGCATAAAGATAGCCGGTTTCCGGTGACACCCCCGACCAGGAAAGGAGCGGTTCCGCACATGCCGAGCCATCTTGGACGTCGCGAGCACCTGATGGTCCTCGCCTGCGTCGTCGCGCTCCTCCTCGGCCCCACGCTCATTGGTCCCGCCGTATCGTCCGCCCAGGCGCAAACCGGTTCGATCACGGGAAAGATCACGGATGAGAGTGGAGTCGGGGTGCCGTATGCGAACGTTTTCATCAAGGGAACCCAGCTTGGAGGGATGGCGAACGCGGAGGGCAAGTTCACCATCGCCAAGGTGCCTGTCGGGTCCTACACCCTGTCCGTGAAAAGCGTCGGCCACGGTACGGTCGAGAAGCCCGTCCAGGTAAACGCCAACCAGACCGCGACGGTCGACTTCCAGATTACGGAGCAGGCGGTCAAGATCAAGGGAATTGACGTCAAGGGAGACGTCAAGATCGCGATCCGCAAGAAGGACAGCTCCACGAAGCAGATCGTCACGAGCGAAGATCTCCGCTCTCTCCCGGTCGACAACTACAAGGAGGCGATCGGCCTCAAGGCCGGCGTCATCAGTCAGGGAGGCGAGCTTCACTTCCGCGGCGGACGCGGGGACGAGGTGCTCACGATCGTGAATGGGATCGCGAGCCGCAATCCGCTCCGCGCCGAGGGCGTGGATCTCGGGCTTCTCGCGGTTTCGTCCAGCGAGCAGGTTCTCGGTGGCCTGGACGCGCAGTACGGGAACGCCCTCTCCGGGGTGATCAACCTCACGACGCGCGAAGGGGGAGACAAGTTCGGAGGGGAGATCCGGTATTTCACGGACCGTTACGGCGAGGTGGACAAGTCCTTCAACAACTTCGAGCGGGTCAGCTCAGGCTTCGGTGGGCCGTTCCTCTTCCCGAAGACGAATTACTTCATCTCATTCGAGGGCACGTACACCGACACCTATCTCCGGAACGTCGCGACCCACCGGGAGCATCGATTCTTGGATTTCATCCGGCTCGGGAATCGGCAGTCCAACAGCGCGAAGCTCTCGAGCAAGCTGACGTTCAAGCTCACCCCCAACGAGAAGCTGAACTTCGAACTCATCAAGAACCGGAGCTTGGACGGTGAATTCCACAATCGGTGGAACCGGCAAGGGTTCGTCCACGTGATCCAGGATTCGACGGCGCCGACCGACGGCACCATCACGACGCGCTACGGAGCTTGGTCCTATTTCCAGGTGGATTCGAGCTACATCCCTATGAATACCGCGGAGCACCTTCCGGTCACCGATGAGGATTACCTCCAGACGGCGGTGACGTGGAAGCACACGCTGGGCGTCGGGACGATCTATAACGTGCGCGCCAGTCGCCAGGAATGGCAAACGACAACCGACGTTCTCGACCGGATGCCTTGGGAGTACCAGCAGCTGCCGAACAACTATTACGACCCGCAGAACCGCCTGGAAGGGCCCTACTACGTGACCAACGGGGACTATCCCTTCTTCGAGCGGAAGCGGACCGTCACCTACACCATGAACGGAGATTTCTCGAAACGACTCGGAAAGCCGGCGGACCAAGGCGGACACCCCCACAATTTCATGGCCGGCGGAGACATCAACTACAACGACCTGGGATTTCTCAGGACCAATTTCCCCAACATCCTGACGGGCCAGGGGCTCTATGGCGCCGACCGGGACGAGTTCCGCTTTTTCAATCCCGAGGGCTCGTTCTTCCTACAGGATCGTTGGGAGTACGAAGGAATGGTGATGAACGCGGGGATCCGGTACGACAACTTCTCGGTGGGGAATCAGATCTCATCGGCGGAGGTGGTCGACCGCGTCAAGACCCAGATCAGCCCCCGGATCGGAATCGCGTATCCGATCTCGGATCGGGACGTGATGAGCTTCCACTACGGACGCCTGTTCCAGGTGCCGGACCGGCAGTACATCTATCAGGGGCGCCTCATTTCGGCGACCTCGCGTGGAAATCCGAACCTGGAGCCCCAGACGACGATCAGCTACCAGCTCGGTGTCCAGCACCTCTTCAACAAGGACATCTACGGCCAGTTCGGCGTGTACTTCAAGGACATCTTCGGCCTCCTGACGACCGTGGAGCAGGAGATCCCGGGCTTCGCGATCACCGTTCCGACCTACGTGAACGCGGATTACGCGTCCTCCCGAGGCGTGGAGTTCACCTTGATCAAACGCTTCAGCCACGGCTTCGCGGGCGAGCTCAACTACACCTATGGGAACACCACGGGCACGGCCTCTGACCCGAACCGCGCGCTGCCGAACCAGGGCAACCTGCGCGACCAGTTCAAGCCGACGTCAGAGCAGCCGCTCAACTGGGACCAGAGGCACAACATTTCCGCGACGCTGAGTCTGGGAAACGAAAAGGACTGGCGCTCGTCCTTCGTCTATCAATTCGGGTCGGGCTTTCCGTTTACTCCGCACCAGCGCGAGGAGCGCCGGCAGAATCCTGAGCTCATCAACTCGAGGCGGCTCCCCTCGATCTCGACCCTCTCGATGCAAGGGGAGCGGTTCTTCCGGGCGTGGGGTCAGGACCTCACGCTGTACGTCCAGGGCACGAACCTGCTCGACGCGGAGAACATCACCGACCTTGAGCCGGACCTCTGGCCGCCGGGCGCCATCAATTCCAATTCCTACAACATCTACTACACGGAAACCGGCCGCGCCGGAGGCGCGTTCCTGACCCAGGACCAGGATGGAGACGGCCGAGAGGATTGGTACCCGGTTCACGATCCGCGTGTGTTCCAGCAGGGGCGCACTATCCGGGTCGGGCTCGGGGTGCAGTTCTAGTGACGCAGGCGGAACGCGGACCGATCGACAGTAGAGCAGCCGGGGCTGAAATTCGCACAAGGGGGAGGATCGGATGAGCATGTGCCGCCGAACGGCACTCACCGCGGCATGGTTGTTTCTCTGGGCTGGTGTGTGCGCATTCCACCAGCTTCCCCAGGATCAGATCGAACCGACGAACAGCAGGGAAATACACAAGCTCTTTCGGTTGAACGGGAAGTTCGTCCACAACGTGGGACGACTCCAGCTCCAGATCACGAATTTCGGCGAGACGGGGAATCAGAGCAATCCGAGCCAGACGACGGTGCCTTCCGCCGAATGGCCGGCCGGCTCCGGGAACGACTATCTCTATGCCGCGGGCCTATGGATCGGCGCGCTCGACGCGAGCGGGATTCCCCACGTCACCACCGCGACCTATGAGCGCGAGTTCTCTCCCGAGCTGTTCCCTCAAAATGTCTGCGTTAACCTCCCGATCGAGCAGGTGACCGACGTGCGGGAATCCTATGAGGGAATCCCCGGCGGCAACCGGGTCATTTCGTCCAGCGTGAACCCCGACGATGACGGCGACGGCCGTGTCGACGAAGACTTTCTGAACGGGCTGGATGATGACGGCGACGGCCTTTGCGACGAGGACTATGCCGCCATCGGACAGCAGATGTTCGCGTCCGAATACGCGGACGACCAGGTCAACACCAGACAGCTCTTCCCGGAGCACGTGCCGCTCGGCATCAAGGTCCAGCAGACCTCCTATGCCTGGGCGACCCCGGGCCAGAATGATTTCGTCGGGATGGACTACAAGATCATCAACCGAAGCGGCCGCGCTCTTCGAAACGTGTTCGTCGGCATCTTCGCGGATATGGACATTGGGAATCGTGCGATCCCGCCCTATTTCACCGACGATGAGGCGGCGCTGTTCGATTCAACCGTGCAGTACGTGGGCCCGACCGGCGATTTCGTGAGCCGGCGGATTCAGATGGGATACATGTGGGACAACCCGGACGATCCGGCGCGCCCGCAGGATGCCAAGGGAGGCGATGTGCCCGGCTATTTCGGGTGCATGTTCCTGAACCACTCCACCGACCCCAGCGGCGCGAGCGCGCCCCGTCGGGTGGGGATCACATCCTACAAGTTCTTCGCCGGATCGGCGGCGTTCGCGGCGGGAGGGGATCCCGAGAACGACGCCCAACGCTACCTGCTCATGTCGGACCCGACCCTCAATCCCGATGTTGTCGGCCAGATTAGCTCGTCTCGGCCGCTCGATTATAGATTTATCATGGCGACGGGACCGTTCCGCTCGATCTTGCCGGATTCGTCGCTCACGGTATCGGTGGCCTGGGTGATGGGGCTGGGGCGCGGGCCTTCGGCGGCGGGCGGGACGATGGTCGACAACGCCATTCAGGCGCAGCAGGTCTATGACGGGCTTTACACGGACCTGGACGGAAACGCGCTCACCGGGACGTGCGGAAAGGAAACCTGCCTGCGAAACACCGAGATCGGGGGGCGTGGATTCACGTACTCGATTCCCGAGTCGTCTTTCTGCCGTCTCCGCTTCCACGCCGACGTCAATACGATCGATCAGTTCGCGGGCGTGACGCCATGGGATAACAACACTCCATGCAACCTGCAGCAGGATGGAAAGTACGTCTGCCAGGACGCGCTCGGCGGAACGCTTCAAAACGGCGGAGCGCACTGCGCCAGCGAGGACACCCTCAACATCCAAATCCTCTCTCCGGACTGCAAGATAGGACGGGATGGGTCATACGTGGATCTCGACTGCGACGTGAACACCGGCCAGGGCGGGCGAGAACACCTGGTCAACTGGGTAGCGGCCGCTCCTTTGCCCGCGCCCTTCTACGCGGGCCAGGATGGGCGGGGAGAGGTAAGCGACTACCTCCATGGTTACGACACGCGGGCGGATTCGACCCGGGTCTCAGCCTGGTTCTTCCCCGGCGACCATAAGATCACGCTCAAATGGAACAATTTCGCCGAGCAGGTCCGGGATGCCCAGAGAGGGAATCTCAAGGAGTTCCTAGGCTACCGAATCTATCGCGCCGCGGGGTGGAATCGACCCCTCGGAACGAACGCTCCAGCGCGGAACCTGTGGTCCCTGCTCGGTGAGTGGCGCGAGAAACCAAAGGGAACGCCCGCGCATCCGCTGTCCGAGCTGATCGACACGTCGATCCCGATCGTGAATATCAGCCCCATCCTGGTGCGGTGGGATCCGAATCGGAGGCGGGTGCGGAATGATTCGAGCTACACCGAGATTGACACCCTGTTCGCGGTGGGCCGGTACAGCTTCGTGGATCCCCATGTGCTGAACGGGTTCCCGTACTTCTATTCCATTGTCCCGCTCTCCGTGGTCCCGGCCGACTCCGCCGCCAACGACATCGTTCTGCAGGGAAACCCGAGCGCGAACAACGCGCAGGTGGTCTACCCTCGAGGGGACTCACGCAACGACCAGCAGAAGGTCTTCGTGGTTCCGAACCCGTATAAGGGTGGCGCGGAGTGGGATCTCGTGCCGCGCGAGGAGGATCCCTCCGGCACCAAGGTTACGTTCATGAACCTGCCCCGCACCAAAGGGACGATCCATATCTACACGATCGCAGGGGATCTCGTGAAGGATCTCCCCTTCGACGGGAGACCGCCGGCCGATCTCCAGTACGGCAAGGATCCAGTCACGGGCGGCCGAGGCTCCGCCGCGTGGAACTTGATTTCGAGAAACGGTCAGAAGATCGTGACCGGCATCTACATTTACTCTGTCGACACCGAATTGGGCAAACAAGTCGGCAGGTTCATCGTCATTCGATGAGGCCGGAGCGTCCCAGCCGTCCATGGGAGAACCGAGGAGGCATTCCGTGAAGCGTGCGATGATGGTAGCCATCTGCCTGCTCCTTCCGCTCACGGCGGAAGGCGCGCAGATATTCGAAAAGGTCGGGACCCTGGGCGGCCAATCCCTGAAGATCGGCGTGGGTGCCCGGGCCGCCGCGATGGGGGATGCGTACGTGGCGATCGCCGACGACGCGACCGCCGTCTATTGGAACCCGGCCGGTATCGCCAGACTTTCGGGCCAATCGGTGACGCTGAACCATACCGCGTGGCCCGCGGACATCCTGTTCGACCAGGCGGCCTACGTCTTCTCGATCAAGTGGATTCCCGGGATGCTGGGGGTCAACGTTCGTGCGCTGACCATGAGCCGCGATATCGTCCGTACGACTTATCAACCCGAGGGAACCGGCGACACCTTCGACGCGGGGGAGTGGGCTTATGGGATCTCCTACGCGCGATCGCTCACGGACAAATTCTCGGCCGGCTTTTCTGCGAACTACGTCCAGACCGGCCTCGCGGACGTAAAAGGGAAGTCGACGACGTTCGACTTCGGCACCCTTTACGACATCGGAGTCCTTGGAGCGAAGATCGGGATGTCGATCCAGAATATCGGGAGCGACATGACCTTCCTCAACGAGAAGGTGAAGATGCCGACCTTCTTCCGCGTGGGAGGGTCGATCAGCTTGCTCCAGAGCGGGGACAGCCGACTGATCAGCTCGGCGGAGTTCACCCACCCGTCCGACAACTCGGAGAAGGTGAACTGGGGCGCGGAGTACGCGTTCCACGACTATCTCTTTCTCAGAGGCGGGTACAAGTTCAACTACGACACCGAGGGTATGACGGCGGGCTTGGGCGTGAAGTTCCCGCTGACGCTGAGCAAGGCATCCGTGGCCCGGTTGGATTACGCGTACCAGGACCTCAAACTCCTCACGGCGGCACACCGAGTTTCGGTGAACGTGAGCTTCTAGGAGCCAGGCGCCATGAGGCGCTACCACATCCGCGCGCCTCACTGGCTCATAGCTCTAGCTGCCTGCGCCCTCACGGGGACGCCGACGGGTGCGACCGTCGCTACCCCAACCCCAGGTGAGACAGGCGTTTCCGTCGGAGATATCCACTACAACGCGAGCGCCGTGGCCTACCGGCACGATGGTGGGAACACGCGAGCCGAGTTCTTCATCCGGGTTCCCTACCGAGAAATCCGATTCATTCCATCCGGCCAGCAGTTCGAAGCCAGGCTGCGCGTGACGGTAGAGCTTCTTGGCAGGAAAGGCCGCCGCGCGGGATACCAACAACGCGAAGCGCGCGTCCAGTCGATGGACGCCGAGGCCACCGTCGATTCGCTCTTGGGGGAGATCTACACCGTCGGCATCGTCGCCCCGCACGCGAAGTACCACTACAAGATCACCGTCGAAGACATGAACGTCGCCCGCCGCGGCCTCGTATACCAGATGAAGAACAAGAAGCGGCAAGGGGAGGTGCAGGGGGACATCGACATGTCGGAATGGCTGCTTCAGAACCCTGCGATCAGTGGAATCGAGTTTGCCTGGGCTATCAAGGACCGGACTCCGGAAACGCCCTTTGCCAAGGGTGCCTACGAGGTGCTCCCGCACCCGAGCGCCTATTACGGCGCGTATCGGGACATGCTCGCCGCCTATTACGAGATCTACGACGCGCCTCCCCCGGTGGAGGGCAGGTCCTACCGGGTCAGGACCATGATCTTCAGCGCGGCGGGGGACACGCTGCTTGAATCGTTGGACTCGCTGCGCGTGACCGAGGGCACCGCGTGGCCCCATACCCTCCATGCCGACGTGACATCCTTGCCCGCGGGGCACTACCGGCTGCGAATCGACCTACTCCGCGAGGGGGACCTGGCGATCGCATCAAGTCAGGGCGAGTTCGACATGCTCTGGGAGCTCGACTCGTGGGGTTCCGACGCATCCGATCTCTACGATGTGACCGCACGGACGCTCTTGACTCAGGAGGAGGCGTACGGTTTCCGTCAGCTCTCGCGGGGGGAGAAGGAGGCGAGGCTCGCCGAGCTCTGGCGCGCGATCGACCCCACGCCGGACACCGCCGCGAACGAGGCCAGGCGAGATTTCCGCGCCCGCATCGCGTACGCCAACGCACACTACTCGGTATTCGAGAAGGGAATGCTCAGCGACCGCGGTCGGATATGGATACAATTCGGCGAGCCTGACGATATCAAGATCGAGCGCCTTCCCGTATCGGACAAGACGCTCGGGTACGCGGTGGAGGGCCAAATCCCCAAGGCTTCGAAAGACATGCTCACGAAACCCGGCCAGGGCGTGGTCGACACACGTCCCTTCGAGATCTGGACTTACAATCTGCGCGGCCACGAGATGATTCCGCGCCGCCGGATGAATGAGGTCAGCGCGGGAATGAAGTTCGTGTTCGTCGACGAGCAAGGTTACGGCGATTACTTCCTGCGCTACTCCTCGGTGAGCGGCGTGCGGTAGCAAGGGGCGCTGTGCCCGAGTCTTGGCGCCGGGCCGTGCCCTGCCGTGCCCTGCAGCGCACCTGTTTCAGGCCTTGACAGAATCGGCCCGCGCGCATAACATCCGTGCCCCTAACTTTCACATCGACAAGGACTTGACTCGATCCTCGGAGGTCGGACGATGCGGCTGGGTGTGCTCACGGGTGGAGGTGATTGCCCCGGCCTGAACGCGGTGATCCGCGCCGTCGTCCACCGCTCGATCAAAGGCTACGGCTGGTCGGTCGTCGGATTCCGGCATGGCTGGAGGGGACTTCTGCAGTCCGAAATCGAGGAGCTGGACCTGAAAGCGGTATCCGGAATCCTGCCGCGCGGCGGCACGATCCTCGGCACGTCCCGCACGAACCCCTACCAGGATCCCGGCGGTGAAGCCCGGATTCGAGACGAGCTCAAGTTGAGGGCGGTCGATGCCCTCGTCGTCATTGGTGGCGAGGACACGCTCGGCGTTGCCGTGAAGCTGCACGAGGCCGGCGTTCGTCTGGTGGGCATTCCCAAGACGATCGACAACGACGTGAACGGCACCGATTACACGTTCGGATTCGACACCGCGCTCTCGATCGCGACCGAAGCGATCGACCGGCTGCACACGACCGCCGAATCGCACGACCGCGTCATGGTCGTCGAAGTGATGGGACGGCATGCCGGGTGGATCGCGCTCGAGGCGGGTGTGGCGGGCGGCGCCGACATGATTTTGATTCCGGAGTACCCTGTTTCCGTCGAGGAGGTTTGCGGCGTCGTACAACGCCGGCACGAACACGGCAAGAATTTCAGTATCATTGTCGTCGCCGAGGGCGCAAGGCTCCAGGATACGGAGGGCGGCCCGGTCCAGGTTCAAAGCGAGCGCCGGGACTCCTTCGGTCACGTGAGGCTCGGCGGTATCGGGGCGACTCTGGCGGACCGCATTGAACAGCGGACCGGATTCGAGAGCCGCTACAGCGTGCTCGGGCACATCCAGCGCGGTGGCTCGCCGAGCGCGTTCGATCGCTTTCTTGGAACGAGGTTCGGCGTCAAGGCGGTCGATCTCGTCCAGCGCGAAGGATTTGGACGCATGGTCGCGATCCGCGGAATGAAAATCGTGGACGTTCCAATCGTGGAAGGGGTCGGTTCCCTGAAGACGGTGGACCGCGAGTTCTACGAGTTGGCGAAGGTCTTTTTCAGTTAGGGGGGTACCCTTCGTGCGTGTAGGCATCAATGGATTCGGACGCATCGGGCGGTTGGTTCTTCGCGCGGCGCTCAAGCGAAACGAGGCGATCGAGTTCGCAGCGGTGAACGACATCACCGACGCGGCGACCCTCGCGCACCTCCTCACGTACGACTCGGTCCACGGCGTGTGGCCCGAACGTTTCACCTCGCGGGACGCGGCGCTATGCGTGGGGGGGCGTTCGATTCCGGTCCTAGCCGAGGCGAACCCCGCAAAGCTCCCGTGGAAGGAGCTGGGGGTGGACGTCGTGCTTGAGTGCACGGGCAGGTTCACGGAGCGCGATAAGGCGGCGGCGCATCTCCACGCGGGAGCCAAGCGCGTCCTGGTTTCGGCGCCCGCGAAGGGAGCCGACGCCACGTTTGTCATCGGAGTGAACGAGGACACGTTCGACCCAGGCAGGCATCAGGTCGTGTCGATCGCCTCGTGCACCACCAACTGCCTGGCACCGGTGCTCTGGGTGCTGGATCGAGCCTTCGGTATCGAACGGGGGCTCATGACGACGGTGCATGCCTACACGAACGACCAGCGACTGCAAGACTCGCCGCACAAAGATCTCAGGCGCGCCCGCGCCGCCGCGGCGTCGATGATTCCGACGAGCACGGGCGCGGCGAAAGCGATTGGCCAGGTGATCCCATCGCTGCAGGGAAAGCTGGACGGCCTCGCGATCCGCGTCCCGATCACCGATGGCTCCCTGGTCGACGTCACCGTAGCGACGTCGAAGGCCGCCTCTGTGAGCTCGGTGAATGCCGCCATGAAGGAAGCGGCGGAAGGGAAGTTGCGCGGAATCCTCCAGTATACGGAGGACCCGATCGTGTCACAGGACGTTGTGGGAAACTCCCACTCCGCCGTGTTCGATTCCCAGCTCACCATGGTTTCGGGCGACAGGATGGTGAAGGCGTTCGCATGGTACGACAACGAGTGGGGATTCTCGAATCGGATGGTGGACACGCTGCTTTTGCTCGGACGCGGGTGCTAGGCGGGATGCCCTTTCGCACGCTGCCTTCTCTCGACGTCGCCGGCAGGCGCGTCTTCGTTCGCGTCGATTTTAACGTGCCGCTCACTCCGGACGGAGCCGTGGCGGACGACACGCGAATCGTGTCGTCGCTCCCGACGCTCCGTTACCTGATCGAAAAGGGGGCGCGCCTCATCGTGGCGTCCCATCTCGGCCGGCCGAAAGGAAAGCCCGATCCGAAACTGAGCCTCGCCCCCGTGCGCGAGCGGCTCGAGCGCTGCCTCAGAAAACCCGTTCGATTCGCCGAGCCGATCGTCGGGCCCGAGGCCGAGCGGCTCGCGATGAGCCTTGCCGACGGCGATGTGCTCCTGCTCGAGAATCTCCGATTCGACCCGCGCGAGGAGGCGAACGATCCTGGATTTAGCCGTGACCTTGCGCTCCTGGCGGAAGCCTATGTCAACGATGCCTTCGGCGCGGCCCACCGGGCGCATGCTTCGACCGTGGGCATCACGGCTACCATTGCCGACTGCGTCGCGGGACTTCTCTTGGAACGGGAGCTGGAGGCCCTCGGGAAGCTCCTCGAAGGTCCCGAGCGCCCGTATGCGGCGATTCTCGGGGGAGCCAAGATCTCCGGAAAGATCGACGTGCTGCGGAACCTCCTGCCGCGGGTGGATCGCCTCATTGTCGGAGGCGGCATGATGTTCACCTTCGTGCGGGCGAAGGGGCTCGAGACCGGGCGCTCCCTTGTGGAGGAGGACAAGGTTCCGCTGGCGAAGGAGATTCTCGCCCGACCGGACGCGGAGGAGAAGCTTCTCCTCCCCAGCGATTGCATCGTTGCGGCGGACGCGAGCGGTCGGGATCCGGGGCACGCGGTCGCCGTCGATCGGATCCCGCGGGACCTCGCGGGGGTGGACATTGGACCGGAATCGGTCCGGGAGATCCTGGAAGCGCTCTCCACGGCGCGCACCCTATTCTGGAATGGACCGATGGGGGTCTTCGAGACCCCCGCCTTCGCGGAGGGGACGCTCCAGGTCGCGAAGGGGGTCGCCCAGGCGACGGCACGCGGCGCCTTCACCGTTGTCGGAGGCGGGGATTCCATCGCGGCGATCCACCAGGCCGGGGTCGAGAATCAGGTCAGCCATTGCTCGACCGGAGGGGGCGCTTCCCTCGAATTCCTTGAAGGGCGCGTCCTCCCAGGGGTCGCCGCGCTCGAATCGGTCGCGAAGGCCGCCCGGTGAGTCGAATCCTCGCCGGCAACTGGAAGATGAACCTCACCATCGCCGAAGGCCAAACGCTCCTGCGCTCGATCGGCGACCACCCCGTCGCGGCGACTTCCCTTACGACGGTCGTCTTTCCGGCCGCGACGGCGATCGCCACGCTCGCGGGGGAGCGGCGCCCGACCGATCCAAAGATCGGGATCCAGAATTGCCACGCAGAGCCCAAGGGGGCGTTCACCGGGGAGATCTCCGCCGAGATGGCCAGGGACTCGGGCGCCGAGTTCGCGCTCGTCGGCCATTCCGAACGGAGAAGGCTCTTCTGCGAAAGCGACCAGATCGTGCAGGCCAAGCTGAGAGCGGTATGGCGCGCGGGGCTCCGGCCTGTCCTCTGCGTCGGCGAAACGCTCGCCGAGCGCGAGCGGAGGGAGACGCGCGACGTCTTGGAACGACAGCTCACGCGCACGCTCGAGGGCGCGCCGCCGCGGGCACCGCTTTGGGTCGCGTACGAGCCCGTCTGGGCGATCGGAACCGGAGTTGTCGCGACCCCAGACGAGGTGGCCGAGGCTCATGCATGGGTCCTCGAAACGTTGAGTCGCTTGCGAATGGATAGCGCTGCGGGGCATCCTCCCGTGCTCTACGGGGGCAGCGTGGATCCGAAGAGCGCGGCGGCGCTGGCCGCGATCCCGGAAGTGGACGGGTTCCTGGTCGGGGGAGCCTCACTCAAAGCCGAGTCGTTCCTCGCCATCGGCGAGGCGCTCCTCAAGGTGGAGCGCCGGCCGTCCACGGTCGATTGACCGCCGTCCGCGGCGCGTGCTAAGCTCGGCGTCTGCCGACGCAAGGGCGAAGAACGGAGGAGTTTCGGATGCCAGGTTTTCTCATAGGACTCATCGCCACGGTTCACATCGTGGTTTGTTTGGCTTTGATGGCTTCCATCCTGCTCCAGTCGGGCAAGGGGGGCGGGCTCGCCGGCGCTTTCGGCGCGGGGTCCAGCCAGACCCTCTTCGGGGGGCGCGGCGCGGCCACGTTCTTGAGCCGCGCGACGACGATCCTCGCGGTGATATTCTTCGTCACTTCGTTGACCCTCGGCATCCAGGCGTCTCGGACCGCGGGCGGGAGGGGAAGCCTGATTCAAGAGGAAGCGCGGAGGCGGGGCCAGCAGCGCTCGGCGAACGAAGGGGCTCCCACGGCCGGCGCTCCCACGACGGGCGTCCCAACAACCGGCGCTCCGACTCCAGGCACGCCGCCCTCGGGCACCTTGGGTCCCTCTCCCACTCCTACCGGACCGCCGCCCTCTCAAGGTCCAGCCGCTCCCGCCGGCGGAGGGACTCCGGCGCCGGCTACCGGTGGTCAGTGATTCGATTCAGCCCGGGTGGTGGAACTTGGTAGACACGTACGTTTGAGGGGCGTATGGGTAACCCCGTGCGAGTTCAAATCTCGCCCCGGGCACATCGTGGGTCCCCTTCCTGTTTGGGAGGGGACCCGAAGTTTTTCAGCGGTACTCGCCGCCGGGCCGGTCGGGTGTCGGCTCGGGAATGATTTCGACAAGTCGGATGCAGTAGCGATCCTCGGCGCGAACTTCGTTCTTCGCGCCGCAGTGCGGGCATCGCACGTACGAGCGTCGAGGATTCTCTTTCAAATGAAAAATCTGGACAGGGCCGAAGAGCTTCGCGCAGCGAAGGCATTCGACCGCCGGATTGCTGACCCGTTCCTCCGTTTCCTGCATTTTCGCTTCACCTCCGAGGGCACGCGTCGCGAGGAACCCTTCCGCGCTTCGAGTCCGCACCGCGCCATTGTAAGGAGGGAACGCACCGCCGTCCAGAGCTGTGCGCTCCGCCGCGCGGCGTGAGGAACCCCGCGAACCCCAAGCCCTTGCAACCACGTGGGGGCGATACGGGCTCCTTGGACCGGCCCCCTGTCGCGGTTCCCGAACCGGACTACGACGCGGCAGGTGCCGCGTCATACTGGAGCGGCCCGCGTCATGAAGGCGGCGATGAGCTCGCCTCGGTCCTGAGCTTGGGCGAGCCGCACGCGGTGAACGAAGCCTACGACGCGTGGGAAGTGGGGCTCTTGCTTGA
>DASXTQ010000104.1:0-3163 GCA_036505295.1 Candidatus Eiseniibacteriota bacterium
GCACATCACTGCCGTCGGCGTGGGGTTGGAATTCCGGTCTCTCCATGGTGATCCGCGATGGGGCGCATTCATGAAGAAGATGCGATTCGAGGATTGAAGGCTCTTTGGGCCGTTAGCTCAGGCGGTAGATCACAAAACGCCGAACTGAGATTTCCTGGAAGGAATGCGCGGATCCCGATGAAGCCATCCATCAGTGCGTTCTGTGTCGTATTTTGCCCTCGGAGCGCGCAGGTGGTTTTGTACCGGACGCCGCTAGCACCATGACCTCCTTCCAGCCACGCCCATTCCATTTCGCGTTTCACGTCCGCGATCTCGCCTCGACAAGGCGTTTCTATGGCGAGGTCTTAGGCTGTCGCGAGGGCCGGAGCACGGAGACCTGGGTCGATTTCGATTTCTTCGGGAATCAGATCTCCGCCCACACGACCGGAGAGGTCATGCGGACCGAGCCGACCGGGAAGGTCGAGGATCTCGCGGTTCCCATGCCTCACTTTGGGGCGATCCTGGGCTGGGAGGAGTTCTCCTCGCTGGCTGAGCGAGTCCGGACCGCGGGCATCCCCTTCGTCGTCGAGCCGCGAATCCGCTACGCGGGCCAACCGGGGGAGCAGGCGACGATGTTCCTTCTCGATCCGAGCGGAAACGCACTCGAGTTCAAGGCCTTTCGGAACCCCGAGCACGTCTTCACCGCATGACGCGGGCGTCGGTCGCCGTGATCGGGGCCGGGGTCATGGGAGCGAGCGCGTCGTACCATCTGGCGCGCAGCGGCTGGCGCGATATCCTCCTCCTGGACCGCTCGGGAGGACCGGGAGAGGGGAGCACGGGCCGTGCGACGGGTGGGTTCCGGGCGCAGTTCGGGACCACGGTCAACGTTCGACTTTCTCTCCTCGCACGCGAGGCGCTGGGGCGCTTCGAGGATGAGATCGGAGCGGACCCGGGCTACGTGCAGGCAGGATATCTCTGGCTCGCGCAAAGCGGAGCCGAGCGCGAGGCGCTCCGGGCCGCCCTGCGCGTTCAACACGAGTCGGGGCTAACCGAGGCAGCGGAAATCGGCCTGGATGAAATCGGCCGGCTGAACCCGGCGCTCGATAGGCGTGGAATTCTCTCCGGTGCGTTTTGTCCGACCGACGGGTTCATCCGCCCGCTCGCGATCTTGAAGGGGTATCTCGACGCGGCCGCGCGTCTCGGCGTTCGCATCGAGTGGAACACGGAAGCGCTCGGCATGAGACGCGGAGCGGATGGGCGTATCGTCGAGGTCGAGACCTCACGAGGTACGATCGCGGTCGGCACCGTCGTGAATGCGGCCGGACCCTGGGGGGGACGGGTCGGGGCCCTGGCGGAAGCCTCAATTCCGGTGACTCCGCTTAGACGGCAGGCGGCGGCCACCGTTCCGGGCGATCTCCTTCCGGAAGAAATGCCGATGACGATCTACGTCGGGGACGGATTTCACCTGCGGGTCCGCGACGGCCGGATCCTTCTCCTCCGCCCCACTCCGGGCGTCCCGGGGCGGCCATTCGAGGCGAGCGTGGATCCGGCATGGGTGGATGATGTGGTGTGTACGGCGCGGGAGCGAGTCCCGGTGCTCCGCGATGCGGTGATCGATCACGGCGCGTGCTGGGCGGGGCTCTACGAGATGTCGCCGGACCACCACGCGCTCCTCGGCCCGGCGCCGGAGTGCCCCAATCTCTACCTAATCAACGGGTCTTCCGGACACGGCGTGATGCACGCCCCCGCGCTGGGGCTGCTCTTGGCGGAAATCATGACGAAGGGTCGTGCGGTCACGCTCGATGTGGAGCCGCTATCACCGGGGCGCTTCGCGAGGTCTCAAGCGGGGGAAGTGACGGACCTCCTGTGATAGCAGGACCGGATCACCTGGCACCCGCATGGTTCGTAGAATCGGGCTGCAGCGTTCGGAATATGGCTAGGAATAGACGCTGGTCCGAGCTGTCCGGGGAACTGGCCATCAGCGCTTCCCTGTAGCCCATCCTGTTGGTTGGCTCACGCTCGGTAACTGCATAAACCTTGTAGGCTTGGAAGTTGATGTTGTAGGTAGTCACGAGACGGAAGGGAATTCCCCCGAGTGTATCGATGCAGGGGCCGAAGCTATGACACTCACAATCAGAATTGCTGGATCACTGATACTCACGTCGATGGTCCTCTTGCCAACAGTGGGATCCGCGACGAGGTCAGCTCCGAAGGTCTTCCCGCCCTTTAAAGCTCCCCGAGCTTTCGATAGGTCAGGCTTGCAATCAGTTCCCATGTTCTCTCGGCCGCTTTCCTTTCGGCTTCCAGCGCGCTTTCGAAAGGACGCGTCTGCCTCGTTCATTGAGGGTGGGGTCGCATGGGTCGATGGGCGTCGACGCGTGCTACAGATCAATGGACTCTGGGGTCCCAGCTCGTTTGGTCTGGGAGACCGCTCGACTCTTGGGTACTCGGAGTGTGTGGACACGATTGCGGGAATCGCTTATCGCTTCGCTACCTCCTACAGCTCGCGGGATAGTATGTACAACGTCGCAGTCGCTCCTTTGGATGTGGGCTCGGGAAGGTCTTGGGCATATACCGAGGCTCTCGTCGGTACGAGTCCCAACCGCCGTGATCAGCAGCTGTTTCTGGCAATCTTCAAGCAAATAACGGGGAGGTAGGCGGGTGGTCCGGTTTTAGGTTCCATAACGCGGTGGGGATGAACAGAGCACCTGCCTTTTAAGATCACTCACACGAATTAGGCCCGCTCGGCCAAGCTCCAGTGCGTCAACGAAATACCAAGCGCCCCCGCGAGACACGCCTCCGGGGGCGCTGGGCTTTTGCCGCCCTTTGCAGTCCTATGGAACCCTCATAAGGAACTTGAAACCGGGAATACCGGGAACGCCGCGACGGTCTTTTAACGGCGTCGACGACTGACACTAACCACGTCGAACTCGCGAGAACGATCGGCCTGGCCCGCGCGCACGGCCTCTGCTATACCAGGGACATGACGATCAAGAGATTGGACCACGTCAGCGTCGTCGTCGACGACCTTGCAGCCGCTATCGCTTTTTTCACCGCGCTCGGCATGACGCTCGAAGGCGAGATGCCGGTCGAGGGCCCGTGGGTGGACCGCGTCAACGGGCTCGAAAGTGTCCAAGTCGACATCGTTATGATGCGGACCCCAGATGGGCACGGGCGGCTTGAG
>DASXTQ010000105.1:0-5723 GCA_036505295.1 Candidatus Eiseniibacteriota bacterium
GGGAAGCGCCGGCGGGACCGGCTCGCCCAGCGGTGTCCCGCGCAATACGCTCCCCACTTCTTCGAACACGCACCAGGTATTCACAAGGACCCAGAGCCTGGACTTCACCGCGACCTCGTCCTTGCCCGCATCGGTCAACCGTGGGCAGACCGACGTCGCTGCGATGACGCTCAGCTTCAGCAACCCCGGCACGTCCCAGTCCTCCACGGTCCGACTCCTCGGGCTGCGTGTGCAGGTCCAGGACGACACAGGCACCGGAATCGTCCCTTCCTCCATCGTGAGCCAGGTCGTCGTGAGAGAAGGCGGGGAGCTGGTCCTGCGCAAGTCCTCGATCGAGACCTCGGGCACCGAGATCGACCTGACGTTCGCCTCCCCGGTCTCGATCATCGCGGGGGAAAGCGCGACGCTCACCATCGCGCTCGACATCGCATCGTCCACGACGGTGCCCGCGTTCCGGCTCGCGATCGCCGATAGCACTGTCTTCTCGGCGCAGGACGCGTTGAGCGGCGCGCCGGTCTCGGTCACGCTGCAAGATGGAACCTATCCCGTTCTGACCGCGGTAGCGCGGGTGGGGGCACCCGCGACCGAGATCGACATTGCGGCCGACAGCATCGTCGTCCACCGGGTCGGACGGGGCCAGGCGGGCGTCGAGCTTATGGGCATGAGGCTCGAGAGTCCAGGGATCGCGGGCATCACCTCGGATGTCCGCGTCTTCGCCTTTTCGGTGGTCGTCGAGGACACGAACGGCGCGGCGGTTCCCAGGCCGGCGGATTTCATCAGCTTCCTGCGCGTCGAGACACCGTTTCAACTTCTGGCCGCCCGGGTGCTCTCGCCGAGCGACGGTCCTGCGCTCGCCTTGACGCTGAGTCTGCCGCTCAACGTTCCCGCGAATGCGCTGGTGGACCTCTTCATCCGCGGCGACGTCTCGAGCGCTAGCCCGTTGGGCGCGATCCGCCTCCGTCTCCTCGATCCGGCCACGTTTGACGCGCGGGACGCGAACACCCGCGATCCCATTCCGGCGGTCTACGCCGGCGGTCAGGTCACGGGAAACACGGTTCTCGTGGAGGGTCGGGCGGATACGCTCCGCGTCGAGGGAACTCCCCTCTTCCCGCAGAGGTCCACGGTCGGGACCGCCGATGTGCGGGCGATGAGCGTCACGCTGCGGCACCCGGGCCCCGACGGCACCGCGCGGATCGCGATCGATGATTTGGCGATCCAGTGCCGGGACGAATCCCGGCGCCCCCTGGTGCCTTCCACCTACCTCACCCGGGTTGCGGTGATTTGGAACGGCGTGCCCATGGCCGAGGTAACGAACCCGCCCTCCTCAGGTGGCAGCGTGACCATTCCGCTTCCACGCCCCCTGCTCGAGCCTTACGACAGTGCCGCCGTCGAGCTGGTCGCCGATTTTTCCGCGGCGGCGCCGGTGGGATCGATCGAGTTCATGATCTTCTCGGACGGGATCCACGCGGAAGACGCGAACCTGGGAACCGCGGTCGCCGAAGCGCCGAGCGCCGGCTCAGAGCTGCCCCTTGTATCCGGCCTTTGCCGTCTCGAGTCACCACCGCGGGAGCTTCTCGTGGATCTGGTGAGCCAGATGCCCGCGGCCTTAGCGCCGGACGGCCGTACCGTTGTCGCCGGCCACCTGACCCTGAACAACACCGCTCCTCAAGGCTCGGATTCGATCCTGATCGACCACCTGGTGCTGCGCGCCTCCAACCAGCTGGAGGCCGCGGTCCCCGTGGGTAGCGCCGCGACGCGCGTGGAGATCTACCGGCAAGGCGCCCTTTGGGCACAAAGCGGCGCCCTCCTGCCCGACTCCACCCTCGCGGTGATTCCTGCACCCGCACCCTTGCGCGTTCCGCCGGGGAATCCGACCACGCTGGAGGTGCGCTGGATCACGGCGGTCACAGGATATCCATCGAGCTTCCGCCTGGGATGCGACGCCTCGGACATCGGCGTCGTTCAGCCCTCGAGCGCGCTCTTGCAAATAAGGATCGCACCGGCCCAAACCGTGGCGTTTCCCCTGTGGACCGGAGCCGGAGTGTTCGCCACCGCCACCCTGCACGATAGCTACGCGAACTTTCCGAACCCGTTCGCGGCAGGGCGCGGTGCGACCGCGTTCGCCTACTACCTCCGCGACCCGGGCCGGGTCACCCTCAAGATCTACACGCCGGCCGGCGACGGGGTCGCGACGTTGCTTCTCGATGCTGCGCGCCTGGCAGGAATGAACCAGAGCGATCTCTGGGACGGACGAAACGGGAGCGGCAACGTCGTCCGAAACGGCGTCTACATCGCGGAGCTCTCGGTCACGTTCGCCGACGGCTCCCGAGAGCGCGTGCGCCGGAAGGTGGCCGTCGTCCGATGAGAACGACCACGGTGCGATGGGCGAGATGGGTCTGCCCACTGGCCGCACTTCTCTCGGCGATCTCTGTCGCCCACGCGGCCGAGGACGGCGGGACACGCTCCATCTTCGCCTCGGGCGCGGGCAACCGCGCGCTCGGTATGGGGGGCGCCTTCGTCGGGGTCTCGGACGACGCGAGCGCGATGATCTGGAACGCGGGCGGTCTGGGCCTCATTCAGCGTCTGGAGCTCCAGGCCACCCACTCCGGGTACGTCGATCTCGAGTCGCGAGAAGACTACCTCTCCGTCGTGCTCCCGAGCTGGCGGTGGGGCACGGCGGGAATTTCGGTTCGCCATTTCGGAATCGACGGGATCGAGAGCCGCGACGACGGAAATGTTCTCCTCGGCGACAACCTCTCGAACTCGGAGACCGAGATCGCCCTGGGTTTCGGGAGACCTGTTTCCGATGCGGTCAGCGTCGGTGGGACGGTGAAGCTCCAGCGTCAGAGCCTGGCCGGCTTCAGCGGGAGCGGCCTCGGCGCCGATCTGGGGGTCCTGACACGCCCCTCCGCCTTGCTGCGATCCCCCTCGGACTGGATGGAGCGCCTCACCTGGGGCATTTCCGTCCGAAACGTCGTTCGACCATCCATCCGCCTGGACCAGGAAAGCGTCCACGATCCGAGTGTGATTCGAACGGGGGTATCCTACCAGCACCCATCCATCGCCGGTCGGCCGGCTCTCTTCACCCTGGACCTCGAGAAGTCTCGGGCGGTCACAACCAAGGTGCACGCCGGCCTCGAAGTTCGGGTTCACCCGCTTCTCGGAATCCGAACCGGCTTGAACGGCGGCCGTCTGGCCGCGGGCATGGCCGTCGCCTGGCGCGATTTCGTCGTGGACTACGCCTTCGGGGATGGGGACCTCTCGAGCGTCCATCGCGTGGGCATCTCCCGATCCCTCGGGCGCACGCTGGCGCAGCAGCGCGAGGCGGCCTCACGCGCCCAGGACGCCGACATCCAGGCGAAGCTCGATGAAGCGTTTCAGGTACGCCAGACCCAGCAGCTCGAGGATCTGCTCGCGCGGGCGAAGGCCGCTCAGGCAGACTCGGACTTCGACAAGGCGCTGGAGGTCCTCGCGACGATCGCGATCCTCTACCCGGGCCAGGTGGAGGCGCGGGCGCTCGAAGCGCAGTGCCACCGTGAGAAGGGGCGCCAGCTCGAGGCGCATGGCGACTACGCCTCGGCCGCCGCGGCGTTCGGGCGCGCCGTCGCGATCGCTCCGGACGACACGGCCGCCGTGGCGGGACAGCTTCGCGCCCGGACCGCGGGCGACCGCCTTGCCGCCCGAGGCGTGATTCTCCGGAGTCAAGCCCGGACCGCTTCGGACACGACGGCCGCGGACTCGTACGTCGCAGGCCCAACCCTCGCCGAGGGGCGAAGCGCCGCGACCGGGAGGGCTTCCAGGAAGGGCGCCGGAGCGCCGGAGCGGCGCGCAGAGGTTGAATCCCACCGTGCCGCCCCGGTCCCGGAAAGGCCGCGACTTTCACCGGAGCGCCAGCGTGAGATCGATAAACTGTACACGGCCGGCCTGGCCGCGATGTCGGAGCGGCGGGTCGATGACGCCCTCCGGTACTGGGAGCTCGCTTGGTCCATGGACCCGGGCTACAAGAGGCTCGCGGAGTACCTGAAACGCGAATACCTGATCCGAGGCATGGAGTTCTTCGCCTCAGGCAAGCTTGATGACGCGATGTCCTACTGGCAGAAGGCACTCCAGATGGACCCGACCGACACGCGCGCCGCCAGCTACATCGCCCGCGCCCGCACGCAACAGGCAAGGACCCGCGAGCTCACGGGCGAGGATCGCTGATGGTACGCACCGCCGGCAAACCCGTCCTCAGCATCCGCTGGATCGTCGCCGGGACGGCGGCGGTCCTCACCACGCTCGCGGTGCTGGCGGTGACCGGCGTCATGGAGCGCAGGACGCGAAACGTACTCGCGGACGAGATCGAGACGCGCCTCTTGCTGGAGGCGCGGAACCTTGCTCTCGCGAGCTCCAGCGCCCTCCTCACCGACTACCCGGAGCTCGTGCTCGCCCCTCTGCTGAAGGAAATGCAAGCTCGGCAGCGGGAGCTGGCGATGATCGTCGTATTGGATCGATCGGGGATCATCCAAGGGCATCCGGACGTTCGGCGCATCGGCACCCGGTTCGCGCGGCCCAAGGGGCTTCAGCGTATTCCGTTCCCAGCGCCTCGAAGGCGAAACGAATCGCTGCAGGGCAATGGAACGATCCTCCTGGTCTCGGCCCCCATCCTCGACGCCAACGGGCGCATCCTCGGAACCGCGCTCGTGGGCATGAATCGATCGCACATCGAGCAGGCCATCAATCAAATCGGGAAGCAGCAGCCGCTCATCCTCGCCGCGTTTCTGCTGGCAGGATTCGCCGCATCGTTTTTTCTCATGTCGGTCCTTCTCCGCCCCATCGGCGCCCTGCGCGCCGGCATCGAGCGAATCGGACGCGGAGACTTGAGCACGCCGGTCAAGCTGGCGGACAAGACCGAGTTCGGATTGCTGGCTGAGGCCGTCAACGAGATGTCCTCCGCCCTGCGCCGAGCACAGGGGGAAATGGTGGAGCGCGCACGGCTTGCCCACGAGATGGAGCTGGCCCGGCAAATCCAGCGGTCGCTCCTTCCTTCGAAGCCGACGGTCGCCGGGGAATTCATCATCAGCGGGGAGCAGTGGGCCGCCGCAGAGGTTGGAGGGGACTATTTCGACGTACTTCCCCTTCCCGGCGGAAAAATCGCCCTGGCCGTTGCGGACGTGTCGGGCAAGGGTCTCGCCGGATGCCTTGTCACCTCGATGATCTTCTCCCTGCTCCGGGCGTACCACTCGAGTCACCCTTCCCCCGCCTCCCTTCTCGCCGCGCTCGATGAGCGTCTTGGGGAGATTCTGCAGCGCGGCAACTTCGTCACAATGTTCTACGGCGTTCTCGATCCCGAATCGGGCCGCCTCGTCTACTCCTCGGCCGGGCACAACCCCACCCTGGTGTATCGGAGGGACCCCGAGCGCGTGGAGTGGTTCCGGTCCAAGGGCATTCCGCTCGGCGCGATTCGTGGAGGCGCCATCCGGGGCACGCTGGAGGACTCGGTCCTTCATCTGGCGACAGGGGATGTCCTCGTCCAATTCACGGACGGGATCAATGAGACGGTCGCCCCTGATCAGGAACAATTCGGCTTCGAGCGGATGGAAAGGGTCGTTCTGGACGCGGCCCGCGCCGGGGCTCGCGAGGTCCTGGACAGGCTTCACGACACCGTAGGCGGCTGGCGCGGAGACGCCGTGCCGATGGACGACGAAACGGTGCTCATCGTGAGCCGCGAGAACGCCGCCGAT
>DASXTQ010000106.1:0-37232 GCA_036505295.1 Candidatus Eiseniibacteriota bacterium
CCGAAGCCGCGAATCTCGATATGCTTGCCCGCAGCGAGAGCCCTGGAGACCGCTTCCAGGAACTGATCGACGGTGTCGGCCACATCCTTCTTCGTCAGGCCGGTCCGCTCCGCAATCTCATCGACGATCTCTGCCTTGGTCATCACCCCTCCTGAAGAGGTAATCCTCTCGGCGTCAGCCGGGCGGATGTGGGATCTGCCGCGCGGAATCGCCAGCGCGCGCGTCGCGGAGCGCCTAAGGCGGAGGTGGCATTGAACATAAGCGCCTCGCGGTGCGCGATTGGGGAATATAGGGCGCTGGCGAAACCTGTCAAGGCTTTTTCCCGCTGGAAGTTCCGCCACAGCCCCGAATTCTGCACCACCTCCCGGTGCATGCTGCCTCCGCGAAGACTACCTTCGCAAACTGCACGCGAGCGTGCGGGGTGCACAGTCGTAACTTGTTTATCTACCAACAATTGTAGGCGCCATCAAGGACGCCCCGAAGACCCTCGTGGCACGTCGATTGCGAGATCACCGAATTCGGGAGTCGCACGAGCGAAGGTTCATGATCCTGCGTCGCCGGCCTGCCACCACCTTACGCTCGATTCGCGGCTCCCGATTTCTTTTCCCGCCGCGGTAGCCGCTATAATCGCGACTCGTCAGGCATGACGATTCCTCCCGGTCTAAACCGCGCCCCGGTCGCGTCCTTTGATCGCATCGATTCGCTCACCGCGGTGACGGGTGGCGGAGATCGGCGGCGCGTTCTCCTCTTCTTCATCGACGGGATCGGGGTCGGGACGGACGACCCCGCGCGGAACCCGCTCGCCACGGGGGAGTTTCCCACGCTCCGGCTCACGGAATCGCTCGCGCCCGTGGCCCGCGTCGGCCCTCCGCGGATCGCTTGGGGACTCGACGCTTCCATGGGTGTGCCCGGTCTGCCACAGAGCGCGACGGGCCAAACTTCGATCCTCACAGGGGTCAACGCGCCGAAGGTGATGGGGCACCACGTCTCCGGTTTTCCGGGACCGACCCTGCGGCGGATCCTCTTCGAGCACTCACTCCTGAAGCAGGTCCGCGAGCGGGGCCTGAGCGCTACCTTCCTGAACGCCTTCCGCCCCGAGTACTTCGAGATGCCTCACGCGCAGCGCCGCCTCTCCGCGACCTCCCTCGCCACGCTCGCTTCGGGCGCGCGGTTTCGCTCCTGGGAAGATCTTCTCGAGGGGCGCGCGGTGACGCACGATCTCACCCACTGGAGGATGCGCGAACGAGGCTACGAGCTGCCGGAGAGAACGCCGGAGGAGGCCGGCGCGATCATCGCGGAGGAGGCGATGCAGAACGACTTCTCCCTATTCGAATACTTCGAGACCGACCGCGCCGGCCACGCCCAGGACCGCCCGCGGGCCATGCAGTGCCTGCGCGACCTGGACCGCGCACTCCAGACGGTCCTGGACCGCGTCGATTTGAATCGGCTATGCGTCCTGGTCGTGAGCGATCACGGCAATCTCGAGGATGGCTCCGTGCGCACGCATACGACGAATCCCGCGATCTTCGCGATGTGGGGACCCCGCTGGAACGCCGCCGAACAGGCCTCCATCCTGCCGCGGAGCCTGACCGATCTGACCCCGCTTGCGCTCCGCGCGCTCGGAGTCGAGCCGGGGAGCCCTATTTCAACCTCTTGATGATGTGCCAGCCAAACGGGCTCGCCTGTGGATCGAAGTCGGCGATCCCGATGTTCCCCGGGCTGATCGAGAAGCCCACGTTTCCGAACGCGGGCACCATCCGGTCGCGCGGGAACTCCCCCGCCTGGGGCGCGACCCCGATCCCGCTCATTCCATAGATCCCCGGAGGCGAGTCATCTGTGTACTGACGGACAAGCTCGTCGAAATTCTCCCCCTTCCGCGCACGGTCGAGGATCTGGTACGCGAGGGTTTTGGCCTCATCCTTCGTCCGGGAGATGTTCTTGCCCGTAACCGAGCCGGAGAATCCGATGAGGATGTGCTGGACCTGGACGTGCGTTGGCAACACCTCCGGCTTCACCGGCATGGTTCCCGTTTTGGCGCCAGCTTCCATGGTCTTCTCCGTTCCCTTCCCGCTTGAGGCGGCCTTGGCTTTGGTTTTGCTTTTCTTCGCCTTCTTCGGGCTCACGGCCTCCTTGGCCTTGGCTTTCTCCTCCGGCTTGGCGACCTTCGAGTCGGTCGAGGGCGCCTGGGCTGAATCTGCCGGGGAGGAGGACCGGACCGAGTCCGAAGGGGACGCGGTCGAGTCGGCCGATTGGGCCGCGATCGAATTCTGAGGGAGAGCGAGCAGTGCGGTGAGGGCGATCGAGAGAAGCAGTTGTCGCAATGGCATCCTTGGGCTCCGGGTGGATCGTTGGGTGTTTGTGGCGCCGCCGTCCGGCCGAGCCGGGCGCGCGACGCCATCCTCTCTAAAACAAGAAGACGGCGCTTGCGAGGACCGTGGTCCAGCCTTTCGCCGAGATGACGGCCGATTGCGTGACGTTGAAGGTGCGGATGATCTCGCCCGAAATCTTGAACACCTGTTCTTTTTCATCCCAGTTCGCGCTCTCGTCAAATTCCAGGCCCAGGGTCGACGCGAGCATCGAAGCGGCCATGTCCTCGGCGAACTCCCCCGCGTACTCGTCCGTCTGCCCGTACGCGTGGTGCTCGCTCAGATATCCATACGTGCTCTTGTCGGCCGGTATGGCGCATCCGATCGAAGACGCGATCAGCCGGCGCATCTCGTTCGATGCGAGCCGGGCCATGACGCAGAACGCGATGCTCCCCGGGGCGATGAGCTTCACGCCTTCGTCCTTTGGAATGATCTTGCATTTGGGCGGGAAGATGCTCGACACGTGGACCAGGTTGAGCTTCTCGATCCCGGCGTCCTTGAGCGCAAGCTCAAACGAACGCAGCTCGTCGCGGTGGCTCCCGACCCCTTTCGTGAAGAACACCCGCGTCGGCACCAGGCTGAAACCGGCGTTCGTCCGGTCCGCCACCATGGTCGTCCCCTGCGGATCCACGGCTGCGGTCCCGGTAGAATTCGTATCCGTCGATCGCTTCATCCTGTCGGTCTCCTCTCTTACTCTCGGGCCTTACCGGCTTCGCGCACGGCCCGACGATGAGTCGGGCTCCGCCTTGTCGAGCCTTATGGTCACGACGCAGCGGCGCGTCTCGAGGTTGGCCACGTTCGCAGGCAAAGCCAGGGCGACCAAGCGCTGGATTCTCTCGCGTTCTCCGGTGATGTCAACTGCGACTGTGTACAGGGTGTCGATTCCTTGTAAAAGCTTCGCCGGCCCCATGACCCGCACCGAGTCGGGCTCGACGGCAGGCTCCCCGGAAACGACGTACCCGGGCGCGGGCCGTCCGACCACGCGCGCCCGGACGCGCAGGCTCCGCGTCGCCTTGGGCTCGATCACGAGGTCCACGCTGCGGGGATCGCGCACTTCGGTCACGGAGACGAGCCGGGCGAGCTCGGGCGGGATGGCCCGGCGCGAGATGTCGTCCGCCGTGATGGACGTCTGGAACATGCCCGGCTTCGCCGCGGCGAGGTCGATCGAAAGAAAAGGCCGCGTGAGGCTCAACCGGATCAGGTCCTTCCATTTACCCCGGACCTTGACCGCGACGCGTGGAGGCAGCTGCCCCACGCTCGTCAGCGTATCCGCGAGGCCCACGGCGGCGATCGGAATCAGGACGATGGATTCGCGTTCCTGCTCCGTGACGACGTGGGCATAGAGCAAGAAGGCGAGAAGAAGCGACGCCAGCTTGAGACCGAGGTTTTCGAAGAGAAGCGCGCGGACACGATTCCACATGCTCGTCAGAAGCCGGAAGCTTCCGGCGAACCAAGCTCGATCCAGTATTTCGTGTCCTTAGGATCCGCTTCGTCCACGGTGCGTCCGCTCACGACCGAGAACCTCATGTTTCGGTTCGCCTCATCATCCGGAAAGTAAACCCACCCGAGCCCGTTCGGCGCGGACCGCCACTTGAGCTCGAACCGGTTGAACACGATGGACCCTCCGTCGGCCACGGTCTTGAGCCCCTTGTCCTTCTGCCCCGGGAACACCCACAGAAACGCGGGATGCTCGACGTAATAGAAGTAGCGGAGCGAGTCCTTGCCACCCGCTACGCCTTCGATCGGAAGGAGCGCTGCGAATTCCCCTCCCTTTCGCAGGAGGAGGACGTTTCCATGCTCGAGGCGGAGCCTCAGATCATGCATGTCGCCGAGCACCGCCCGATCCGAGTCGGGCACTTCATCCAGAAGCCGCACGAGGCGCACGTGCGCCCTGCTCTCCGCGGCGCAGCTCGGCGCGACGTGGGCCGCGATCCAGACCGCGACGAGCGTGAGCGAAGCGGGAATGGCGAGTCTGCGCCATGTGGATGAATGCCGATTCATTCTGGTCAAGGGCTGCGTCGGGCGCCGCCGCGAAGGGACGTCTCCGCCGAAAGTTCTAAGAGCTCGACTGAAGTTTCCCACGTGTGCGAAGGGCCGGTCAACGGAAACCACCCGCGCGAACAAAAGAAATTGACGTCCTCGCGTCATGCCCCGAGGCTTGAGCCATGCGCTACGATCTCCACGTCTCAGGACCGATCGATCTCGACCTCACATTTTCATGCGGCCAGGCGTTCCGGTGGGTCCGGGACGCCGGAGCGTGGCGCGGGATTGTGGGGCGGGCCGAGGCCTCGGTCGCGTTCGTTCCGCCAACCGGCCTCACGGTTTCCGTCGCGGGGGAAGATCCCGGCCGCGAGGCGCTCACCCGATACTTCAGGCTGGACGAAGACCCGATGGTCCACCTGGAACACGCCGAAGAGCTTCGCGCGCTCCCGGGGATCCTCCCGCTCTTCGGCCTGAGACTCCTGCGCCAAGATCCCTGGGAGACCGTCGCCTCTTTCATCTGCTCCGCCGCCGCGAACATCCTCAAGATCAGCCGGTGCGTGGAGGCGATGGCGGCGCGCTGGGGCGAGCCGATCGCCAACTCCTCGAGGAGAGCCTTTCCCGCCGCGGACGCGATCGCGGGGGCGCGCGAATCCGATCTCCGCGCGAGCGGCTTGGGATTCCGCGCGCCTTATCTCCTGGAAACCGCGCGCCTCATCGCGTCGGCCGGATGGTCCTGGAAGGCGCTGCGCGATGCTTCGTACGAGGAAGCCCGCGGGCGCTTGTGCGGGTTATCCGGGGTAGGTCCGAAAATCGCCGACTGCACATTGCTCTTCGGACTCGACCGCCTCGAGGCCTATCCCGTCGATCGGTGGATCCGGCGCGCGACCCTGGAGCTCTGGTCGCGCCGGAGGGCGAAGGACGAGGAGCTCAAGCGCTGGGCGGAGCGGTTCGGGCCCGGCCGCGGCTATCTGCAGCAGATCCTCTTTCACCTGCGCCGCACGCAGGGCCCTCTCCCACCCCTCAGGCGCCCCGTGGAGCGCCGTTCCGCGCGCCCCCTCGCCCCGCGGGCCAGGCGGATCGCGTGAATCCCGCGAGCGGAGGAGCAGCACGCGATCCCGCGATCGCCCTCTTCGCGAAGGCCCCCGTACCCGGGCGCGTGAAGACGAGGCTGGTTCCTCCGCTGACCCACGAGGACGCGGCCCGAGTCGCCCGCGCCTCTCTCGAGGATACGGCCCGCTTCATCGTGCCGGCGATCCATGCGCACTGGACCCTCTTTCTGGACGGCGACGCGGACCGCCCTTTGCGGGCGCTGGCCGAAGAGGCCGGGGTCGCGATCTCACCGCAGCGGGGTGCCGACCTGGGCGAACGGCTCGCCGCCGCGTTCCGCGATCTGCGCGTGCAGGGAGCGCGTCGCGTGATCGCGATCGGATCCGACGCCCCGACGCTCGATCCGGAACGGATCCTGGAAGCCATCGAGGCGCTCTCCGTCTGCGATGTCGCGCTGGGACCGACGGAGGATGGGGGCTATTACTTGATCGGCATGAGCGGGGACCACGAGTCGATCTTCGATGAGATCCCGTGGGGAACCGGTGCCGCCGCTGCGACCACCCTCGAGCGGGCCCGCGCGCGAAGCCTCGAGGTGCGCCTGCTCGCGCCCTGGTACGACCTGGACGACGCGGCGTCGCTCCTTCGGGCGTACGGTGCGACCAGGTTGGGGTGGGCGCTCAAGCCGGTGCTGGAGGAGATCAGGCCGAGGCTGGGAACGACCTCGTGAAACGGGGATCCGCGGAGCCGTTCAGCCTGCCGATTTCAGACTCGCCAGCTCCTGGCGGACCATGGCGGCGTGCTCTCCGTTCGGATCCAATTCAAGATAGCGTTCCCAGGCCCGCGCAGCGCCCGCGGCGTCTCCGGTCTCCCGCGCCACGACGCCGAGATTGAGCCACGCGTTCTTATGACGGGGGTCCTCCCTCGTGACGCGCAGGAGCTCGGTCTTGGCGAGGTCGTTTCGTCCGCTCGAATGATAGGCGATCGCCCGATCCACCCGAACGTCAGGGTTCTTGGGATCGATCGCGAGCGCGCGGGAGTAGTACTTGATCGCGTTCTCCCACTGGCCCGAATCGAACTCCAGATTCCCGAGGCCGATATTCGCCTCGAGGTCGTCGGGGTTTTTGGCGAGCGCGGCCTTGTAGGACTGCACCTGCTGCATGATCTGCTGCGGCATTCTCGGGGGAGCTCCCTGCGGCGTTCCGGCCATGATATCGGCCGGTCCGGTGGGCATCCCGGATTCCCCGCGCGGGCCGATCGCGGAGTGAAGCGCGAAACCGACCATGCCGCCCACCGCGAGCCCGACGACGAGGAACAGCCAGGCAAGGCCGGGAACGCCTTGCGAGCGGGGGCGTGGACCGGACCTCGCGGGCGCGTGGCCGCGTGCGCGAGCTTGAGGCGATGCAGCCGCGGCGGAGGAGGCGCCGGCGCCGCGCGGGTCCAGGGGAGCGCCGCACGCGTCACAGCAGTCCAGGGTGGCCGGGAGCGATTCGCCGCAGCGCGGGCAGGTGATGCGATCGGGAGCCATCTTCGGTCGGAGTGTAACCCTGGCGCGGATCAGCGATCAACCTTGCCCCTTCGCATGCGATCGGGTAAAAAAGCCAGATGATCCTGGCGCAGATGTTCGGTTCGAGCGCTCTTGTTTGGGATGGAACGCAGATGCTGCCGGCCTCGCTGGGTCCGAAGCTCAGATCCAAGTCCAAGGGCCGCTCGAACGTGCTGGCGGTCGGGGATTCTGTGGAGGTTGAGCGTGACGCCGAAGATGCCCTCTCCATCGTCTCGATCGGACCCCGCCGGACCTCTCTGGCGCGCGCTGGCGGCGAGGGGCAGGAGGCTCAGATCGTCGCGGCGAACGCCGAGCAGGCGGTGATCGTTACCTCGGCGGCCGAGCCTCCGTTCCGTCCGGGGCTCGTGGACCGGTGGGCGCTCCTCGCTCACCGCGGCGGCATCAGCCCGATGCTGTGCCTCAACAAGGCGGATCTCGTCACCCGCGAGGAAGCGGAGGGAATGATCGCCGACGCGGCGATCCCGCTTCCCTTCGTGCTCGTGAGCGCCAAGAGCGGTTCGGGAATCGACGAGCTGAAGGAAACGATCCAGGGAATCACGTCGGTGTTTGTAGGGCACTCTGGAGTCGGCAAGTCCTCGTTGCTGCGCCGCCTCATTCCCGAGGAGCAGATCGTGACCGGAACGCTGAGCGAAAAATCGGGAAAGGGCCGCCACACGACGTCGAGCGCGCGGCTCTACTGCCTGCCTGAGGGAGGCCTGGTCATCGATACTCCCGGCGTGCGGAGCGTCGCTCTGGGAGGGACCGGTCCCGCCGAGGTCGCAAGCGTGTTCCCGGAAATCCAGGACGCCCCGCCGTGCCGGTTCACCTCGTGCACGCATCGGATGGAACCCGGCTGCTCGGTGCTTGCGGGCGTTCAGGCCGGAGCCATCCCCGGGAACGTCTACGCGCGCTACCGGAAGCTTCTCCTCGAGGTCCTCGTCTCGTGACCTCCGCGGAGTTGGAAGCGCGTCTCGGCGAGCTCCTGATCGTCGGGTTCCCCGGAACCGAGTTCACGGCCGGGGACCGGGAGCGGCTCCAGCGCCTGCGGCCCTCGGGGGTCATCTTCTTCGCGGTGAATTTCCAGGATCCTGACCAGACGTCCAGAATCACCCGGGCGGTGCACGAAACCATCGGAACCCCCGAGCTTCCAGCTCTTGTCGGCGTCGACGAAGAGGGGGGAATTGTCTCCCAGATCGCCGGCTTTTGGGAGGTGCCCCCATCGGCACGCGCGGTCGCTTCTTCCGGGGGGCCCCCGCTCGTCAAGGATCTCGCCCAGCGCACCGCGCGCCGTCTCCTGGCGCTCGGGATCAATTTGAACTTTGCTCCCGTCCTCGACATCGACTCGAACCCGGCGAATCCGGTCATCGGGATTCGAAGCTTTGGCAGCTCGGTCTCCCAGGTGACCGCCTGCGGGCGCGCCGCGGTCGAGGGAATTCTCGCGACCGGAGTCATCCCCGTTGTGAAGCACTTCCCGGGCCACGGGGATACGAGCCAGGACTCGCACGTGGTGCTGCCGACCGTAACCGCCGACCGGGCACGGATGGACCTTCGGGAGCTTCGCCCCTTCGAAGCCGCCGTCAATTGGGGCGTGCCTGTCGTGATGACCGCGCACGTCCACGTTCCCGCCGTGGAGCCCGACCCGACGCTGCCGGCCACGATCTCGCGCCGGGTCGTGACCGAGCTCCTCCGGGGTAAGATGAAGTTCGGCGGGGTCGTCGTCACCGACGCCCTCGAGATGGCGGGCGTGGCCTCCATCGCGCCTTACGGGGAGATCGCGGTCCGCGCGATCGAGGCGGGGTGCGACCTCCTTCTCTACTCCAAGCCCTCCCCCGGACCCGAGGAGGCGATCACCGCGCTGCGCGAGGCGCTCCGATCGGGGCGCCTGACCGAGGAGCGAGTCGCCGCGTCCCTGAACCGGATCCGGACGCTCCGCGCCGCGAGCGCCGCGCGCCCCCATCCGTGGAGCGATTCACTCGAGCGCGAGTCGCGCCAACTCATCACCCCTGAGGAGCTGGAACGGATCGCGGAGGGCGCGATGCGGGTGCTCAAGCAGGGGGCGGGGGGAGTCCCGCTGCGGAATCCGGTCGACGTCCTGGAGGTGAATCGGCCTGCGTCGCGCGCCGGGATGGCCGATCTGTTGCGCGCGCACGGCATGACGGTGCGGGAGGTCGACCCCGACGATTCGACGTGGCCCAAACGGCTCGAGGGTACGGCACTTCTCACGCTCGCGGCGCGCGGTGCCTTGTCGCCGGAGGACGAGGCGGTCGCCCGCGCATGGCTCAAGCGGTACCCGGAAACGGTGGCCGTCGCGTCGCTGAACCCGCACGTCGCGGACGGGTGGGGGGAGGTGCGGACCCTCCTCACGACCTTCGACAACACGCCGGCCAGCCGCCGCGCGCTCGCCAAGCGCCTCGCGGGAGCCGTCGATCTGGCGAAGCCGAGGCGGGCGCCGAGAACGGCGTAGGGGCGCCCGCGGAACGAACGCCGGGGCCAAACGAAACGGGCGGCGCCTTTGGGGCGCTGCCCGTGTTTTCGATCGCTCGATTCTAACGGACGATCAGACCTTATCCTTCTTGGCCGCGACCGGGGAGGGGTTCGACCCGGCGGCCATCATCTTCATGAGTTCTTCGCGCGCCTTCGGGCCCTTGGCCTTGAACGTGCAGGCGAAGCCGGCTTCCTTGATCGCCTTCGCAATCGCCTTCTGGTTCAGCTTCTGGTCCCCCGCGACGTAGGCGGTCTTCGTGTCCAGATCGACCTTCGCGCAGAGCACGCCCTTCTGCGCCATCGCCGTGGTCTGGATCTTGTCCACGCACGAGCCGCAGTGGGCGGTGGGAACCGCGTAGCTGAATACCGCGGTGTTGGCGCCGAACGTGCACTGGCCCTTGGCCTGCGCCGAGGAGCCGACCGTGCAGTGCGATCCGGCGGCGGTCTGTTTGGCTGCGCCTTCTGACTTGCCCGAACACGTGCTGCCGCCGGCCCAAGCCGAACCGGCAAGGCTCATGACGGCCAAAACCGCGGGAACGATCATAGTCCTACGCTTCATGAGGCTCTCCTTTCGAGGATTTACGGTGTTCCAGCCACACCCCGAGTGTACACCGCGCGCCCTGAGTGGTCTCCAGCTAATTGGAGGCGCTCCGGGCATGGTTTTTCATGTAGGCCTGCACCCCTTCCGCGAGCCGCTCCGCCACCTTGGACTGGAACTGGGCGTCCTTGAGCATCGCTGCTTCGCGCGGGTTCGAGATGAACGCGGTCTCGACCAGAACCGAGGGAATCTCCGGCGCCTTGAGCACGACAAAGCCCGCCTGCTTCACGCCGCGCGTGCTCAAGCGGTCCTCGTCCCGGAGCGCGTCGACCAGGTTCTCCGCCAGCTCGCTGCTGCGCCGGACGGTGTCGTTTTGCTTCAGATCGAAGAGGATCCCCAGGAGGTCCTCCCCCGTTTCGGGGGGCACGCCTCCGATCAAGTCGGCGGCGTTCTCCGCCTCGGCGAACGATCGCGAAGCTTCGTCGGTCGCGCCCGTGAGCGAGAGGAAATAGACCTCGGTGCCGGTCGCGTCGCGATTCCGGCTCGCGTTGCAGTGGATGCTGATCATGATGTCCGCCTGGTACTTCCGCGCAAGCTCGATCCGCTTCCGCAGCGGGATGAAATAATCCCCCGCGCGGGTGAGAAACGCGCTCACGCCGGAGATCTGCTCCAATTCCCACCTCAGCTTCTTCGCGATCGCCAGGACGACGTCCGCCTCGGGCAGCCTTCGATAGCCGAGCGCGCCGGTGTCGTCCCCGCCGTGCCCGGGATCGATCGCGACGACGAGCCGCTTGGATTTCTTGATCTCGCTCAGCTGCTGCTCCAGCTTGAGGTCGGCTTGGGGATTGGGAGGCGCCGGCACGTCGATGACGATGCGGTCCGGGATGCCGTCCGCCGCGGCGAGGACGAAGGCGAGCGGTGTCGTCGCCTGTTTGAGGCCGACCCGGATCAGGACTCCCGAATCGGAGACTACCGGGAAGATGTCGGCTACCAGGCTGTCCCCGACGAACTCTGAGGTCACCGCGATCGATTTCCGCATTTTCGGGATCGAGATTTCGTACGCGGTCGGGCCCGCGAGGCGGAACCGAGGTTCGACGGCGGGCGGACCGGAAAGATCGAATACGAGCCTCGTGTGGTCGGGCGCGGTCCAGAAACGGATCCGGACAAGCTCGGGCGCGGGCCTGGGGGCGCGCGGGGGTGTCCTCGCGGCGTCACGCGGAGCCGCCGTCCCGGCCCCCAAAGATAGAACGGCCACCACCCCGCAAACGGTGAGGCCCGTCCGAAGCCCCCGTCCTTGGGGCCTATGGCCGGGCCAAACCGAGTGCGGCCGAGGCGTGTTCAACCGCTCGCGATCATCCTTCAGGATCCACCGCCAAGAACTGCGTCGAATCACCACGTTTGACGAGGAGGATGATCGGCTTCCTCGGATTCTTCGTCTTGGCTTTATCGATCGCGGCATTGTAATCGCTGACGTCTCTCACCTTGGCGTCATTCACTTCCTTGATGATATCGCCACGCGCGACGCCGGCGTCATCGGCCGGGCTCCCTTGCGTGACTTCGGTGACGACGACCCCGGTCTTCTCGCGGACGTCGTTCTCCTTCGCGAATTCTCCGGTCACGGGTTCCACCGACAGTCCCAGGATTTCCGTAGGGGGAGCGGTCCTCCGCCCGAGGAGCTTCTCATCCGGACGCTCGCCAAGGCGAACGTAGATGTCGCGTGGCTGCCCTTCCCGAAGCACGTGCACGCGGACCCTCTTATTGACGGGCGTGTCGGCGACGAGGAGCCGGAAGTTCTGAACGTCCGAGACCTTCCTGCCATCGAACTCGGTGATCACGTCCTTCACGTGAAAGCCGGCGCTGTCGGCCGGGGTGTTCTCGTTCACGCTCGCGACAAGCACGCCGGAGACGTTCCTGAGACCCCAGGAATCGGCCAGCTCAGGCGTCAGCTCCTGGGGCGCGATTCCGAGCCAGCCGCGCGTGACCTTGCCGTGCGCGATCAGCTGGCCGGAGATGTGCTTCGCCATGTTGATCGGAATTGCGAATCCAATCCCTTCGCCCGATGGGTTGATCGCGGTGTTGATTCCGATCGCTTCGCCGTGGATGTTGAGCAACGGTCCGCCGCTGTTCCCGAAATTGATGGAGGCGTCGGTCTGGATGAAATCCTGGTACGCGGGCGCGCCGCCGACAATGGACAGATTCGTACGCCCCTTACCGCTGATGACCCCGACGGTCAACGTGCCCGAGAGCTCGCCGAGCGCGTTTCCAATCGCGACCGCCCAATCGCCGATTCGAACGTCATCGGAATCGCCGAGCGGCACCGTCGGAAGATCGCCGTCGGCGTTGATCTTGATGACCGCAACGTCCGTGCTGGGGTCGCTGCCCACCACCTTGGCCTTGAACTTGCGTTTGTCGTTCAGGATCACCGTGATGTCGGACGCGTCCCGGATGACGTGGTTGTTCGTCAGGATCCGGCCGTCCTTCTCGATGATGAAACCCGAGCCGCTGCTTGGGATCCTCATCGTTCGCGGTGTCTTGGGTTGGTTGGGTTGATCCGGGAAAAGCCGCTTGAAGAAGTCGCCGTACGGACCCTCGAAGTTCAACTGAGGGGATCCGTCCCCATCCACCGTCCTCTTGGTATCGATGGTCACCACCGCGGGAAGCACCCGGTCGGCGATCTGCGTGAAGGGACTGTCGAGCGACGTCACCGCGGGTACGCTGCTCTCTTTCGCCTGGGTGATCGGCGAGAGGCTGAGGTTCCCCGCGAGAATGAACCCCACCACGATTCCGATTGCCAGGATCCCGCCCGCGAGAATCAATACCTTCGCGGCACGGATGGTCTCCTTCGATTCCATTCCCTCTTCCTCCGTAGCCTGCGTCCCATGTGGACGCTGGCTCCACTATTGGGTTCTAGCCTCATCGGAGCCTCGGGACCGAATCGCCCTGAGCTCCTCTTCCTTGGCCGTCATCACTTCCTCGATGGATTGAACCAGCGCCTTGAGACGCAGCGCTTCTGGATCCTGGGTCAGGTCTCCGATCTTCTCCTCCGACCACAAGGCGAGCACTCGCGCGCCGAGATCGGCGTTGGCCCGGTTCCGGCCGCGGCGGAGCGAAACCAGATCGACTCGGAGCACGCCCGTACGGACGGCCCGCTCCGCTTCTCTGCGGGCCCGTTCCGACACGGAGCGCACATCCTCTTGAACACGACCCCAAAATTTCGAAGTGCTGGTCATAACCTCTCAATTCGCAAGCTGTTGCCCTGCATCCACTCTAGGAAGGCACGGCGTCGTCTGTCAAGGTTGTAGTACCGCTTTCGGAGAGCACCGGTTCCCGTTCCGGTTGGAACCGAAGCGCGCTTGCCGGTGCCGTTGCGCCGTTTATACTGACGCGCCATGCCCGAGCCCAGATGCGCCTTTTTTGTCGCGGACGCCCACCTGGGCCAGGGAACTCCCGAGTCCAATCGGGAGCGGGAACGCGACCTCCTCCGTCTATTCGACATCGTCCGTGCGGAGCGAGCCGCCCTTTACGTCGCCGGCGACCTATTCGATTTCTGGTTCGAGTACGGGCACGCGATCCCAAAGCGCTACGTAGCCGTGCTTCAAAGGCTGGGTGAGCTGCGACGTGCGGGGCTTCCCGTTACATACGTCGGCGGGAATCATGACTTCTGGATTGGAGATTACCTGCGGCGGGAGCTCGACGTTACGTTCACCGACGAGTCGCTCCCCCTCACGATCCAGGGCAGGCGCATCCTTCTCGCGCATGGGGACGGAATGGGTCCGGGGGACCGCGGCTACAAGCTCCTGAAGCGGGTGCTCCGGAACGCGGTCGCGCGCTGGCTCTTCCGCTGGATTCATCCCGACATCGGCATCCCGCTCGCCACGATGACCTCGCACACGAGCCGCCATCACGCCCCCCGCGCGCTGCGGGGCGAGGGGTGGCTCTTGGAGACGCTCGCGCGCCCGGTCTTCCATGCCGGGTTCGACGCCCTGGTGCTGGCGCACTACCACAGTCCGGTGCATCGGCGGGAAAGCGAGGGGGAGCTGGTCGTCCTCGGAGATTGGATCGAGCAGAGGAGTTACGCGCGGCTCGAAGGAGGCGTGTTTCGGCTCGAGGATCTTCGGGACGGACCGGCCCTTTAGAGGCGCGCCGTGACCGAAAAGAAATGCGACGTGCCCAGATCGGAGGAGAGAGGCACGAGCGCGTAATCGAAATGGAAGCGGCTCCGGATCAGCCCCACGCCGAAGCTCAATCTCTCGTCGTCGTAGCCGAACTTGGCCCCCGCCCGAAGTGCGAGCCGCTCCTTGTAATCGAGCTCGCCGCCGACGTGGAAGCGCGTGTCGTCCCCCGTCGCCTTGCGCACCTCCGCGCTGAGCGTGCCCTTCCCCTCGACGCTCGGGATCGCGCGCGAAAGCGAAGCCCCCGCGCGCACCGTCGTCGGTAACTTAAAGGACTCCGACACGAACTTCGCGTCGCCGCCCAGATTCTGTACCGCCGCGCCCAGCGCCACCCCGGTCTTCCCGATTCCAAGCCGGCCGCCCAAATCGAAGGCGACCGCCGTCGCGTTCTCCTGGGCGATCATCTCGCGGATGAATTTCACCGCGACGCCTCCGGCCGCCTGCGGCGCGAAGCGGTACGCGTAGGCGCCGGTCACGGCGAGATCGTTGAAGCCGAAATGGCCGATGAGATTGCCCACGTCGTCGCGCTCCTCGAACTCCGAGGTGTAGAAGCCCGAGAGCCCGAAGCCGAACGTGCCGGGTCCCAGCGAGCCGGAGACCGCCGCGAATTCCTGCCGGAAGTCCTGAATCCACTCGTTGTGCATCACGAGAAGCTGGGTTCCCTCCGCGTTCGCGAGGCCGGCGGGGTTCCAGTAGACCGCCGTCGGATCGTCCGCGAGCGCGACGTAGGCGCTCCCCATTCCCATGGGGCGCGCGCCGACGCCGAGCTTCAGGAAAGCGAAACCCGCTTCCCCCGCGGCGAGCGTCAACGCCGGAGTGAGGATCATCCAGAGCAGCGCGAGTACCAGCACCTGCGAGCGAAGGAAACGATGCATGAAGGTCTCCTCGATGAGCCTCATCGGACCACGGCCAATTTGGTGAACACGACTTCGACGCCGCGATCCGACTCGACCTCGACGCGGCACAGGTAGACGCCGCTCGCCATGGCGGCATGATTCCACGGAATGGCGTGCTCGGCCGATCCAAGCAGATCGGCGGCTCCCGTCGCGGGCTCCGAGATCACGTGCCCTGTGGGGTCCATAATCCTGAGATGCACCGCGCGGGCCGGACCGGCGAGCCTGTAATGAATGGACGAGGTTCCGGAGCGCGATGGGTTCGGGAATGCATACACCTGGGAGAGGATGGAGGTCCCGGGAGGAGGTCCCGCCGGGGAAGCAGGGAAAAAGCCGTCTCGAGTGGGCCCGAACCGGTATTGCGACCAGGCAACCGACCCAGGGCTCGCCGGGATCGAGGTCGCGTGCACCTCGACCTGGACCCTCGGATCCAACGGGACCTGGTCAAAGGTCTCGACCCAATCGAGGAGGCCGTCCCGGTCCAAGTCCAGGAGCATCGGGGGGGAGCCCAATCCGGTGCTGCCGAGCTGGCCGAAGCCCGCGATGCGCCGCCCGTCCGCGCGAAAGGCCGGACGGCTTCCGTCCGGCAGGATAGGGATCACGTCGAGAATCCCGTCCCGGTCCACGTCCGCGATCAGCGGGGGCCAGATTCCGTTTGAGTCGGCGGGCGCCAAAGCATCCTGGGGCGAGAGCGGGTAGCCGCTTCGCTGCGAGCCGCTGTAATGTACCCCGGCGACAAGGCAGTCGCCCCCCATGTGAAACACCTCCGGGTATCCGTCCCGCTCGAGATCGCCGACCGAGACCTCCGATAAGCTGCCGGCCGAAAGGCTCGCCGTCGGAAACCCGGGAAGCTCCGTTGTGGTGATGTATGTGGAAGGAAGATCCCCCGGGATATGCGGCGCGAACGCGACATGAAACGCGTGGATCGAGCCGAAGCGGTCGGCCACCACGACCTCGGGGATGCCGTCCCGGTTCAGGTCCACGAGCACGGGCGCGGAAAACCGCCCGCCGCGGATCATGTACGCCGGGAATTGATCGGGATCCCTTGGGAGGAGCGGGTCGCGAAACATCTCCCAGTTCACGATGGCCAACCCGCTCGCCGACGACTCCCCCCCACCCGCGGCCCGAACCGAAACGATCACCTCGGGCAAGCCGTCACCGTTCAAGTCGGCCGCGGCTGCGGGCGTCGCCGTCGACCCACCCATGGGCACCGAATACGACGTAATCGTCCCCGAGGAGTCCCGATAGGCTTTGAGGGTCGACCCGGCCAGCGCACCGGACGGTCTACCCGTAATGATCTCCATCCCGCCGTCGCCGTTCAGGTCCGCGAGGATCGCTTGCCCGCCTCCGCCCGCGCCGGTCCCTGGGACCAGGATCCCGAACGTCGCGGGGTTATTGTCCCCGTCCGCAAGCTCCGTGCTGTCCGCGTGCACGGCGTAGATCGCGCCGTCCAGGGTCTGAAAGACAATCTCGGGAATCCCGTCGCCGTCGATGTCGCCGACGCAAGGGCTCGCGGTGACCGCGGACGGGGTCGTGAGAAAGGCGTTGCGGGTGGTGGAATCCGAATCGGAATCGCGAAAATCGGTGCCGTCCGATTTCAAGATATAAAGCCCGCCCGTATTGTTGAGGCGCTGGATGGGAACGATCAGCTCGGGCTTCTGATCCCCGTCCAGGTCATAGGCGAGGGGCGGTACGCCGCCGTTTCTCGCGCGCCCTCCGATCACGACCGGCCAACCCGGCTTCAGCCCCTGGAAGGAGACGTTGAACGTCATGAGGCTTTCGGCGGCGCTGATGTTCGTGACCGAGATACCGGTGCGGACGTGGCCGTACGCCTCCGTGGAGGGTGTCGTGTCGGGGGTCCATCGGTCGCGCCACCCGGCGCGAAAAACGTCGTCCGGGCTCCCCCCGTTGAACCCGCTCGGAGGATCGTCGAGATCCTGGACGCCGTCCGCCTCGACGAGATCGATCCCCTTCCGATCCCGGTCCCCGTTCACGATGTTGAGCAGGAGTCCGGAGTCGATCTTCGATTGGTCGACGTGATAGGCGAGGATCCCCGATCCCGTGCCTTCACCGGGCAGGAAAAAGTCGAACTCCGCCCCCTGATAGCTGTCGGTGTAGAAGTCGAACGCACCGTCGCCGTTCACATCATCGAAGGTGAAGGCCCCGTTCCCGTCCAGATCCTGCCGGCGGTTCTCGAGGAGAAAATACTCGCTCTGCGTCACGGGGATCTGGATGAGCCTGGGATTCACGCCCACCGGGCGCTCGACCTGGGAGAGCGTCAGGGCCTGATTGGTGCTGACCAGTGCCGGTGTGATGAAGCCCAGAGATGCCTTGCTCCAGGCACTCGGCTCGCTGGGGACGAATCCGTTCGCGTTCCAGACGCCCGCGGCCATGATGTCCCAGGAACCCAGCCCTTGCGAGTAGCCGTTGGTGTCGCCGGTGGTGTCGTAGAGATCGGGAAGCCCGAGCTGATGCCCGAACTCGTGGCAGGTGACCCCGGTCATCCCGAAGACGTAGCCATCCTGGCTCTCCGACTCCGGCAGCTCCACCACCTCCTTGATCCGGTAGAAGTTCCCCGGCGTGATGGCGTCGTTCGTGTTGATCCCGACACCTCCTGTCGAGTCGGGAAGAACGGTCTTGAAATCCTCCGGTGTGAGGAACGCGGACCAGAGCTGCCCTCTGCTGTTGTCCAAGACGTCCGCCTCCTGCCCCTGGCCGGCGTGGAAGACCACGATGCTCTGGTAGGGGCGGAAGTCGACCGTGGAATCGGCCTGCGCGATGAGGTCGCGGATCATGAAGACGACCCGTTCCTGAAACCGGTCGTCATCCCCGTAATACGCCATCGTCTGGGGCAGCGTGAAAACCGAGTCCCACAGGGTGGGCTGGAGCGTCACCTCCCCGCCCGAGACCTGGTTCCAGTACTGGTTCATGAAAAAGAGGAGCCGGTTGTAGTAGGCCGCGGAGGATTCGATCGGGGTGTCGCTGAAGGCGACCCGAAGCGCGAGCACCTGGTAGGTGGTGGCTTGGGTCTCTGCGGGGATGAGCTCCCCCCGCCCCGGCGGGAGCGCGAAGTCCCGCCTAAGACGCCCTGCGGAGAAGCCTTCCTTGGGCCCCGGATAGCCGTGTTTCCCAGGGACGGGAGGCACGGCCGAAGCCGTTTGGACGAGGAACGTTAAGGAGATTGCCAGGAGGAACGGGAGCGTCCGACTGGGCCGGGGCGACGGAAATCGCACGACTCAAGTGTACCGGCGAATCCGCGCCCTGGTCAATCATCCTCAGCGCCCGTTGGGTCGCTCGTCTCCCCGGCGCCCGTTGTCGTCGTCGTCGCTATTCTTCTTGTGATCGCCTCGGTCGCGGTCGTCGCGGCCCCGGTTCCGGTCGCCTCGATCCTGGTCATCCCGTTTCCGCCCGCCGCGATCTTCCTGGCGGTCCGGCGGCCGGCGCTCTTTCGCACCGCGGTCCTCTTCGGGCGGCCGGGCACGCTCGCGCTCCCTGCCGCGCCGGTCCCCAGGGGGCCCAGGAGAATTGCCACGGTCCGCGGGCGGCCCAGGGCGCCCGCGATCCCGGTACCCACCATCGTGGGGAGGCCGGCGCTCTCGATCCCTCACGTCTCGACCGCCCGGGCGATCCTCCTGCCGCTGCCTCGCTCCACGGTCCGGAGGGGGGCCCACCCTGTCCCGACGCTCTCTCAGCCTCAAGACCTCGTCGCGGCCTCTCCAGAAGCGCCCTTCGCGATAGCGGCGGAGGTCGCGGAACTCGGGCCTCGTCGGGCGGACCCGCGGCTCGCGTTCCCGGCGATAACGGACATCGCGCTCGGGCAGGAAGCGGGTGCGTAGGGTGGCCCGTCCATCGAGCGAGGACCACTGCTGCTTCCACTGGCGATATCGCGTCGGCGCCTGAGGGCGCACACGGTAGATGTAACGCGGGCGCACCGTGCCGATCCTAAGGGGCGCATAGTGAGCCCAGGTCGCGTCGATGCGAATGTCGAAGACGGAGCATGCGTTGACGTACGGATCGAAGTAGTAAGGATGGTAGTGGCAGTCCGCGCAGACGTACCGCGGGTATTCGACCCGCCGGCCGATATAGAAATAGGTCTCGTTCGTGGCGAGAAGGTCCTCTCGACCCGGGGCGGCGATTCGACGCAGGATGCGATCGATGCCGACGTAGGGATCGCCGACGATGCGGCCCGATTCGGTATCGTCTTCACTCTCGTAATCGCCTTCGGGACGGCCGCCGTCGGCGTCGGCGGAGAGGTACCAGGGCAAGTCCTGGAATGGATACGGGCTCCCCACCGCGACGACGTACTCGATCCCAGGCGGTCCGTCGGCGACGAGATCGTAGGGGTCGCTGCGCGAGGGGATCATGTAGGTCCTTCCGCCCTCGACGGAGGGCGTATCCCCCGGTCCGTACGGATAGACCAGATGGACGTACCCGTCCGTGTCGATGTTGAACACGAGCATGTAGCAATCCGCGTTTCCGCGGAAGTAGACCCTCATGCTCTCGCCCGTTCGGTAGATTCCGCCTTCGTCCTTGTTGATCCAGACGTCCACGTCGAGGCGCCGCGCGCGCGCGGCGTTCTCCACGCGGAATTCTTCCGCCGTGGGGTAGACCGCGGGATAGGGCACTGGTACCTGCTCCGCCGCGGAGGCGCTGGAAGCCGCCGCGACGAGCGTCGCCAGTGCCATTGCGAGTCCAGCCGCCCTTTGTTTCATTACGGTGCCCGCCTCGTCAGTTCGGGGTTGTTGGGATCGATCTGATAGGCCCAATCCATGACCATGGTCGAGCCGTCGCGCGATTTCACCTCGAATTTCGCGTAGTGGTTGTCGCGCGTCAGAACGATGTAGCTATGACCGAGGATCGCTTCGACCTGACCGTCCGCCGACCAGCCCGACGGGGGCGCGAAATCGACGTCGCGCAGCGCCACGTATCCCGCGTCCTGGATCTTGGTGTCCGACGGCGCGTACATCAGGAAGTGACCGTTCTGCGCACCGTAATAGACGTCGGTCGTCGGGTCGAGCGAAGAGCGTCTCGCCTCCGCGGAGAAATCCCAGCCGCTCTGTGGGTCGGTCACGAACGTATTGTTGAGTGAGATACCGAAACCCTCGGGGCGCGGGGTGTCGAATACGTTTTCGAAGCTCAGCTCGGCGCTCTCCTGGCCGGCGTGATCCACGGCGGCAACCGCATAGAAGTAGGTGTTGCCGTTCGCCACGCCCGTATCCACGAAGCTGGTCTGGGGCGTAGAGCCGACCAAGCTGAAGGTGCCGGTGGGCGAGAGGTTCCGATAGACCTTGTAATAGGCGATGTCGCTCTCCTGGTTGGCGCGCCAATAGATGGTGACCTCTCCATCACCCGTCACGCTGTAGACCCCATCCACTATGTGGGGAGGACTGTCGACTGGCACACCTGTGACGTTGTCGTTGTGGCAGCCGAGCGAGAGCAGAACGATCGAAAGGACGAGCGCTCTAGCGAGGTTTCGAATCACGGTGAATGCCTCCTTCGGTTGGGGAACCAGCGATACGCGTCGCATCCCAGAACCGCAAGGCACATGCCACCGTGGCGACAGCGCGGAGCGGACGAGTAATTGATTGGGATTGAGGCGGTTGGGGCGCTACCGGGCTCCGCGGGAGCCGGAGGTTGCCAGGTAGGATATCGGTAACAGTGTGGCGGAACGGAAACAGACGAAAAGGGTCGCCTCAGCGCTGAATACGCCAACAAGCCGGACGCAGAAAAAAACGGAACTAGGGATGCGTTAGGTCCCTAGTTCCGTCAAAAAAATGAGCCCCGGCCTGGTCAGCTCTATTGGGTTACGGCTGCTTCGAACAAGGCCGGTGCTCGATCGGGCAGCTAACCCACCATCAAACGCTGACTAGACCTGCGGGCTCCTTGGAGGTCCCCCCCTCCGATCACATGGTATTGCACCGTGCATGCCAAGAATCTCACCTGGGCACTTTCTCCCTTAACAGAAATGTAACCTGTTTCTCCAGAGTGGTTTGCGTTCCAATTGATCGGGCCGCATCGGGCCGGACGCGGTCGTGAGTATCAAGAAATATTACAGATGATTTAATAGTCCAATGGGCGACTTGGGGTAGATGCTTGGAGTTTTGTTACTTAGTAGGATAAAGAAGTTTTATAGCGAAAGATTAAGACCTTTGCCGAATCACCAGGCGGCGGTCCAGCTGGTAGATCTTGATCTTCTGTAGCAGCGTGGGGTAGCTCAATGAAAGCGCGCGCGCAGCCCTGAGCTTGTTCCAGCCGTTCCGCTCCAGAGCCTGCCCGATCAGTTTGCGCTCCACCTTGGCTACCTCCGCCTTGAGCGTAGCGGGGGAATCGTTGATCTCCTCTTCCGGGCGGAGGAGCTCCCGGGGAACAAGCCGCATCGAAAGGGGTTCGCCATCGTTCGCCAGCACGACCATTCGCTTGATCACCTTCTCCAGCTCGCGCACGTTTCCGCGCCAAGGCAGCTCCGCGAAGAGGCGCAGCACCTCCGGTTCGACGGCGTGGATGGCCTTACCCATCTCGGCCGCAAACCTCTGCAAAGAGTGATCGACCAAAAGCGGGATGTCCTCGGGGCGCTCGCGAAGGGGCGGTACGCGGAAGCAAATGTCGTTGAGGCGATAATAGAGATCCTCGAGAAATTCCCCTTTCGCGATTCGGGACTTCAGATTCACGTTCGTCGCGCAGAGAACGCGCACATCCACCTTGGTCGACTTGTTGCCACCGACCGGCCGGACCTCCCGGTTGTCCAGCACTTGGAGAAGCTTCCCCTGGATCGTGATCGTCGTCTTGTCGACCTCGTCGAGGAATAACGTCCCGCCGTTCGCCTCGACAAAGAGGCCCGCCTTCTCACGAACGGCGCCCGTGAAGGCGCCCTGCACGTGGCCGAAGAGCTCGGATTCCAAGAGCGGCTCGGGCAATGCCGCGCAATTCACCTGGATCAAAGGCCTGTTCGCGCGGTTGCTCGAGGCATGGATCGCGCGGGCCAGAAGACCCTTGCCGCTCCCCGTTTCCCCTTCGATCAGAATCGTCGCGTCGCTCGGCCCGACCCGTTCGAGCAGCGAGATGATCTCGAGCAGCTCGCGGCTCCTTGTGATGATGCCGTGATCGTCCGCCGTGCCCAACAGCCGGCCGCGTAGCGACACGTTCTCCCGAGCCAGCTCGCGGCGCTGCATTTCCAAGATCGCAACCGAGATGTAGTTGCTGAGCGCCGCGATCAGGTTCACCTCGCGCTGCTTGAACGCGCCGAGTGGCGCGTCAGCGGGGCGGTCCAGGTAGAGGAAGCCTGCCTGTCCCGAGGGAAGCGAAAGCGGCATGATCACGAGGCTCGTGCGCGGGCTCAATGCGTGGCTCGCGGGGAAATCGCGGAAGCGCGGATCGACACCCGCCCGGCTCGATACCACCGGGCCCGAGCCAAGCCGCTCCGCGCCGACGCGCGCAAGGAGCTCGCGCAGCAGATCCTGCGCCACCCGAAGAGAGAATCCGGCCGCCGCAAGGACCGTCGCGCTTCCGTCCGACGCCGGGGCGACGACGCAGCCGCGCGCTGCGCCCGAGCGCCGCACGAGCATCCCCAAGATCTCCTGGAGCGATCCTTCCCCCTCCTCTACGCGGAGCACGCGGCGAATCTCGTCGAAAGCGGCGAACTCGTTGCTTTGCGCCGAGGTTCCTTCGATGAGCCCTTGCTCGACCTCGCGCTGGAACACCTCGATCTCGCGTTCCAGGGCGGGCTCTTCGTGGTCGGAGAAGAGCGAGGCCGCGTGGTCCAGGTGAATGACCGCCTCGTCGGTGAGCCCCCGGTGCATTTCGCTCCGGGCAAGCTCCAAGAGCGCGCCGGCGGTGAGCTCGGCGAGACCGAAGCTTTCGAATCCCGCAACGGCGCGGCGGAGGTAGCTGACCGATTCATCGAGGATCGCGCGGGATTTCCCGCGTCGTGCGCGCTTTCTCCAGGCGAGGCCGGCGGAGAAACACAGCCTGGCCAGCTCGTAGCGCTTGCCGATTTGCTGGAGGATCTCGCTCGCCTGGTCGAGGTAGCCCCGGGCCTGATCCAGGTCGCCTGCTTCCGCGCTGGCGAGCCCGATGAGCTTCAAGGAGCATGCCTCCTCGAGTCTGTCCCCGAGCCGCCGCGCGGACACGAGCGCGCGCTCCGCGAACCGCACCGCCGGCTCCAGCTCCAGCGCGGCCAAGTGCACCTCGCCCAAGCGGCGCAACAGCTCGACCGTGAGGTCGGATTCCGGCGCGACCTGGTCGGCCATGGCGAAGGCGGTCTCGAATTCTCTGCGCGCCTCGAGGAGCACGCCGCGGTCGAGGAAGTAATCGCCCAGCGCCTCCCGCGCCAGAATCGTCTCGCGCGGGTACCCGCGCTCGGTCGCGAGCGCCAAGGATTCTCGAATGAGCTCCTCGGCCTGCCCCCAGTCCCGGCGCTTGCGCTTCAGGTTCCCCAGGCATCCCAGCGCGCGGGCGCGTCCCGCCGCATACCCGACCTCAGTGTACATCTGGAGCCCGCGCCGGTAGTGCTCCTCGGCCAGATCCCAGTCCCCCATCTTGTCGTGCACGAGCCCGAGGTTGTGCACGTAGGTCGCGGCGTCGTGGTAATGCCCCGACCGCTCACTGATGCGCAGCGCCTGCTCGAGGAAACGGACCGATTCCTTGAACCTGCACTGGTTCTTGTAGAGAAGCCCGAGGTTGTTGTAGCCAACGGCCATCCCGCTCTGGTAATCGGCGCGCCGGTAGGTCGCGATGGCGCTTTCGAAGTGATCGCGCGCGGAGTTCCATTCCCCGGTGCGGAGGGCGATCGCGCCCAGGCACATCTCGGTGTGGCCCAGGTCGAGGTTGAGTGTTGTATCGCGCAGGAGCCGGTAGGCCAGCGATGCGGCGCGATGCGCCGCGCGATAACGGCCGCGCTCGAAAAGCAGAATTCCAAGCCGGGAGGAGAGCCGGCCTATCTGCTCGCGCGTGACGTGTGGGCGGAGTTTTCGGTGGAGGTCGTGAAGCGCCTCGACCGCTTCGTTCAGATCGCCACGGTGGCGAAGGCACTCGACGATCTGGGTACCTGTCTTGAGGAGCGATTCCTGATTCGCACCCTCGCCGCGCCGATCCTCGTTCTCCAGGGCGCGGCGGTAGTACTCGAGCGCTACCGCGAAGTTATCGGCTGCGAAATAGAGATCGCCGAGCTCCTGGGCCTTGCGATCCCCATCCGCGTTTTGCTTTTCATTTGGCGGGGGCGGGGGATCCCCAAGGGTCCGGTTATGTCTGCTCGGTCGGTCTTTGGGAACAAATCCTTCCATACCGGCCCTCTACTGCCGATTTTGGGTCGCTCAGATGCGAGAGCTTGGAGTGCTCTAGCGCAGCCAGAACGGCCAGTAGTTCACTCGGGTTACCGCAAAGAACAACCTCACACCCCGGAAATCGTAGCGGGCGATTCTCACCGTCCACACGTTTCCGTAGTTTCCTCCCGGCACCTGTTCGTTTGAGCCGGAAATCGGGCGCAAACTGGGTGCTTTGAGCACGACGCCATCGTTATCGCCTTTTGGATCAGGATCTGGCGGGCCGACGTCTTCCCATCCAATGGGCCTGGCGACGGCGACTTTCGTGCTCGCTGGGAGGAGACAAAGGACTGCGGCGAGGATTGCCAAAGCGGCAACAAAGTGACCTGGAACCCGGATCCTCATGTATTGCTCCTCGGAGAAGACACCCGGCAAAAGTGGTCGCCCGAAAACCATTTTTCGGGTTTTTCGTCTGCGGTTGGCTTGGAATCCGACTACTTGGGTCGAATCCCTGGGAGGGAGTCCCTGGGGACAGGCCACCCGCAGACTTGACTACCTTTGTAAATCAATATAGCTCGTTCAATTAGCCGCGTCAAGAGAAATAGGTGCTTTTTGCAACCCTGCTCAGTTTCCGACCGGTTCCCCCTGGACCCTCCAAACCTTCCGGGCCTCGCTCAAGACCAGCCCGTAGCGAAGTCCTCTCGTGGAAACGTACACCCCGGCAACGGGGAATCGGTTCACGAATTCGGAGAGGATCACGGCCCCGGCAGGAATGATGTCCGCCCTGCCTCGGCTCACGCCGGCCAGATCGCGCCTCTGATTTAGAGGGATCGAGCAGAGGTGTTTCTCGATGGACGCGATGCGCTCTCGGCTCAGGAGGTGATTCTCGATGCGGGAGGGATCGTATTTCGTGAGGCCCAAGTCGAGTGCGCCAAATGCCGTTACGGTGCCCCCAACCCCGACGGCCCGATCGATCCGGCTGCCGTCGAACGCCCCGAGCTTTTCCGCGAAAACCTCGCGGACATGGGCCCGGATCTGTTCCAGCTCGCCGACGGCCGGGGGATCACCCTGTACCAGCCTCTCAGTAAGCCGGACGCAACCCAGCTCGAGGCTGATAAGCTGTGTGCCCTTCTCCCCTTCGCCACAGATGATCTCGGTGCTTCCACCGCCGATGTCGACGACGACCGACCGGCCGTGCGGCGCGCTGAGGCCGCTCATCACGGCGAGGAATACGAGCCGCGCCTCTTCTTCTCCGGTGAGGATGTCGACGGGGTATCCGATGCGCTGGGCGTACCTGTCCGCTACATCACGCCCGTTGCGGGCAACCCGGAAGGCATTGGTTCCAGCGACGCGGATCTGGCTCGCCCCGCTGTACTCCGCCTCGTGGACAAAGCGCTCGAGGCAATCGAGGGTTCTTGCGGCGGCTGCCTCATCGATCACACCGGTCCGATCGAGCCCCTCGCCCAGACGTGAGATCTCTCCCATCCGGTGGGCTGTCTTGAGGCGCTCTTTCTCGTCCACGTCGGCGACCAGTAGACGCACCGAGTTGGTGCCGATATCGACTGCGCCGATCCTCACCATGCCTTGAGCCAGATGTGGCGCCTGATCTGCCCTCCTCGCGAGGAGAGATTGAGAGCGATGAGACCCCCCCGCCGTTGACTCAACTAGGGAGGGACCTTACCATGAGCTACCATGGAAGTAAAGTCGGAAACCCTTGCAAGGCCGAAAAATGGGCCGCCTTTCACCGCTCCCGAACCGCGGGAGAATCTGCTCGGCCGGCCCGTGTCCGATCTTGAAGGGCTTTTCTATTCGATCGGGGAGAAACCCTATCGGGGGCGCCAGGTCGCGGACTGGATCTACGGGCGCGGCGTGACCGACTTCGCTGCGATGACGAACCTTCCCGCGGCCCTGCGATCCAAGCTCGCGGAGCGGTTCGTCATCGGCGTCCTGGAAGAGCGGTCCCGCCGGGAAACCGCCGATCGGCGCACGCGGAAGGTCGCATACGAGCTTCCGGGGGGCGGAATCATCGAATCGGTGTACATGTCGACCCCCAGCCGTATCACGTTCTGCCTCTCCTCGCAGCATGGCTGCGCATTCGCGTGCCGCTTTTGCGCCACCGGCCGAATGGGGCGCGGCCGGAACCTTTCTGCCGGGGAAATCCTGGAGCAGGCCTTCCGGCTGAGGAACGAGCTCCCGACCGGCGGGCGCGACTTCAACGTCGTCATGATGGGAATGGGAGAGCCGCTCGAAAATTACGATGCCGTGATCGAAGCGCTCACGATTCTGACCGATCCCGCCGGGATGGCCGTGCCCGTCAAGCGAATCACGATTTCGACGGTCGGGCTCGCGCCTCAAATCATCCGGCTCGCCGACCAGGGGCACCGATTCAGGCTGGCGGTTTCCCTTCACGCCGCCGTGGACGAGCAGCGATCCAAGCTCATGCCGATCAATCGCCGCTTCCCGCTCGAGCAGCTGATGCGGGCCGTCCGCCACCACGTCGAGCGCACGGGTCGGCGCGTCACCTTCGAGTACATCCTTCTCGAGGAGCTGAACGACACGGTCGCCGACGCCGCGAGGCTCGTCAGGCTGGTCGCCCAGCTGCCGTGCAAGATCAACCTGATTCCCTACAACCCGATTGGTCCAGGCCGTTTCAAACGGCCGACGCCGGAGCGCATCCGGCGCTTCGCCGAGTATCTGAGGCCGCGCGTTCCCGCGGTCACCGTGCGCTACAGCCAGGGGGTTGACATCGGCGCGGCGTGCGGGCAGCTCGCGGGCGAAGCGGAATCCGCCACCTAGGTCCGGGCGAGAGCGCGGGGGAGACGATGCTCGGCACGCTGCGCCAGCGGCTTCTTGCGCTCTTTCTCCTTGTATCCCTGATCCCGTCGCTCGGCCTGACTCTGGTCGTGACCTACTATCTCTCCCGCAGCATCTCGGCGCTTCGAAACCCCGAGACGGAACATGCGCTCGCGCAATCGCTCGAGGTGATCCGAGAAGGGATCGAGCGGCTTGGGAGCGACGCGCGCCAGCACGCCGAAGTGATGGCGCTCGATCCCACCACCCAGCGGCTTTTCGGGTCCGAGCGGATGGCCGATCTGGAGCGCCATCTGCGCGAGGAAGCGAGAAGCCGCGGGCTCGACTACGTGTGCATGTACCGGATCGGCCCTCCGATCGAGCGGGTCTTCGGGGCCAGGCTGGGTCCGCGCATCACGCTCCCCGAGCCGGAGCGCGAAACGCTGCTCGGCGCCTTGGAGCAGGGCGGTCTCATCACGGGCGGGGACGCGCCGCGGCAGGTCAGCGGCGTGGCTCCCTTGGGCAAGGCAGCCATGATCCTCGCCGGGTACCAGCTCGATCCGGAAATTTCCAAGGAGATACTCGCCCTCCAGCAGAATCTCACGATGTACCGAAAGCTGGGCGTCTATACGTGGATCTCGGAGCGAAGCCTCTGGATCTTCGCGGCGATCTGGACCGTCGTCCTCGGCCTCGTGAGCTTCGCGCTCGCGTATTTCGTCTCGCGGGACACCGCGAGACCAATTCTGGAATTGCGCGGGGCCATGGAGCACGTTTCTTCGGGAGATCTATCCCACCGCGTGAAGCCCTCGGGGACCAAGGAAGTCCGTTTCCTGGGGACCACGTTCAACCTGATGGTGGAAGAGCTTCAGACATCGCGACGCGCGCTGGTCCGCGCGGAGCGGCTCGCCGCCTGGCGGGAGGTGGCCCGCGCGGTCGCACACGAGATCCGGAATCCCCTGACGCCGATTCAGTTCGCGCTCGAGCGGCTGAGAGATGAGGCGCGCCGGCCCGAAGCGCCGCGCGCGGAGGTCGTGCGGGAGAACGCGGACCTCATCCTGAACGAGGTTCACTCGCTCCAGGAATTCGTGACCTCGTTCTCCGCCGTGGCCCAGCTTCCTGAGCCGCATTTCGCGTCGTGCGACGTTGGCGCGCTCGCCGAGAATGTGGCCAAGCTCTACCGGGGCTCGACGCCGATCGAATTCCGCGTTGAGGTCGCGGCCCCCCTGCCGTTAGCCTGGGCCGACGAGGCACAGATCCAGCGCGTGCTGGTGAACCTCATCAAGAACGCGATGGAGGCCTCACCGGAGCGTGGGATCATCACGCTTCGCGCGCTCCGCGATACGAACGGCGCGGAGCCGCTGCTCCGCGTCGAGATCGAGGACCAGGGACCCGGGATGGATCCCGCCACGCTCGAGCGCGCTGTGGCACCCGGATTCACGACGAAATCGACGGGGAGCGGATTGGGGCTCACTCTGGTACAACGAATCGTGGACCAGCACTCGGGTCGCTTCGTTCTGGAAAGCAATCCGGGAATCGGCACGCGCGCCTGGTTTACGCTGCCCGTCGCATCGGAGGGTGCGGAGTGAGCCAGGGTCCCCGCACACGAGTGCTTGTCGTGGACGATGAGCCCTCGGTGCTTCTGGAGATCTCGGGCGCGCTCAAGCGGCACTACGACGTCGTCACGGCTCAGAGCGCCGAGGCCGCCGAAGCGATCCTCTCGAAAGAGCGGGTCGATCTGCTGCTGACCGATCTTCGCCTCCCGGGAAAAGACGGCCTTCATCTGCTCGAGTCCGCCAAAACGTTGAGCCCCGATCTCCCGGTCGTCATCATGTCGGGCCATGGGACCATCGAGGAAGCGGTGCGCGCGACCCGGATGGGAGCGGCGGATTTCGTGGAGAAGCCGTTCGGGCCCGACCGGCTGAACGTGACCGTCGAGCGCGCCCTGGAGCTGCGCGAGCTCAAGCGCGAGAACGAATCGCTCCGCAGCCTCGCGGGAACGGCGGACGCGATGATCGGGGAAAGCCGCGCGATGGAGCAGGTTCGCGCGGAGGTCGCGAAAGTGGCGCGCAGCGAGGCGAAGGTGCTGATCACCGGGGAGAGCGGCTCCGGAAAGGAGCTGGTGGCGCGGGCGATCCACCGCGCGAGCCCCCGGAGCCGGGGACCCTTCGAGAAGCTGAACTGCGCCGCCCTCCCCAAGGATCTGGTCGAGAGCGAGCTCTTCGGGTACGAGAAGGGAGCCTTCACCGGAGCGGCACAGATGAAGCGCGGACGCCTCGAGGCCGCCGATCGCGGCACGCTCTTTCTGGACGAGGTCGGCGATATGAGCCTGGAGACCCAGGCCAAGTTTCTTCGCGCGATCGAGACGGGTGAGATCGAGCGTCTGGGCGGCACCCGCACGATCCAGGTAGACACGCGGATCGTCGCCGCCACGAACAAGAATCTCTCCGAGGAAATCCAGGCCGGAAGGTTCCGGGAGGATCTCTTCTACCGGTTGAACGTGGTGCCGATCCACGTGCAGCCGCTCCGCGCGCGGCGGGAGGACATCCCGCTCCTGATCGAGCATTTCATGGGACGTTTCGGACAGGAGCACGGCCGGTCGATGCGCCACATCGCGAAGGAAGCGGTCGAGCGCCTGGCGCGATACTCGTGGCCGGGGAACGTACGCGAGCTGAAAAACTTCATCGAGAGGCTTCTCATCATGACGGAAGGAGACACGATCGGCCTCCACGAGGTCGAGGCCGCCCTTCCCCCCGACAGCGAAGAAGAGCCGGTGAGCGAGATTCGCGCGGCGCGCGACCGCGCGGAGCGCGATGCCATCCAAGCGACGCTTCGGCAATGCTCCTGGAACGTCACCGAAGCGGCAAAGCGGCTCGGCATGGACCGCGGTTACCTCCACAGGAAGATCAAGCGGTACGGTCTGGTGCGGGATGCCCAGACCTCGTAGCGCCGCTCGCCTCACCGCCCTATCGATTGCATGCGCGGGAGCGCTTTCCCTGGCGGGGACCGCGTGCGGCGCGACGCTCGGATCCGACTCGACCTTGGCGCGCCCGGTTCCGCCGCCCCCGGTCAGGCGCGCGGCCGAATGGGAAACACTCGAGACCGGTCTCCCGGAAGAGGCGCGGTTTCACCCGATCATCGGCGCGCGCTACAACCGTGTCGATGGCCCCGCCCCCACGCTCGGCGCCGCCTTCCAGCCCGCGCGCGCGCCCGCGCCCGTTCTGTTCGCCGAGGGAACCTATGCTTTCTCGAGAAAGCGCCCGCTTTATGAGGCGGGATTCGAGGCGCCGCTCGGCGACCGCCCATGGCTCCAGATCGGGGGCTCCGTGTACCGGCGGACGTCGACCGAGGATGACTGGATCGTCACCGAGGGGGAAAACACGATCTTCGCCCTCGTGGCGCGGACCGATTATCGCGATCACTACGAATCGCAAGGAGGGCAAGGGTACATCGGGTGGTCACCCGGATCGGATTTCTCGATTCGTGGCGGGGCCCGCTTTGAGTCCCAAGCCTCCCTCAGCGTCAAGACACGGGTCTCGCTGACCGGCCGGCATCCGGAATTCCGCCCCAATCCGCCGATCGAGGACGGGGACGAGCAGGCGTTCACGGTCCATTGCCGGATTGGCCCCGCCCAGCTTCCGGCTCGAGGCGGCACGCACGGCGAGGCGGTGTACGAGCGGTCCGGTCCGCCCCTCAATGGCGATTTCGAGTACGGGAGACTGCGCGGAGCGATACGGAATCGAATCCGGCTTTCTCCGACCCGGGATCTCCGCGCGCGGCTGATCGTGGGATCCACGCTGACCGGCTCGCTGCCGGCTCAGAAGACCTGGTACGTGGGTGGGATCGGCACGCTCCGGGGACATGATTTCAAGACGTTCACCGGAGACCAATTCTTCGTCGCGAACGCGGAGTTCTATCAGCGCGCGAGAAAGAACATCTACGCGTTCACGTTTCTGGACACCGGCGCGGCCTGGTTCGGAAGCGACAATCTCGGCCGCCAGCGCCCCGCCGTGGATCTGGGGTTGGGAGTGCGGATCGCCGAAGGACCCGCGGCGATAACCGTGGCGAAGAACCTCCGCGACGAAAAGTCCAAGCTGCGTGTCGGAGTCCGCCTCGGAGATCGGTTCTGAAGCCCGGGGTTGACCGGGCGGAAGGGGGGGATGGATTCTTCATCCACGCGTGGTGGGTGGTCCTCTCGGCCGTCCTGCTTTCGGGAACGGCATTCGCGGGAAACGATCTCGGGTTGAGCGTCGATCCTGTCGAATCGGTGAACGGCGCGATCACCGTCTCCTATCGGACGGAGAACCCGTGGACGCCGCGGCTCGAAGAGACCCTTCTTCGGGGCATGCCCGCAACGGTCGCCTTCGAGGTGGGGGTCTGGAAACGGCGTACCTTCTGGTTCGACAAGCTGGTCCTGGCGATCAAGAGCGACCACAAGGTGGTCTACGATCCGTGGGAGAAAACGTTCCGCGTCCGTTCCATTCCGTCTCAGCGCAAGGCGCGGGTCGTGCCGTCGCTCGACTCCCTGGAGACGCTCCTCTTCTCCGAACGGCGTCTGCCGCTGGTGCCCGCCGCGGCACTCGACCGGATGGGCCGCTACTACGTCTCCGTCCGCGTCACGATTCGACCGCTCTCTGCGGAGGATCTGGGAGAAATCGAAGATTGGCTTTCGGGCGAGGTGAAGAATCCGGCGGGCGCGCCCCGCGGCCTGCCCGGGTACCTTCTCGGAATCGCGGTCAATGTTTCAGGGCTGGGAGACAGAACGGCGCTCGCGAAGAGCGAGACATTCGTGCCCTCGCGCCTCGAAGCGCCGCAGTAGGGAGCCAACGTGGCTCGGATTCGGAGTCGCTGGTCCTCCCACGCCTAGGGCGCGTCCGACGTGCCTCCCGCAGGCGGAGGGACCGGTGACGGCGGAGGAGGAGGCGCGTACCATCCCGCGCCCGGCGCCGCCGGCTGGGCTACCCCGGGCCCAGCTTCGGGCCCTTTCGAAAAGCGCGTCAGGATCATCGAGCCCAGGCCCGCCGTCGTGAAGACCAATCCAAGCACGACGGCCGCGATGCCGAACGCGAAGCTGATCGGCATCACGAATACGACGCCGATGAGGCCGAGAATGTTTCCGACGACCTTCAATCCAAGAATGAGGAGCGCGCCGATGATAATCGCCCTCATCGGGGAGGCCCTCACGCCGGGATTCCGTCTGGACAAGAGCAGACGGCCGAGATACATCGAGCCGTTCACATAGCCCAGGAACGTCGCAACGATGATCCCCAGCACCGCGGCGATCAAGGCGAAGACCATCACGATCGCGAGCAGGATCGCGACAGGAATCCCGATGATGGTGATCACGAGAATCACCATGGCGATCGCGCACACGACCGCGATGCTCGGGACGGACACGATCATCGCTACCCATCCCAGGAGACCCCACAGGAACGACTTCCCGAATTGATGCCCCATCCGATCGACCGCGTGCTCCATTCGCTCCTTGGCGAGAAGGAGGCAGAGCCACGCGAAAAACACGGTCAGCAAGAGTTGGATGATCGTCGTAAAGACGCCCGCGAGCGCGCCGAGCCCCATGAGTCCCAGGAGCGGAATCAACCCGCCCGCATGCCCTCCTTTGAAGGGCCAGGCGCCCACGGAGACGTTGCTCCCTCCGACAGATGCGCTGTCGCTCGCGCTCGTGGCGCCGCCCACGCTGACCGCGTCTCCCTCGACCGCTCCGTCTCCGCGGATCGAGACGCTGCCCCCCACGGCCACGCAATCCCCCTTCACCCGCCCATACACCGTAACCGACCCGCCGATCGCGACTACGCTGCCATCGATCACCTTGCCGGCCGGAATATCGATGTCTTGCCCAAAGCGCACGAGATCGTTCTCGTGCGAGCCCGGTGGCGCCGGCGGCTCGGGAGGCTCCGGCGCCTCGGCGCCGTCCTCGCCGCTCGCCGCATCGACCTTCGTGCCCTCGTTGGTCGAGCGGGACCTCTTCGCTGTGGGCTGCTTCCCATCCTCGATGACCCGCACCGATATGCCTTCGTCCCGGCTCCCGGCTCCGGCGCTATCGGCCCCGGCTTTGGTTCCGGTCTTCGTGGCCGTGGCCCCGATCGCAGGCGGCGGCAGGAGGAGCGAGGCGAGGAGAAGGCCGAACGAAAGCGCCGCGATCCAGGGATAGAGCGTGCTCCGCACCTTTACGTCAGAGCGACAGGCAAACATGCCCCACACTCCCTTCGCGGTGGCGGGATGGTCGCAGCAGGATGTAGAGCGCGAGTCCCAGGGTGATGAGAATGGCGCCGGCAATTTGAACTTCGGGCGTCTTGAGGGAGACGATCGCGGCGCGTGGAATGCTCTTGAGCGACTGCACGGCGAGCCAGATCTGGCGCGCGATCGGCTCGTAGAACGCGAGCTCGTTCGCGAGCCACTTCGAGACCCAAGTCGCGCCGGAGATGAGGCCATCCATCAGAGAAACGATCCAGATCGAGGGCGCCGGAGCGCCGACAGCCTTCGCGAGCCGCGGCAGGTTGGCGAGCAAAGCCACCGTGAGCACGAAGGAGACGGCGCCGAGGGCGGCGCCGAACCGCTGCCAACCGGCCGCCAGGAAGCCGCGGGCGCCCATGACCCGGCGCACGACTCGGTCCTCGAGCCAGGCGGGTGCCACGAGGAGCGGCATGCGCTGGAGCTCAAGCACCTGCGCGCGGTAGTCCGCGAGGGCCGCCGCGCAACGCGCACAGGACGAAGCGTGGCGTTCGATCACTCGCGCAACCGACGGCGTCACCGAGCCGTCGATGAGGGCCGTGAGCTCACGCTCGCACTCGTCACAGGAGAGGTTTTCTTTCATGACCGCTTTCCTCGCGACGACAACTTCCGTCTCAAGATCTCGTGCGCCCGATGGAGCCGCACCTTCACCGTGCCGAGAGGGATGCTGAGAGTCTCGGCGATTTCCTCGTAGGCGAGGTCCTCGCGATATCGCAAGTACAGAATCGCCTGGTAATGCTCCGGCATTTCCCGGACCAGCTGATCGAAGCGCTCCACCGACCGGTCCAGCATGAGCTGGGCGTCGGGCCCAGGCCCGGGCTCCACCGCTTCCAGGAGTGGACCCTCGTCTTCGCCGAAGAGGTCCTCGATCGAGACCGGGCGGCGCTTGCGGCGCCGGATCGCGTCCAGGGCCAGGTTCGCCGCGATCTTGAAGAGCCAGGTCTTGAGCGGGCGTTCCGGGTCGTAGGTATGAAGCGACCTCAAGACCCGGATAAAAGTCTCTTGCGCCACCTCGGCGGCGTCCTCAGGACTCCCGGTGATCCTCCACGCGAGGTTCACGACCGGTGTCTGGTACCGGCGTATCAGCTCGCGATAAGCGCGCTCTTCACGCGCAAGGCATCGCCGGACCAGGTCCCGTTCGTCGGACGCCAACTCAAGCCCTCGATCCCTGGATGCCGTTCACCGCCCCTACGCTCCGGCGGCGTTTCAAGTTTCGTCGGTCCCTCTGTGGGCCGCCGGCAAGCCGGAGGCGGAAGCGCTTGCCTCGGGCTCGGGCGCGGAACCTAGTGGCCCTATCCTGCGTCCGTCAAGGCTTTTCCCTTGACGGGCCGCCCGCTTCGACCCTAGCGTCCGGTGCCCCATGACCGAGATCGAATCGATATACGCTAGGGAAATACTGGACTCGAGAGGGATGCCCACGGTTGAGGTCGAGGTCGCGCTCCGAGGGGGTGCGATCGGCCGGGCCGCGGTCCCGTCCGGGGCCTCGACGGGCTCGCGGGAGGCGCTCGAGCTTCGCGACCAGGATCCCAAGCGGTACGGGGGCAAGGGCGTGACCCAGGCCGTCGCGAACGTGAACGAAACGATCGCGGGTCACCTGGTGGGCGAGGACGCGGACGACCAAGCGTACATCGATCATCTCCTGATCGACCTGGACGGCACTCCGAACAAGAAGGCCCTCGGCGCGAACGCGATTCTAGGGGTTTCGATCGCCACCGCGAAGGCGGCGGCCGACTCCCACCTTCTCCCGCTCTATCGCTACCTCGGCGGCGCGAACGCGAAGACGCTGCCCGTTCCGCTCATGAACGTCGTGAACGGGGGCGCGCACGCGGACAACAACCTCGATATTCAGGAATTCATGATCGTCCCCGTGGGTGCCGTTTCCTTCTCGGAAGCGCTGCGCATGGGTTCCGAGGTATTCCACGCCCTGAAAAGGCTGCTCCGCGACAAGGGGCTGGTGACCGCGGTCGGGGATGAAGGGGGCTTCGCCCCGAATCTGGGCAAGAACGCGGACGCGCTCGATTTCCTGATGCGCGCGATCGAAAAGGCGGGTTATCGCCCCGGCGAGGACGTGGCCTTGGCGCTCGACGTCGCGGCATCGGAGCTCCACAAAGGAGGGTCCTACTCCCTCGACGGCCGGAAGGGGCTCGACTCGCGAGCGATCACCCAGTACTTGGGCGATCTCCTGGAGCGGTTCCCGATCGTCTCGATCGAGGACGGCCTTGCCGAAGGCGACTGGGACGGCTGGAAGCACCTGACAGGAGCCCTCGGTGCCACGGTCCAGCTCGTGGGGGACGACATATTCGTCACAAATCCGGAAATCTTGCGCCGCGGGATCGAAGAGGGGGTCGCGAACTCCATCCTGATCAAGCTGAACCAAATCGGAACATTGACTGAAACGCTCGACACGATCGGAATGGCCAACCGCGCCGGCTACACAACCGTGATCTCGCATCGCTCCGGCGAGACCGAGGACACGACGATCGCCGACCTCGCCGTGGCCGTGAACGCGGGGCAGATCAAGACCGGATCGCTCTCTCGAAGCGAGCGGATCGCGAAATACAACCAGCTCATCCGGATCGAGGAGCAGCTGGCGGACGAGGCGACCTACCCGGGAGCGGCCGCCTTCCGGAAGCTGAGCGGCGGCTCGCGCGAGACCGCGGACGCACGGTGAGCACCCGGCCATGATGCGATCCCCGTACCAGAGCCCAAAGGATCCGCCGGCTCGGAAATTTCTCAGGCTCCCACCCCGAGAGAAAAGCAAGAAGCGGCGGCTCCTTCTCTGGAGCGCGGGCCTCCTGCTGGGCTATCTCGTCTATTCGTTCGTTGGCGGGGACAGCGGCTTCATCCGGATCCGCGCGTTACAGCACGAGACGGCGGAGCTTCGCGCGCGAAGGCTGCTCCTCGCGGTCGAGGCGAACCGCGCCGAGCAGAGTCGGAAGAACACGACGAAAGACCCGCTCCTTTCGGAGCGCGTTGCCCGCGAGCGGTTCCACATGGTCAAGAAGGACGAGATTCTCTACCGGTATCAGGCGGAGGAGGACTCGGCGAAGTAGACGCTTTACAACCGCCGCGGGCTAAGGCAAGATACGCGCGCGGGGTGGAGCAGCCTGGTAGCTCGTCGGGCTCATAACCCGAAGGTCAGAGGTTCAAATCCTCTCCCCGCAACCATGAATACGGCAGGGGCCCGGAACCCGGGCCCCTTTTCTTATCCGACACCTAGCCCCGACCGGACCGGCGACTCCTTCCGGCCGCGCTATCGCGCCCCGACGGATTGGCTCAGGTAGGCCGCCACGACCGCCCCCTCCCGTTCCCTCAACCCGGCGCAATCCTTCACCTGGTCCGCGACCTTCGCCAGCTCCTTGTCGGTTCCAGGGACCGCATGCGGGGGTCCCGCGAAGAATGCCTTCGCCGCCTCGAGCCGCTTGACCGAGCAACCGCCCGCGTACCCCGCAAGGAAGACCACGTACATCGGCGGGATCTTCGTCGAGATCGCCCCGAAATGCTCTTCGATCCAGCCGTACAGAAGGTCCTCGTTCTCGATGGCCGAGCCGACGGCGTTCGCGATCGTGAAGACCTCCTGGGGGCGGACCGGTGCCTGCAACGAGTAGCCAAGAACCTCTTCCACGAGCTTCGGATCGCGAAAATGGCCGAGCGCGTTCAAGAACCGCGACCGGTCGGCGGGAATCTTCGCCGTCTCGAATCGCCGCTTGTAGTCCGCGAAGAGTGAGGCGTCCGCGCGCAGGGCCGAGAGGCTGAGCGCGACTCCGGCCAGCGAGGGGTCGACCGACGCGGGGGCGGCGATGTACTGCTTTGAGAGCGAGTCGGCGAAGGCGAGAACCCGGGCATCCTGACCGTAGTCGCCGAGCATGAAGACCAAGGACGGCCGCACGAGCGAGACACCGTCTTCCTCGCC